>NZ_JBFAWD010000012.1:2359-40113 GCF_040680135.1 Nocardia sp. NPDC052112 | reverse complement strand
CAGCGAGTGAACCAGAAAACACCGCTGTACTGCATTACGGAGCCGAGCGCCAGCGAGGCGCAGTAATGTACGACAGGGCGAGCGGGGAGACGATGACGACCGACGAATATCCGGTGATCGACGGGCGGCAGTTCCGAAATGTATTGGGACAGTTCTGCACCGGCATCACGGTGATCACCACGTTCGATGCCGACAGCGCCCCGATCGGCTTCGCCTGCCAGTCCTTCGCCGCCCTGTCCCTGGACCCGCCGCTCGTACTGTTCTGCCCCACCAAGACCTCGCGGTCGTGGGCGGCCATCGAACAGTCCGGACGCTTCTGTGTGAATGTCCTCGCCGAGGAACAACAGCAACTGTGTGCCCGCTTCGGTTCCCGCGAACCCGATAAGTTCGCCGAAACCAACTGGCACACCTCGGAACTGGAGCTCCCGCTCCTGGACGACGCCCTGGCCACCATCCAGTGCAAGGTGGACAGCGTCGTCGACGGCGGCGATCACTACATCGTGATCGGCCGAGTGCTGGCCCTGTCGGAGTCGACCAGCTCCGGCAGGCCGCTGTTGTTCTACCGTGGCCAGTACACCGCCATCGAACCGGATAAGACGGTACCGGCGCCCTGGCGGCACGACCTGGAGCATTTCCTCACCACGACAACGCTGGACACCTGGCTGTAGCGGAATATGGCCCCGCCCGGAATCGACCGGGCGGGGCCATATTTCAATCCGCGGGACGCGGGCTGCGGAAGGTGAGCGCGACGACGAAGGTCAGGGCGGCGATGACCACGGCACCGGCGAAGGCGGCGGTAATGCCGCTGACCAGGGCGTGCTGTGCCGAACCTCCGGCATCGCGGGAGGCGGTGCCGAAAATGGTGACCAGAATCGCGAGGCCGAGGGAGGAACCGGTCTGCTGCAAGGTCTGCAGCGCGCCGCCCGCGGCACCGGCTTCAGTCGGCGCAACGCTCGACATGATGAGCACGTTCAGCGGCGAGAAGGCCAGGCCGATACCGCTTCCCATCAGGATCATGGCGATGAACAGCATCGGGAAGTAGGCGGTGTCGACCGTCAGTCGGGTCAGCAGCACCAAACCGGCCGCCATCAGCAATGTACCGATCACCGTCACCGGTTTCGGGCCGAAGCGCGGCAGCAGCCGCGGGATCAGCCGGATCATGGTGAACATCAACAGCGCGGTCGGCATGAAGGCGAAACCCGTTGTCAGCGCGCTCAATCCGAGCACTTCCTGCAGATATTGGGTGAGGAAGAAGAACATCGACATGCCGGCCATCGGGCCGAGGAACATATTGGCGTAGGCCGCGGCGCGATTGCGATCGGCGAACAGCCGCAGCGGCAGCAGAGGCTGGTCCGTGCGCGCCTCGATGGTCAGGAAGGCGGCGATCAAGATGGCGCCAACGGCCAGCCAGATATCGGTACCCGCATTGCTCCAGCCGTGTGATGCGGCGCTGATGAAGCCGTAGACCAGCGCGGCGACACCGCCGGTCGCGGTCACCGCACCGGGCAGGTCGAGACGGGCCGGTTGGCGCTGGGCGTCGGGCAGGTAGCGCAGTGCGAGCACGACGACGGCCAGGCCGAAGGGCACGTTGATGAACAGCGCCGAACGCCAGCTCAGCCATTCGGTCAGCAGGCCACCGATGATGAGACCGATCGCGAAGCCCGCACTGGACATGCCGGAGAACAGCGCGAGCACCCGCATCCGGGCCTTGGGTTCACTGAATGTGGTGGTCAGCAGTGCGAGAGTGCTGGGACCGGCCATGGCCCCGCCGATGCCCTGCACAACACGGGCGACGAGCAGCCAGGTGGCCGACGGTGCCAGCCCGCCCGCCAGCGAGGCCAGCGTGAACAGTGCCGTACCGGCAATGAACAGGTTGCGGCGGCCGAACAGATCACCGGCGCGGCCGCCGAGCAGCAGCAGACCGCCGAAGACCAGGGTGTAGGCGTTCATCACCCAGGACAGGCTGGTCGCGCTGAAATGCAGGTCGGTGCGAATGCGCGGCAGCGCCACATTCATCACGGTGATGTCGAGGATGATCATCAATTGGCAGGTCAGCAGGGTGACCAGCACAATGCCGGATCGGAGCCGACCGGCCCTGGCGATTGCGGGCACACGGGTGTCCGCGGACATGGTGGTGGACAAAGAACGCTCCATCGAATGGGACTCAAACGGAGGGAGCCTCCGTTTCCGATAGAGCTATCATATGGAGGGTTCCTCCAGTTACGCAAGCCTATCTGGAGGGTCCTTCCGTTTTCCAGTGGAGGGAATATGGCAGCACCGTCGACGGGACGGCCGATGCGCGCGGACGCCCGGCGCAACTATGAGCGGATCGTGACATCCGCCCAGGAGGCATTCGCCGAACAGGGACCCGACGCCCCGCTGGAGGAGATCGCCCGCCGCGCCGGCGTCGGCATCGGCACGCTCTACCGGCACTTTCCGAGCCGCGAGGTGCTGATCGAAGCGGTATACCGTTCCAGCATCGAACAATTGAGCGCCCGCGCCCACGAGCTGCTCGAAAACCACTCGGCGGCCGAGGCTTTCGAAACGTGGCTGCGGGAGCAGGTGCACTGGGTGATGACCAACCGCAGCCTCGCGACCACCATGAAGGCCGGCATGGACAAGGGCTCACCGACCTTCACTCTGTGTCGCACGCTGATCACCGATGCGGCGGCCGCACTTCTGCAGGCAGCGCAGGATTCGGGCGATATCCGCCACGATATCGAGCCGCGGGATCTGCTCCGGTTCGGCCACGGCATCGGCGTCGCCTGCGAAACGGTTCCCGAAGCCGCCCCTCGCATGATCGATGTGACGCTGGACGGTATGCGAGCGCCGAAGTGAACCGGCAGCGGAAAGCCGAGGTGTCGATCCCCATCCCATTCGCATGGGACCAGCCGTTTTCAAGACGGTGACGGACGCCGGTCCGCATGACTTTCCATTGCGAGCACCGACTGCTCGACGTGCGCGTATCCCAGACACCCGTCCGGTCGACTTTCCCGGTGGTGCGCCCGGTAGGGATCGAACCCACGACAGCCGACTTAAAAGGACGGAGCTCTACCAACTGAGCTACAGGCGCATCGCGACCTCGACGGGAATCGAACCCGCGCCGCTCTGATCGACAATCAGAGTGCTCAACCAGCAGAGCACGAGGCCATCGTGGTTTCTGAAGGATTCGAACCTTCGACACCTCGGGCTTCAACCGAGTGCTCTGCCGACTGAGCTGAGAAACCGTAGTTGAAAACTGTAGTGACGCAGATCGGAATCGAACCGACGTGGTCCCTGAATGAAAGTCAGGTTGCCCATACCAGCAGAGCAACTGCGCCGAAAAGGAGAAGGGCCGCTCCCCGCTTTCGCCTGGTGCGACCCTGTGACACAAGAAGTTCTATGTCATGGACCGCCACCAGCGTCGCTATCGGACGAAAAACTCCGCGAGAAGGCACTTTCCAAGGCGGCATCGACCGAGCGCACACGCTCTTCGAATTTCGCCTTGGTGGTCATTGCCGGGTCCTTCCCTTGAACGTCGATATACCCACGGTAGGTAGGACCCCGAATGATCGCAACCGAATTAATCGGCAACTCGCGGCCGAATATGCTGTCGCACAACGAATGATGACCCGCATGGGTTGCCCCCTGTGCGGGTTGCCCCTGGATATGCGGGGGCCTCATCAGATGTGCGACGACGACAGCGACCGCGCTGGGTTGCGGTGCCGGTCGGTGTGCAGCCAGCGGACTGGAGCCGATCGGATCGCAGCCGACACCGCGTGCACTACGGAAGTGCAGTGCAGGACGCCGCGTCCGGCAATTCCTCTGCCAGGAAGACGGTTTGGGCCATCATCTTGAAGCCGGACATTTGTTCACGGAAGACTTCGATGGACTCTTCGGGGTGGACCGAATCGATAACGGCATGCGGGCCGATGGCATTGAACTGATGGCTCACGCCGCGGGGAATCTGCATATCGACGAAGGAACAGGGCGGGACGATCAGGTTGTATCTGATGCGGTGCAGGTCGGGTGGGGTGTCGGGTAGGTCGTCCTCGAATTGTTCGGGCGCGAAGGGGGTTACGCCTTCGATATCGGTGACGCGGAACGGCGAGAGGCTGCTCACCCGGATATGTGTGTCCGGGCCGGTCATCATGCGGACGAAGCGCAGGCCGGTGTGCAGATGCATGCGCGAGCAGATGCCGCGTTCCTCCGCATTGTAGAAATCCATGATGTAGCGGTCGGCAAAGAAGCCGTCGAAGGGGGACTCGATCATGTAGACATCGCCCTCTTCGAAGGTCTGGGACCTGGTGATCCCATCCGCGTCGGGTACGGTCGCGGCCCGGCTTGCCTTCGCACTCCGAACTATCTGGGCAAAGGCCTCGACGACCACCGCGGCGACCTCCGGCGGGAATCGTGCGACGGGCGTAACGACATTGCGTCCCGCGTCGACGAATTCGGCCAGGTCGTGGATCTCGTTCTCGTCGTCCGCGTGCTGTTTGATTCGGGGATCGGACATGCGGCTCCTCGCTGCTCCAACGTACGAATGCGGCTGACGCTCGCTCACGGCCCCACTTCGAAGGACCGCAACCACAGCTCCAATGACAGCACCAGCCACAACTTGCCGCCCTGCCGCGGCAGCAGCGCACCGTCGCCGCGCAACCACGCACGGATGGTGTCCGCACGGAACAGGCCGCGCGCCCGCGCGGACGAGCCGAGCAGCAGATCGTGTCCGAGCTCGCGCAGCGGCCCGGCAAGCCACTGCTGCACCGGAACTCGCATACCGCTCTTCGGACGGTCCACGATGGTCGCCGGAAGCAGGTCGCGCACCGCCTGTTTGAGAATCCACTTTTCGCTGGTACCGGCCAGCTTGAATCGGCATGGCACGCGGAAGGCATGGTCGATGACGGCGCGGTCGAACAATGGTGCGCGACCCTCCACACCGCTTGCGGCGGTGAGACGTTCGACCTTGGTGAGAATATGATGCGCGCCTTTGGTGCGCAGGTTGGTGTGCAGCAGTTGGTTCAGCAAGCTGGTCATCCGGCCCTGGTGCAGATAGGGCGCGACCAGCTCGGTCAATGGTGGTGCGTCGGCCAGCGCGGTCAGGACGTCGGGGCTCAGCAGCACCGGCAGGTCGCCGTAGCACTTGCGGTAGCTGTCCAGATAGGCGAGCGCCCTGGCGTCCGGATCCGGGTCGTCGCGGGACAATTCGAAGATCAGCATCGGCAGGTTCTTGGGGCCGCCGAAGACGGGGTCGCCGCCCTCGCCGTTGAGGACCACCCGAATGCCGTCCGCGGCAACGGCTTGCGCGAGCATCAGATTGGGCACCGTGAGTGGATCGCCGACCGGGCAGTCCAGCAGCGACACCGTCTCCGCCAACCGCGATGCGACCGTTTCACCGGGCACCGTGAGCACTCGATGTTCGGTATTGCAGTGTGTGGCGACGAGTCCCGAGTACGCGAGTTCATTCGGGGTGGTCCCGCCGAAGCTGATGGAGTACGAGCGCACGCGCTGATCGTGCAGCTTGGCGGCCAGGGCGGTGACCAGACTGCTGTCGATGCCGCCGGACAGCAGCACCCCGACCGGTTCGCCCGCGGGCAGTCGCCGGGCGACCGCGTCCTCGAGCAGTTCGCGGAGTTCGAGTGCATGCTCGGCGGCCGATCGCGGATCCTCGACTTCGATTGGCTCCCAGTAGGTTTGCTCGGTCGTCGAGCCGTCGCCGTGCAGGCGGACACAGCGCCCCGGCAAGACCTCGTGAATGCCGCGCAGCAGCGTCTCGCGTCCCGGCAGGTAGGCGAAGGTGAGGAAGGAGCGAACCGCGGGAAGATGCAGACCGGTTCGCAGGGCGGGCCACCGGTGCACTGCGCGTAACGATGTGGAGGCGGCCCAGCCATTACCCGCGCGTGCGTGGAAGAGTGTGCGGCTGCCGACATGATCGCGTATCAACACCAGATCGTCACCGTCGGCGATGGCGAGCGCGAACATGCCGTCGGCGGCGGCGATTCCGTCCAGCCCGAAGCGGGCGTAGCAGTACAGCAGCAGCTCACCGTCGGCGCAGTCCGGTGGCGGTGCGTCCGCCCCGAGTCGCGCGCGCAATTGAGCCGCATTGAACAACGTAACCTCACCGACCGCCGTCAGCACACGGCCCGACGGGCCAGCCACACCGCCGGGCAGCTCGAACGGACCGGCCGCGCCGCCGGGCCCATCGAGCAACCCCAATGCGTGACGACCGGTCACCCACACCGGAGTGCCGCCGACCGCCCGCACCTGATCGGCCGGGTCGTCCGGCGTCGAGAAAGCACACCAACGAGTCATCGTTACCCTCAGCCGAAATCGCCGCCGTCGTCCCCGCCGTCATCGTCCCAACCGCCGTAGTCGCCGCCCCCGTCGCTCGAACCGGACGACTGTGCGGCCGCTTGTCGGCGCAGCTGCTCCTCTTCTTCTGGGCTCAACGCACTCGGCGGCATGACCAGCGCACCGAGCAGCGCACCGCCCGCCACCGCGGCCACAATGCCGCCGAGCCGACCACCGAACGAGGACCGATTAACAGTCAGCACCCCGTCACCCCACAGCGTGCGCCCGAACCCCGCTTCCCGGCCATACACCACGGATCCGTTGTGGTACACGCGCTTCACGATCTTCGGCCCGAGCGCCTCATCGGTCCCGGAGCTACCGCGATCATCGCGCCACACCACCACCCCTCGCGGATCCCGAGTCCGCCACTCCTGACGCCCATCGGCATAACGCCGGTGTACCGACCCGTCGGCGAGCAATTCATCGGTGTACGAGATCTGCCGATGCTCCGGCACAGCAATTCCCTTTCATGCGGCGGGCCAAGTCAGAAAGCCCGTAGTCCGGGCGCGGCGCAGCTCGGGCCAGCCGCTGCGGGGTGGGCGAACCTCGCGGACCAAACGATGCACGGTGCGCAGCAATGATGCCGGGCGCACCGCTTCGACCTCGACGAACCGGTCGCGCCGTAGCCACGCGCGCTCCCATGGATCCAGCTGCGCGGCCGGAGCATGCGGCACCGGGCTGCTACCTGTTGCCGCATGCTCGCCGCGACGCACCTGTGCTGCAAGATCACTCACTGCCAGGTCGTTCCTGGAGTCTTCGCGCTCGCCCGACGCGACCTCCGCTGCACGAGTGGTCGATTCCGGGGCACGCGACTCGGCGAGCTCGCCCAGATCCACCTGCGCCACAGGAACACTCGCCGACAGGCCGTCGAGCAAATCCTCGCGCTCACGCCATTCCATCTGCGCCGCATGGGCACTCGACCCCGGGACACCCATCCCTGCAAGCTCGCCCGGATCCAGCTGTGCCACAAGCGCACTCGCTGACAGATCGCCACGGAATTCGTCGGACTCACCCGATTCCATCTGCACCGCATGAGCATTCGACTCACGGCCCCGGAGTCCGGCACGTTCCCACGGATCGACCTGCGCCCCCTCCGCACTCGGCACCGGACCGCGAAGGTGGGGCAGGTGCAGTCCGCCAGCTTGCCGTGGGCGCAAGCCCAAGGGGACGATTCGTGCACGATCGGGGATATCGGTCAGGTGGGCCAAGCGTGTCGGGAAGCTGAGGCCGTGGGGGCTCGCGTCGTGCAGGAGATAGATGGTGCCGTCGACTCGGGAGAGCATTCGGGCGATGCCGGGGTCGAGGGGTAGTTCGGACGCGCTCAGTATCGGGCAGGCGGATTCCATCGGTAGTCCGTTGGCGCGCAACATTTGTGCGACTGCATCCGATTCACAGACGAGCAGCCGGGGTAGGCCGTAGTCGAAGAGGTCCGGTTCGGGGGTGTGGAGTCCGGCGCGGGTACTTCGGGGTGGGGCCGGTGTCAGTAGCCCCGGTACCTCGCGGCCGTCGAGAGCGGCGCGGAATGCCGGGTAGCTCAGCGGCGCCGGGATGGTGAAGGCGAACCGGCGCGACGCGCGATGGGTCGGCGCGAGCATGCGGCAGACCTCGTAGTAGAGCTGGCGCTCGGTGAATCGGATACCACTCGGGGCGGCGGCGCGCTCGGCCGCGACGCGCAGTAGCCGATCGAGCATGCGCTGCTTCACCGCGTCGGCCACGTAAGGAAACCTACCTCGCGGGCGCGGCGGCGATCCGGATCGCCCGCATCCTCGATCCGTTCAACCGCTCGCTGCAACGCGGTGAGCAACTTCGCGGGTGGCACCGCGGCGAGCGGTGACCACCAACCGTCGGCGAGCCATTCGATCTCCGCTTCCGACAACGGTTCCGCACGCAGAAATGCGATGTCGTCCGGTCGTGACTCCCGCAACCGCAGCGCCGACGCATTGGCCAGTACCGCACGTGGCGACAGCCCGGCGACCACCGCGCGGCTCCCGAGCGCGGCGCGGGCACGGCCGGCCAGCGCGATGCCGCGCAGGCTGGCGTCGTGCAGCACGATCACCGGGACATCCGGCGGCAGCTGATCGATGCGGTCGGACAGCGCCATCGCCCAGGTCTGCGAAACATTGTTGGCGACAAGGCAGGCCAGCACGCTGCGATCCGGGCACAGCGCCGCGAATCGAGGGCGGTCCACCGGCGGTGGCAGCACCTGCCCCTCGTCGACCGCTCCGGGCGGCAGGCCAGCGTAAATCGGTGTCCACCGACCGACCACATCCCGACGGAAGGTGCTGTACGACACCGGCATCGGGACCGTGGCCCGGCGCAGAAACCAGGGCCGTGCGGCCCCCATCCCGACAATGGCCAGCACCAAGACCGGCGCGCCGAGCGCGATCACCACACCCGCCGGTGCCGCGCCGCTCGCCATCAGGAAAATGGCGACCACCACCAGCGCCACCCCAACTCCGATGCGCACTCGTTTGAACACGCGCTGCTCATCCGGAACCTTCTTGCGCCCGGCCGCATACCAGAGCTGCATCAGCGTGTACCGCAGCCCCCGCCCATCACCGAGCCGCTCGGCCAGCTTGCGCACCCGGATGTCGTGCAGCCCGAGCGGACTTTCCTTCGGTTCGAGCGCGAACTCCCGCTTACACGCCGAACACCGCCGACCGCCACGCTGTTTGCGCAGCAGATTCGCATTGCAATGCGGACAGATCACGATTCATGATCTCCGATCCCCGCACCATCCGCGACCCCCGAATTCCAATATTCACCTGCCGGTAGCTCACACATATCCATTGCGCGCCACGCGCCAGTTGAAACCTGAGCGAGGCGCTCACTGGGTATGCGACAGCCCCACGCAACAACACCGCGCCCCGTTGGTGCGGCCCTTGCGGATTGGGGTTGCGATGACCCCGCGCAACACGGCCGTCCCGGTTGGTGAGCACCCACAGCCCGTGGCTCGCGCAGACGGAGTAGGCGCCGCGCACAGGCTCTGCAACCTGTGTGACGCGCTCACTGGATATGCGACACCCTCGCACGCAAGGCCGCGCCCGGTTGGGGCGCGGCCTGCGGACCGAGGTCAAGCGGAGACGGAGGCCTCGCGCTGGAGCTCGAGCGCGATGTCGATCAGCTGGTCTTCCTGGCCGCCGACCAACTTGCGCTTGCCTGCGCGCACCAGCATTTCGGCTGCCGAGACCCCATAGCGTTCGGCCTGACGCTCGGCATGCTTGAGGAAGCTGGAGTACACGCCCGCGTAGCCCATCATCAGGGACTGGCGGTCCAGCAGGCATTCCTGCGGCATGACGGGCCGCACCACGTCCTCGGCGGCGTCGGCGATCGCGAAGAAATCGATACCGGTCTTGATGCCGAGCTTGTCGCAGACACCGACGAAGGCCTCGACGGGTGTATTACCCGCACCCGCACCGAATCGCCGTGCGCTGCCGTCGATTTGCTTCGCGCCGGCCCGAACGGCGTAGATCGAGTTGGCAACCGCCAGGTCCAGGTTCTCGTGCCCATGGAAGCCGACCTGGGCGTCGTCGCCGAGTTCGGCGACCAGCGCCGCCACCCGGTCCGAAACCTGTTCGAGCACAAGCGCACCCGCGGAGTCGACGACGTAAACGCACTGGCATCCGGCATCGGCCATGATCCGCGCCTGCTTGGCCAGCGCCTCCGGCGGCTGGGTGTGCGACATCATCAGAAAGCCGACGGTTTCCAGTCCCAGTTCCCGCGCGAGCCCGAAGTGCTGGATCGATACGTCCGCCTCGGTACAGTGCGTGGCGATGCGGCAGATCGACGCACCGTTGTCCTGGGAGATCTTGATGTCTTCCTTGACGCCGACGCCGGGCAGCATGAGCACCGCGATCTTGGCCTGCTGGGCCGTCTCCGCGGCGATCTTGACCAGTTCCTGCTCGGGGGTGTGCGAGAAGCCGTAGTTGAACGACGAGCCGCCGAGGCCGTCGCCGTGCGTCACCTCGATGACCGGCACACCGGCGCCATCGAGTGCCGTCACAATATTGCGCACATCGTCGGCGGTGAACTGGTGGCGCTTGTGGTGCGAACCGTCACGCAGCGACGTGTCGGTGACGCGGATGTCGAGTTCTGCGGAATATGCCATGGTTGAGCTCCTTTACACCCGGGCCGACAGAATCTGCTGTGCCATGACCTCGCCGACCTGAGTGGCGGCCGCGGTCATGATGTCGAGGTTGCCCGCGTACGGCGGCAGGAAGTCGCCAGCGCCTTCCACCTCCACGAAGACCGAAACCTTCGCCATCCCACCGGAAACCACCGACGGCGGATCGAATTGCGGTTCGTTCAGCAGGCGGTAACCGGGCACATACTTCTGGATATCGGCGACCATCCGATGGATGGAATCGGCGATCGCGTCGGTATCGGCGTCCTCGGGAATCGCACAGAAGATGGTGTCGCGCATGATCATCGGCGGTTCGGCCGGATTCAGAATGATGATGGCCTTGCCGCGCTGTGCACCGCCGATGGTCTCCACACCACGCGAGGTGGTCTTGGTGAACTCATCGATATTGGCGCGGGTGCCCGGTCCGGCGGATACCGACGACACCGAGGCGACGATTTCGGCATAGGCCACCGGCACCACCCGCGAT
The DNA here is from genome assembly GCF_040680135.1 of Nocardia sp. NPDC052112. NCBI lineage: Bacteria > Bacillati > Actinomycetota > Actinomycetes > Mycobacteriales > Nocardiaceae > Nocardia > Nocardia sp. NPDC052112. The sequence goes on along the minus strand of NZ_JBFAWD010000012.1, from coordinate 29,173 downwards.
ACCGCCGCGACAATCGGAATGGTGGCCTGCCCACCGCAGGTGATCATATTGACGTTCGGCGCATCGAGATTCGCGCCGACCAGATTCACCGGCGGCACCACGGCGGGCCCGACGGCGGCGGGGGTGAGATCGACCGCGCGTATTCCGGCCTCGGCATACTTCGGAGCGGCCGCCCGATGCACATACGCCGAGGTCGCCTCGAATACCAGATCCGGCAGTTCCGACTGTGCCAGCAACCAGTCCACGCCCTCGTGCGAGGTTTCCAGCCCGAGCCCGCGGGCGCGCTTCAAACCCTCGCTCTCCGGGTCGATTCCGATCATCCACTTCGGTTTCACCGTGGTGGAGCGCAGCAGTTTGTACAGCAGGTCGGTGCTGATATTGCCGGATCCGACGATCGCGGCGGTGACGGTCCCCGTTTCGGACACGGCAAGCCTCCTATTTGAATTGCAAACGGACAGAACCGAGTCCGGCGAACTCGGCATGGAACGAATCGCCCGCGCGGGCATCGATGGCGCGGGTGCAGGAGCCGGGCAGCACAATGTCGCCCGCCTTCAACCGCACCCCGAAGCTGGCGACCTTGCGCGCCAGCCAGGCCACCGCGATGACCGGATCGCCGAGCACCGCATCGCTGCGGCCCTCCGCGATCACCTCGCCATTGCGGGTGAGCACGGCATCAATGGCCTTGATATCCAGGTCTTTCGGTGCGACCCGCGCCGCGCCCAGCACGAACCCGGCCGAGGACGCGTTATCGGAAATGGTGTCGGCCAGCCCGATTTGCCAATCCTTGATCCGCGAATCGATCAGCTCGATGGACGGCGCGTAGGCGACCGTCGCGGCGAGCACATCGGCCTCGGTGCATTCTTCGCCGGGCAGATCCGCGCCGAGAATGAAACCGACCTCGACCTCGACTCGTGGAATCAGATAGCGCGAGGCCTCGACCGGAACGTCCTCGAAAACCTCCATATCCGCGAGCAGATGACCGTAATCGGGTTCGTCCACACCCATCATCTGCTGCATGGCCAGCGATGACAGTCCGACCTTGTGCCCGACCACCTTCGCGCCACTATCGAGTTTGCGCCGGATATTGATCAGCTGGATCTCGTAGGCATCGACGACATCGATATCGGGATGCCTGGCGATGAGCGGGTCGATGCCGACCCGATCGCGTTCGGCGGCCGCGAGTTCATCGGCCAATTCGATTCGTATAGCGTCGGACAGCACGCTAATTTCCTTCCACTGTTGTCGCTTCGGGCAGCGCTGCCCGCGAAAGCACTTCGGCGCCTGCCGCGAATCGGCCCGCGCGCCGACCGGAGAAAATGCAGTCGGCCAGGGACAATCCGCTGACATAGGAGTCCGAGCAGATACCGACCGCGGTCCGACCGGCCGCGAACAGGCCCGGAATATCGGTTCCGGCGGTGGATTTCACCGCTCCGGTGTGCTCGTCGACGACGACACCGCCGAGGGTGAGCATCGGGCACGGATTGACGACGCTCGGTTTGATACCCACATCCAGCAACCAGAACGGCCCGGCCCCTACGGTTTTGGTGAATTCGGCGGGCTTGCCGACCGGATCGGGCGCACCGTTCGCGATGGCGGCATTGTGCTCGGCGACGGTGGCGCGCAACCCATCGGCATCGACACCGGCCTGCACCGCAACGGCATCCAGGGTTGCGCCGCGCACCGCGTTGCGCCGCATGGCCTCGAATTGTCCGCGCTGGAACCAGGCCGACTGCGTCCGAATCTGCGCGATCGCGGTACGCATGAGTTCGTCGTCGGCGAGCAGCCAACCCCTGCCGCCATGCTCGGTGATCAGCGCATGACCGACCGCGGCGCCGTAGCGGGTTTCATCGATGACCCGGCGCCCCTCCGCATCGACCAGCACCGAGCCGGTAAAGGCACTGGGCGGCAGGATGAATCGCCACGCCGAGATATTGCCCATCCGATCCGTTTCCGCACCGACCTGCTCGGCCATCCGGATGCCGCTGCCGTCGTCGCCGCTGGTGCCGAGCGCGAGTCCGCCGCGGTACTGCGGCCCGTACTCGCGCAGCATTTCCCGGTTCGCGATGAATCCGCCCGCGCTGAGCACCACACCGCGACGGGCCTGAATCCGAATTGTGGTGCGGTACCGGCGATCCAGCTTCGCCAGCCGACGCTCCAGCGCCTTGCGCAGCGGCGGATAGTAAATGCCCGGCTTGGCGGCGATTTTCGCCATCCGGGTGTAGCGGTCCCTGATCCGACCTGGGGCGTCGCGCAGTGACTCGCATTCGACGCCGATCACGGCGCCGTTCGAATCGGTGAGCAATCGCGTTGCCTGCGTGAGGGTTTCCACCCGAACCCCGCGCCGCGACGCCGAAGCGGCGAGCGGGCCGGTGAGCTTCTTCCCGGACGTGCCCTTGCCCTTGACCCGATGCCCGCGCTGCGCGGGCGTGGCGACCTCGCGACCGTAACCGGAGACCTCGCTACCGGAGTAGTAGAGGTAGTAGCTGTCATTCGGATACGACGTCTTGTACGGACACAGCGATGCCTCGAACGGCACACCGTGCCCCTGCAGCCACTCGATCATCGCCGGACTCTCGGCCACGAACCGCCGCAGCGTCTCGGATGTGACGGCCGTGCCGACCTCACGCTCGAGATAGGCCAGCATCTGCTCCGGCGTATCGCGCACCCCGGCCTCGTGCTGCACCGAGGTACCACCGCCCGCGTAGATGATGCCGCCGGACAACGCCGACGCCCCGCCACCGGCGAACCGCTCCAGCACCAGCACCTGCGCACCCGCGTCGGTGGCTTCCAGCGCGGCCGCGGCCCCCGCCGCACCGTAGCCGACGACGACCACGTCGGCAGTCAGGTCCCATTCGAGGCCCATGTACATCACTCCGGTCAGAAACTGAAACAAGTTTTCTCGACGAATGGAACGTCGAGCGCGTCTTCTGCCACTCAACATAGACCAAATGCGGTCCCATTCTATAACGTGTTCTACATGACTGATCCGGTTAATGATCCGCACAGCTATGACGTGGTGGTGGTCGGCAGCGGTGCCGCCGGGATGACCGCCGCCCTCGCCGCGGCCCACCACGGACTGAGCGTGGTCATCATCGAGAAGGCCGCGCACTACGGCGGGTCGACCGCACGTTCCGGTGGTGGCGTGTGGATCCCCGGCAATAAGGCGCTCGCGGCCTCCGGTCGTCCCGATGACCGTGAGGACGCCCGCACCTACCTGCACAGCATCATCGGTGACGTGGTGCCGAAGGACCGGATCGACACCTACATCGACCGTGGTGCGGAGGCCTTCGACTTCGTACTCGAGCACACCCCGCTGAAGATGAAGTGGGTGCCCGGCTACTCCGACTACTACCCGGAGGCCCCCGGCGGCCTGGGCCAGGGCCGCTCGTGCGAACCCGCGCCGTTCAATGCCAAGATCCTCGGCGAGGAGCGGTTCAACCTGGAGCCGCCGTATGCCAAGGCCCCGCTCAATGTCGTGGTCATGCAGGCCGACTTCGTCCGGCTCAACCTGATCCGGCGCCATCCCAAGGGCATCATGCGGGCCATCCGCGTCGGCGCCCGCACCTACTTCGCCAAGTGGACCGGCAAGCACATCCTCGGCATGGGGCAGGCGATTATCGCCGCCATGCGCAAGGGGCTCATGGACGCGAATGTGCCGCTGCTGCTGAACACACCGCTGACCAAACTCGTCGTGGACAACGGCGTGGTCACCGGCGTCGAGGCCGAGTACAACGGCGAGACCGTGCGGTTCAGCGCCAAATACGGCGTGGTGCTCGGCAGCGGCGGTTTCGAGCACAACGCCGAAATGCGCACCAAGTACCAGCGCCAGCCCATCACCACCGAGTGGACCACCGGTGCGGCCGCCAATACCGGCGACGGCATCAATGCCGGCATGGAAGTCGGCGGCGCGGTCGACTTCATGGCGGATTCCTGGTGGGGGCCGACCATCTTCAAGGGCGGTAAGCCGTGGTTCGCGCTGGCCGAGCGGAATCTGCCCGGCACCATCATGGTGAATGCCGACGGTAAGCGATTCGGAAATGAGTCCGCTCCTTACGTCGAGGCCGTGCACACCATGTACGGCGGCGAATACGGGCAGGGTGAGGGTCCGGGCGAGAACATCCCCGCGTGGCTGGTGTTCGACCAGCGCTACCGGAACCGCTACATCTTCGCCGGACTGCAGCCTGGTCAGCGGTTTCCGTCCCGCTGGATGGAAAACGACCTGATTGTCAAGGCCGATAGCCTCGCGGAGTTGGCCACCGAAATCGGCATACCCGCCGAAAATCTGACCGCGACCGTCGAGCGGTTCAACACGTTCGCCGAGACCGGTGAGGACGAGGATTTCGGGCGCGGCAACAGCCACTACGACCGGTACTACGGCGATCCGACCGTGAAGCCGAATCCGTGCCTGGCGGCTCTGGTGCAGGGCCCGTTCTACGCGGCCAAGATCGTGCCGGGCGACCTCGGCACCAAGGGCGGTCTGGTCGCCGATACCGCCGGACGGGTGCTGCGCGAGGACGGCAGCGTGATCGAGGGGTTGTACGCCTCCGGCAATAGCGCGACCCCGGTAATGGGTCATACCTATGCGGGTCCGGGCGCGACCATCGGTCCGGCGATCGCCTTCGGTTACCTGGCGGTGCTGGATATCGCCGAGCGCAAGAAGCAGCAGTCGACCAAGGCCGCCGCGGAGGCGTAAAGGTCCGACGGGGCGTCTCAGCGAGTGGACGCCCCCTTGCCCACCCGGACGCGGTCGCCGCAGGATCGGTTCGAGGCGAAGTCGTGAGTCACAGCCACCTCGCCGGACCGCATCCGACCAGGCCCGGCCGCGACGGGCAGCGGAATCTGTCCACAAGCATGCACAAGGAGAACTCGATGCCCATCGACCCGAAAATCGCCCTCGGCGCGGAACTTCCCAGCCGGGAGTTCGCCTGGACGCCATCGGATGCGCAGCTGTACCAACTGGGGCTCGGGGCGGGTATGCGTTGGACCGATCCGGCCGAACTGCGCTACCTCGACGACCGCACCCCGCAGGTGCTGCCCACCTTCGCGACCGTGGCGGCCACCTTCCACGACACCGAGCCGCCGCAGGTCAAGTTTCCCGGCATCGATATCGACCTGGCGAAGGTGGTGCACGGCCATCAGGAGGTCGAGGTGCATCGCCCGATTCCGGCGTCGGGCAAGGCGACCAGCACCGGACGCATTACCGAACTCTGGGACAAGGGCTCGGCCGCGGTGGTCGTCCAAGAACAGACGGTGACCGGTTCCGACGGCGAACCGCTCTGGACCGCACGCTCATCCATATTCGCCAAGGGTGAGGGCGGCTTCGGCGGCGAACGCGGCCCGAGCACCAAGGCCGAACTCCCCGACCACGCACCGGACTTCGACGTCACCACGCCGACTCTCCCCCAGCAGGCCCTGCTGTACCGCATGTGCGGCGACCGCAACCCCCTGCATTCGGATCCCGAATTCGCCCGCGCTGCGGGCTTCCCCAACCCGATCCTGCACGGCCTGTGCACCTACGGCATCGTCTGCAAAACGGCCACCGACACCGTGCTCGATTCGGATGCGAGCCGGGTCACCGGATTCCGCGCCCGCTTCGCCGGTGTGCTCTACCCGGGCGAAACGATCCGCACCAGAATCTGGCGCGCCGAGGGCGAGCTGATCATCAGCGCAACTGTCGTGGAGCGGGACGACGCGCCGGTGCTCGCCGACGTCGGCCTGCGCTTCACCTGAGTGCCCGCGTATGTGGTGGTGGCGGCAAACAACACCCGCCCACCACATTCGCGCCCAAGGCGCCACTGCGAAAGATCTAGGCAGCCGGTCTATGCGCTCAGTTGAGCGGTCGCACCGCTATTGCGTGCCCGCTTGATCGCGACACCCTGGATTACCAGGGCATACAGCAGGATCACCAGGATTGGGGCGGCGATCGGGACCCATGCCAAGCGCAAGGGAAGCAACGCCGCACCGACAGCCGTGCCAGCGAATGCCACCGCACCGATGACGGAGGGGACCGTGGTCGGTACGACACCGACCGGCGCGGACACCGTCGCGGTATTCAGCAGATAGGCCGTGGCCACCAAACCTGTCGCGGCGGCGGCAAGTACGCCCGTATCAGCCGCGGCGAGCACCCCGATCGCGAGAAGTACCGCGGCGACCGCGGGCAGCCGGAACCACCAGCCCGCCACCACCAGTGCCACCGCCGGAATTCCCGCCCATGGCGTCAGCAATGTCACCGAGGTGACCAATAGCACCCCGGACAGAATGGCGAGGAAACGAATCATCGGCGCACCCTTACGGTTCGGCGATGGTCCGGGATCAATCGCATGACCTGATCGAGTCGCGCGTCTTCGGTCCAGGCCACGATATCGACGCCGACGGTTCCCATATCCCGGTACATCGAGGCACGCTCCAGATTCCACATCCGAGCCAGCGTCGGATCGAGATGTTCGTGGAAAGGTGTGCCGCGCAGGACATCGACGACCACGACCACATGTCCGCGCTTGCGCAGATCGATCAGCGCGAGGGCGAACTGGGTGTCCAGCAGCGTGGAGAAGGCGACGATGATCGCACCGAGTGGCACGGCCGCATGCGGCGCCAAGGTGCCGGTGGTCGGTATGTGCTCATCGCCGACATCGAGCACGGTGTCCACGATCCGATAGAACTGCCGCCGCCCGATATCCGGACGCAGCCAGCGCGGGGACTGGCCGAGGCAGACCACCGCGGTGCGGTCCCCGGCCTGCAGTGTCGACTGCACCACCTGCGCCGCGCCGCGCACCGACAGCTCGAGCGATTCGGTGGCCGGCCCCGGCGCCTGCTGCGAAGTATCCACCAGCACAACCACATCCGCCGATCGGTTGGTCAGCCGCTCGGTGACATATAGTCGCCCGCGCCGCGCACTCACCGGCCAGTTCACGATGCGCAGCTGATCACCCGGCGCGTAGGCGCGGATATCGGCGTACTCCACGCCCGGACCGTGCTTGCGGGTGAGATGGGTGCCGAGCCGTTCGGGAAGTTCGGTGCGCGGCAACTTCATGCGCTGCGGATCGGTGATCGGGTAGACGAACAATTGTCCCGCGGGCAGCACCGCGGACGCCACGGACAGCCCCGCCGGGCTCAACGCGGTGACCCGCACCGACAGCGGATAGCGACCCCAGCGGTCCGCCGTCAGAGCCAACCGCAGCCCGGCGGGCGCCGTCCCGGAATCGATCGCCTCCTCGATGTCGATCCCGAGTCCCGCGTACTTCTCCGGCTGCAACCGAAGCAACGCGTGACCCGATTCTACGAAGGCGGCGACCGTCGTCACGATCTCCTCCGTCTCGAAACACCGCAGCGTGCCCCCACCGTCCACCTGGATCCGGGTCCTGGACTGCTGCCACGGCGCGGTGGCGAGCACACCGAGCAGCGGTGCCGCGAAGACGACCAACTGCCAGCGGCCGAGCACCACCGCCAGCACCAGCGCCACGGCCGCGCTCACCGCCAGCATGAACACCAATGGCGCGGGACGCCAGCGCAATTCGGCCTCGACAGCGGCCGTCATATCTCGATGACGCGCCCCGCCGGCCATCGGCTCGTCCCGGGTCGGCGGTCGCGTCACCACGGCATTCGCCGCCGCGATCCCCTGAATGACGGGGGCGGAATCGGCGGTATCCGGCCCGGTCATGCCCTTTCCCACCGGGTCATGTCACCGACGCGCGCGGAACCGGCAAACGGCGCAGTAATTCGGTGATCACGTCCTCGCCGCGGATCCGGCGCACCCACATCTCGGGACGCAAGGTGATGCGGTGTGCCATGGCCGGAACCGCGAGCGCCTTGACGTCTTCGGGGATCACATAATCGCGCCCGAGCAGCAGCGCACGGGCCCGCGACATCTGCACCAGATCGAGTTCGGCACGCGGACTCGCACCCACCTCGACCTGTGGATGCCCACGCGTCGCACCGGCCAGCGCGACCACATAGCTGACCACATCCGGATGCACCGTGACGAATTCGACGGACTGCCGCATCTCCATCAGGCCGTTCGCATCCACCACCTGCACCACCTGCGGTGTCGCCGAACCGCGCTCCAACCGGCGCCGGATCATCTGGCGTTCGTCGTTCTCCGACAGATAGCCCAGCCGCAGCTGCATCGCGAACCGGTCCAGCTGCGCCTCCGGCAGCGGATAGGTGCCCTCGTATTCGATCGGGTTGTCGGTGGCGAGCACGACAAAAGGCTGTGGCAGCGGGAAGGTTTCGCCGTCGATGCTGACCTGCCCCTCGGCCATCGCCTCCAGCAGTGCCGCCTGGGTCTTCGGCGGGGTGCGGTTGATCTCGTCGGCCAGCAGCACATTGGTGAAGACCGGTCCGCGCCGGAAATTGAACCGGCCCGAGGACATGTCGTAGATGGTGGAGCCGAGCAGGTCGGCGGGGAGCAGGTCGGGCGTGAATTGCACGCGGGTGAATTCCAGGCCGAGCGCGGCCGCGAAGGACCTGGCGATGAGCGTCTTGCCGAGTCCGGGCAGATCCTCGATCAGGATGTGACCGCCGGAGAGCACGGCGATCATGATCAGCTGCAACTCATCGCGCTTGCCGACGATTACCCGGGACAGTTCCCGGAGCACCGCCTCGCTGCGCTGGATGGTCGCGTCCATCGGCATCGTCATATGTCTACTCGCACTTGCCTAAAACCCATTCTCCTGAGACCGTTTTCAATTCGGCATGAGCGAAGCCCTACGTGGTTACACAAGCTGCCTCCTCCGGGCCTGACCACTCATGCTGTCTTCAATTCGGCATGAGCGGGGCCCTACGTGGTTACGCAAGCTGCCTCCTCCGGGCCTGACCGCTCATGCCGGGGGTCACATCTTCTGCAGACAGCGCAGGATTTCATCCAGCGCCGCCCGCCCCGGTGCGGGAGTCGTCTGATCCCGCAGTGCCGAGTTGGCCGGATCGACCCAGAGCCACAGCTCCGGGCCGAATTGCAATATGCCGGCGGCCTCGGTCGCCTTGCGGTTCTTGGCGACCCGCAGGCCGGTGGACAACTCGAACTCCTTGGCCAGCAGCGGACGCAGATGCCGATCCCAGTCGGCCCTGGTGCCGTCCGCGCGATCGGCGAGCATCTCCGCTCTGGCATGCCAGTGCCGCAGCATTTCCGCGGGACCGTTGTCGATCTCATCGGATCCGGCATCGGTGTTCACCACCGACCGGCCGGTCAACGACCAGATGAGCTGAATCATGGCCATCGCCACCGGAACTCCGGCGGCGATGAGCAGTGCGCCGCGAGCCTTGCCGAGGGTAACGAGCTCGATCAGCACGATGACGATCAGCGCACCGATCACGATCGCGCGGTTCATACCATCTCCCCTTGCAGATCGGCGAGCACGATTCGCAGCAGTTGTTCGGCCCGCATCCGCTGCCACTCCAGCATCGAATGCGGACTGAACCTGGCCTCCTCGAACAGCGCCACCAATTCCCTGGCCGACGCGTCGTGCAGTGCGCCGCGCGCGAAGGCTCTGGCGAGCACCTCCATCGGGGTATCCGAGGCAAGTGGTGCGGCCGCGCGATCGAAGGAAAGCCCGCGCTCCATCGCGACATAACAGGCGATGATGGCCTCCCGCGGATCCTGGCCGGGCACATTCATGGCGGCCAGGCCCATCTCGGCCGCTCTGGCCAGCGAACCCGCGACCGTCGGCGCGGCCGGGGGCACCGGAACCGGAACCGGGCGCGGCTTGCGCTGTCCGGCCACCGCGACCACGATCAGCCCGACCAATGCCACGCCGACCAATGCGCCGGCGGCGATCATGGCCACCAAGAGCGCCGTACCGGTGAGATGCTGCGTGGGTGCGCTGTCGGGGGTCGCGGGGCCGGTGACGGTCTCCTGCGGGGCGCGGGTAGTGGCATCGCGCGGCACCGACGATGGCACCGGTTCACCCTCGCGGCCGAATCCGACGAAGAAGACCGCCGACGCGCCCGCGATGATCAAGGAAACGACCGCCAGCGCGGCCAACACCAGCAGGCCGGTGCGGCCGAGCAGTCCATGTCTGCGCTCGGAATCACGATCCACCTCCGGCATGGCCAGCGGTAGTCGATGCTGGCTGGCGATCACCCCGGCGATCAGGATCACCACCGATACGGTGAGCAGCACCGGCATCAGCACCACGGAGATCACCGATGGCACCGTGCGGTGAGCACCGGAATCATCGGCGCCGGGAATGTGGCCGCGCAGCGCGATCGCGGCACACGCCAGCAGCGCGATCAGCACGATCACGCGCGTTATCGGCGCTCCCGCCCTGGCCACCCGCTACCACCACATCTGAGTACAGCTCTGAACAGGCACATAGTTACATGCCGAGTGGTCCGCTCGGGATGGAATCGAATACTTAGGAGCGCCTCCTCTTTATCCGCACCGACCGGTATTTTCGCGGGTGCGCAGCTAGCGGACCACAGCCGATTCGGGCGGACGGAGTTCGCTGAGGCGGCTCGCGGTCCGCGCCAGGTCGGGAACGGCCGGGACGTCGGCCACCAGGTCCGATAGCGCGGTGCGGGCCGCGAGAGTGAGTACGAGATCGGCGTCGTAGAGCACGTCGACCAGATTGACGAAGCGCATGGCCCAGTCGGGAGGGACAGCGCGCAGGGGTGGGACATCGCACAAGGTCCAGCGGTGAAAGCGGCGGGCGAGTTCGACGTAGTCCGAGGCGGCGGTGGCGCTGCCGCACAGGGCGGCGAAGTCGAAGGTGACGGCGGCATCGTCGACGGCGCTGGCGTGGATCTCGCGGGAGCCCGCGATGACAACCTGTGCGGTGCCGACATCGCGCACATCGTCGATGCGGTAGGACCCGGAGGCGAACCCGGTGCCGCGGTGCGCGGCGCGGGCGCGGTAGTCGAATGGGCCGTCGACCGAGACGATATCCAGATGCGCGCGGATGCGCGCGATGGTCGGTAGGAAGCGGTCGTGGAACAGCGGGTTCGGCAGCAGCTGATCCGGCGGGTAATTCGAGGTCACCACCAGGAGGACGCGGCGGGCGAGCAGGGCGTCGAGCGTGCGGGCGATCAGCATGGCGTCGCCGATATCGTGCACGTGGAATTCGTCGAAGCAGACCAATTCGGCATGGCCGAGCAGGTTGTCGATGGCCTTATCGATCGAGCCCGACTCATGTGCCGCGGTGTGCAATTGGGCGAAGAAGTTGTGGAAGTGGAAGCGGCGCTTACGGTTCGACGCCACGTGCGAGAAGAAGTCGTCCATCAGCATTGTTTTGCCGCGACCTGGTCGGCCGTGCAGGTAGATGCCGCGGTGCCGCTTCACCGGCCTGGCGTGCCGGTCGAGCAGTTCGAGCAGGCGCGCCCGAGCCAGTAGTTGGTCGGCATCCAGTGTGACGTCGTCTTCCATGACACCCTCCTGATCCTCTACATTTGTAGAGGATCAGGAAATGCCGCCGCCAGCGAAGGTGATGATGTCCACAACCGACCGACGCACGGCACTCGTCGACGCCGCCATCGATGTGATTGCCACCCAGGGCATTCGAGCGCTCACCCACCGTGCCCTGGATACCGCCCTCGAACTGCCCGGCGGATCGGCCTCCTACTACTTCCGCACCAAACGCGCGCTCATCGAGGCCATCGCGGACCGAATCACCACCCGCTCCCGCGACGACTTCACCGCCGCCGAGCTAACCCCACCGGCAGCCATCGAGCCCGAAGCCATCGCGCAGGCCATCGCCAACTGGCTCGACCGGCTACTCGTCGACCGGCGCAATCACCTGCTCGTCCGGCATGCGCTGATCATCGATCTGCGCGCCGACCCGGAATTGCACCGGCGGCTGGCGCACAGCCTGTTCTCGACCGAGCGGGCGCGAGCTCTCTTCCACACCTTGGGCTTTCCTGATCCGGATGCGGCCGCCGCGGACTTCGTCGCGGTGCTCGAGGGCGCGGTCTTCGATAGATTCGCGGGCGCGCGGGCGCATGTTCCGGCAGGCACCCGAGACAGCGTCAACCAGCTCGCGGCCATGCTCTCCCGCCAGCTCAACCCCTAGGACGCCGAGGCTACGTCCCCCAGCCCAACTCACGGTAAGGCGTGCTAGTCGTCGACCCACGCTCTCCCACCAGCTCCCCGTAGACCTCGAGGCTACGTCGCCCAGCCCAACTCGCTATAGGGCGTGCCCGTCGTGAACCCACGGATTCCGGTTGCGGAATAGCGGATCAGCGACTCCTCCGGCAGCGCATCGAGCGAAAACCATTGCAGTCCATAGCTCTTGTCCGGCTCGCGATTCACCGGCTCACCCATCCAACGCAGCGCGTGGAAGAACAGTCCGAGCCGGGCCTCCCGCCCGGAGCCGATCACGTGCGCGGTATGAATCAGCCGCAGGTGCGCCGGGTCGATGAGCACCCCGATCTCTTCCTCCGCCTCGCGCGCGGCAGCGGCGGTGGCGGATTCGCCGGACTCCAACTTCCCCGCGGGCAGATGCCACAACCCGTCGAACTCGTCCGCACTACGCCGCCTGCTGAGCAACAGCTCACCGTCCCGGCCGAGCAGGATATGCACGTCTACAAGGTGTCGATCGGCCATTTGAACACCAAGGGGCCTAATCGAGTAATTGCACAAAATCGGCAACCGACAGCCCTGCATCGCGAATGATGCGGCGCAGCGTGCCGGGCTTGATATCGGTACCGCGATACACCGGTACGACAGTGAAACGTCCTTCCGAACTGCGCATCATATGATGACTGCCGTTCACTCGAATCAGCCCGAACCCGGCTCGCTCGAGTGCCTTGATGACCCTGTCGCCCGACAACACCGGAAGCGGCGGCATCAGGCAACATCCTGGACGATCGTCAGAACCGACGGCAGTCCCATCTCCTCGAGAACTAGTGTCACGGCTTCGTGTAGGTCGGCAACCGCCTCATCCGGAGTCGGACCGACCCCATGCGCACCGCCACTCGGGAAGACGGCGTGAGCACCCCAGGTACCGTCTTCCTCCTGCTCCAGTTCATACGGAATCTGGACCATACGCTTCATATGTTCACTCTAGCGGCAGTAGCAGAGATCGATGTCCCGTTGTCACCTACCGCGTTAACACCAATCCCGATGTCGGGACTCCCGTGCCCGCGGTGACCAAGATGTTCTCCAGGTCCGCCACCGGGTTGACCGAGGTGCCGCGGATCTGCCGGACCGCCTCGGCGATCCCGTTCATACCGTGGATATAGGCCTCGCCGAGTTGGCCGCCGTGGGTGTTGAGCGGCAGGCGGCCGCCGATTTCGATGGCACCGTCGGCAATGAAATCCTTGGCCTCGCCGCGTCCACAGAAACCGAGTTCCTCCAACTGCATGAGGACGAACGGAGTGAAGTGGTCATAGAGGATGGCAGCCTGCATATCCGCCGGACGCAAACCACTCTGCTCCCAGAGCTGCTCGCCGACCAGCCCCATCTCCGGCAGGCCGGTGAGGGCATCACGGTAGTAGCTCGTCATGACGTACTGGTCCGCGCCGGAACCCTGTGCGGCGGCGACGATTACCGCCGGACGCTGCGGCAGATCCCGCGCCCGCTCGACGCTGGTGACCACGATCGCGACGCCGCCGTCGGACTCCTGGCAGCAGTCGAGCAGATGCAGCGGTTCGGCGATCCAGCGCGAATTCTGGTGGTCTTCCAGGGTGATCGGCTTGCCGTAGAAGAAGGCAGCCGGATTCGCCGCGGCATGTTTGCGGTCGGCTACGGCGACGCGGCCGAAGTCGGCGCTCGTCGCCCCGTACACGTGCATATACCTGCGGGCGACCATGGCCACCTGCGCGGCCGGTGTCCCCAACCCCTGTGGATAGGACCAGCCCGCATCGATGCCCGACGAGGTCGGCGCGGTGGCCAGCGCGGTAGAGAACTGGCCGAAGCGCGATACCGAACGCTCGTTGAAGGCACGGTAGGCGACAACGACGTCGGCAACGCCGGTGGCGACCGCCATGGCTGCCTGCTGCACGGTGGCGCAGGCCGCACCGCCGCCATATCCGATGTGGCTGAAGAATTTCAGCTGCGGAATACCGACGGCGCGGGCCACGGCCGCCTGAGTGTTGGTATCCATGGTGAAGGTGGTCAGGCCGTCGACATCGGTCGGGGTGAGACCCGCATCGGCGAGTGCCGCGGTGACCGCCTCGGCGGCCAGACGCAATTCGCTGCGGCCGGAGTCCTTGGAGAAGTCGGTGGCGCCGATGCCGACAATGGCGGCGCGGCCGGAAAGCCCGGCGGTGCTGTCCGCGGTCATCACGGCCTCCGCAGTGCGATAACGGCTTTCGCCGTGATGTGGTCACCGAGGCTGTCGCGGCCGACGATATCGATACCGATGTCGTCGCCGTCGATCGTGGAGACGGTGCCGGAAAGTGTCAGGGTGTCACCGGCATACAGCGGCACACCCAAACGCAGCGCGACCGATTTGACGATGGCGCGCGGTCCGGCCCAGTCGGTGACGAAGCGCTGCACCAGCCCGGTGTCGGTGAGGATATTGACGAAGATGTCCTTGGAACCGCGCGCGACCGCTTTGTCCCTGTCGTGGTGCACATCCTGAAAGTCCCTGGTGGCCAAGGCAGTACTGATCACGAAGGTCGGATCGGCGGTAATGACCAGTTCGGGCAGCGCGGTACCGACCTCGATCGTGGCCGGTTCGACGTAGGTCATGCGATCACCCGCCAGACCGGCAGTACGGCATCGTCGTCGAGTTTTTCGAACTCCACCTGCACCGGAAGGCCGATCCGCACCTCGGCCGGATCGATACCGCGCAGTTCACCGAGCATGCGCACACCCTCTTCCAATTCGACCAGCGCGACCACGAAAGGCAATTGCCGCCCAGGCACTTTCGGCGCGTGATGCACGACGTAACTGAACACTTCACCGCGGCCGGAGGCGACGACATAGTCGGTCTGCTTCGACTTGTCCTGCCACAACGCCGGAATCGGCGGATGCCGCAGCGTGCCGTCCGGCAGCCGCTGGATCCGCAACTCCCCGACCTTGGTGCCCTCCCAAAAGAATTCGGTATCCCAGGAGACCAGCGGTTTGACCCGTTCGCCCACGGGCGCTTTCGGGGCGGTGCCGGTACCGGGCGCGAATTTCAGCAGCCGCCAAAGCATTTCGGCGACCACCTCATCGCCTACCTGCCAACTGATCTGGAAGGTGATGAACCACCCTTCACCGAGCGCGGTCCGCTTCGGGCCGCGGATATCGCACAGCCTGCTGGTCACCGCCACTTGCTCGCCGACATTCAGGTATCGGTGGTAGGTCTGCTGGCAGTCGGTCGCGACCACCGAGGTGTAGCCCGCGCTGTCCAGCAGCTCGATGACCTGGTTCGTAGGATCGTCCGCCGCGCGGGAACCATTGAGCCCGAGCATGGTCCAGACCTGGATCATGGCAGGCGGCGCCACGGTGCCGGGATGTCCGGCGGCACGCGCGGCCTCCTCGTCGACGTAGATCGGATTGCGGTCCCCGAGCGCCTCTACCCAGTTGTTGATCATCGGCTGGTTCACCGGATCACGCCCGAGACGTGGCGCACAATCGCCCGCCGCGATGATCTGCTCGGCGGCGGCGGTAATCGCTTCCGGAGTCATGGTTTCCGGCACGCGCGGCTCCTTGTAGTCGTGGCGTATCGCGGTTTCATCGAGGTACCCGAGGCAGTTTCAGCCCGGAGGAGGCGACCAGTTCGCGCATCACCTCATTGACGCCGCCGCCGAAGGTAACCACCAGATTCTGTTTGGTTCTGCGGTCCAGCCAGGTCAGCAGTTCGGCGGTGTCCGGATCGGCCGGATCGCCGTAATGCCCGACGATCTCCTCGGCCAGCCGACCGGCCTGCTGCAGCGATTCGGTCGAGTAGACCTTGGTGGCCGAGGCATCGGCGATCACGGTGGCCTGGTCACCGTCGACGGTCGCCGCTACCTGCCAGTTCAACAGCTCATTGAGCCGAGCCATGGCGTGGATGCGGCCGAGTGAGCGACGCACATCGGCCTCGGCGAGCACACCGCGCGCCTGGGCCCATTCGCGCGCCCGGTCGTAGAGCTGTTCGATCTTGCCGGACGGGCCCAGGCTCACCCGTTCGTGATTGAGCTGGGTGGTGATCAGTCGCCACCCCTTGTTCTCCTCGCCCACCAGCATGTTCGCGGGCACCCGGACATTGTCGAAATAGGTGGCATTCGTGTGGTGCGCACCATCGCAGGTGATGATCGGGGTCCAGGAGTAGCCGGGATCCTTGGTATCCACGATCAGGATTGTGATGCCCCGGTGCCGCGATTCGACCGAGCCCGTGCGGCAGGCCAGCCATACATAGTCGGCCTCGTGCGCACCGGTGGTGAAGATCTTCTGCCCGTTGACGATCCAATCGCCGGATTCGTCGCGCACCGCACTCGTGCGCAGCGACGCGAGGTCGGTGCCCGCCTCGGGTTCGGAGTAGCCGATCGCGAAATGAATATCGCCGGAAAGGATTCCGGGCAGGAATTTCGCCTTCTGCTCATCGGTGCCGAAGCTCTGCAGTGTCGGCCCGACCGTCAACAAGGTCACCAGCGGCAGCGGAACATCCGCGCGCACCGCCTCATTGAAGAAGATCTGCTGCTCCATCGGCCCGAAACCCTGGCCGCCGAACTCCTTCGGCCAGCCGACTCCGAGCCAGCCGTCGGCACCCATCCGGCGCACCACCGCGCGATAGGCGTCACCGTGCCGGTTGATCGCCATCTCGGCCTCCTCTTCGGGAGTCACGAGATCGGCGAAATACGTCCGCAATTCATCGCGCAGCTTGCGCTGCTCCGCGGTCAGGTCGATGAACATCTGGCCCCCAATCGATCGAGTCGGAACGATTCGCCGCCGAGCCAGCGGGCGAGGTCCTTGGCCTGCGAGTAGTAGCGGTGCATCGGGTGGGTCACATCGACCCCGAGACCACCGTGCAGGTGGTGGCATTTCTGCATGGCGGCGGGCAGTTCCGACGCCACGGTGTAGGCGAGCACATCGAGGTCGTCATCGATGCGTTCCTGATGCGGCGGCGTCGAATCAGGCTGTGCCAGTGCCCAGTTCGCCGAAACGGCGGCGGTGTGCAGGGTCCGCGAAACGACGTACACGTCGGCGATCTGCTGGGCGACGGCCTGGAATTCGGCGAGCGGCCGATTGAACTGACGACGGGTCCGCAGATGCTCCGCGGTCAGCACCAGCGCACCTTTGAGCAGTCCGTCCGCGGTCGCGCCGATCGAGGCGACGGCCAATCGGTGCAGGTCACCGATGCCGCCGGGCAACAGTTGTGCGGCCGGAATCTCGACCTGGTCCAGGCGCACCGAACATTCCGGAATCCCGCCGGAGACAGGTGACGGCGTCAGGGTGAGTCCGGCCGAATTCGAATCCACCAGTGCGATACCGGAATTCGTCGGAATCAATAACCAGCGCGCCTGCTGCGCATACGGCACCGCCACCTTGTGACCGGTGATGCGCACGGTGTCGCCACCGGAAACCGCGGTGGTCTCCGGCTTGATCACGAACGGGTTCGCGCGCTCATTGAGCGCGGCGGTGAGCACCGCACCCTCGGCGATCTCCGGATAGACCCGCTCGGCGACGCTGTCCGGCAATCCGGCCAACAGCGGCAGCAGCCCGAAGCCGAGGGTCGGCAGGGCGGGCACCGCCACCGCATCGGTGGCCAATTCGGTCAACAGGACCGAGACCTCCGACAGCCCCATGCCGTCACCGCCGAACCGCTCCGGCAGCGCCAGCGCGAGCAGTCCGGTCTCGACCAGACTCGGCCACAGCTCGATATCGCGTGCCGGTTCACGCTCCAGCAAACTCACAACGACCTCGGCCACGGCGTCCTGGCCCTCGTCCCGGGTGAAGTCCACGCTATTACTCCCAGTTGCCTCGTCGACTAGCTGTCCGTATCGCGCGGTAGTCCGAGAATTCGCTCACCGGCCACGGTCAGCAAAATCTGCTCGGTTCCACCAGCAATGGACAGACAGCGCGTGAGCAGGAATTCTTTTACCACTTCCGAGTCCTGCGCACCGGTTGGACCTGCCGTCTCCACCGCGAATTCGGCAACCGCCTGGCGATGGCGGACACCGACCAGCTTGCGCACACTGCTCTGTGCTCCCGGATCACCGCCCGCCAGCATCCGCACCGCGGCACGCTGTTCCAGCAAAAGTCCAGCGATCGCATCGGCGACGAAGCCGCCGAGCCGATCGTTCAACAGCTCCGCGCCGGGCCCGGTGGCGGGCAGTTTGGCGATGAGTTCCTCCAGCACGAGCCCGATTCCGTTGCCGCCCATGGCGACTCGTTCGGTCGACAGGGTCGAGCGGGCGATTTTCCAGCCGTTGTTCAGCGCGCCGACCAGGCAGTCGTCGGGCACGAATACCTCGTCGAGGAAGACCTCGCTGAAGCGCGCCTCCCCGGTGATCTGCACCAGCGGACGCACCTCGAGCCCGGCGCTGCGCATATCGACGAGGAAGTAGCTGATCCCGCGATGTTTCGGTGCGTCCGGATCGGTGCGGGCCAGGCAGATCGCCCAATTCGCGCGATCACCCAGCGACGTCCACACCTTCTGCCCGCGCAGCACCCAGCCACCGTCGACCTTCTTGGCAGTGGTGCGCAACGCGGCCAGATCCGAACCGGCCTCCGGCTCACTGAACAGCTGGCACCAGACCACCTCGCCCCGCAGCGTCGGCCATGCGAAGCGGTCGATCTGCTCCTGGGTGCCGTGCTGCAGCAGGGTCGGGATGGCCCAGCCGCCGATCGCGAGATCCGGCGATTCCAGGCCCGCGCGCCGCAGTTCTTCCGAAATCACCAGGCCCGTCATGGGATTCGCGCCGCGTCCGTACGGTGCGGGCCAGTGCGGCATGGCGAGCCCGGCATCGACCAGCGCATTGCGCCGCTGACCGACCGGTAGCGCGGCGATCGCGGCCACCTCGGCGGCGAGCTCGTTCGCATTGCTGTCATCGACCTCGACACCGTCGGCAGCAAAAACCCGATCCGCACCGGTGGTCCGACGTTGCCCGGCCCTGGTCAACTCGGTGACCCTGGCCCGCCAGCGCGCCGATCCACCGAGCAGCTGTCGCAGTGCGGTGGCCCGGCGCAGATAGAAGTGCGCGTCGTGCTCCCAGGTGAAGCCGATGCCGCCGAGCACCTGAATGCAGTCCTTGGCGGTCTCGACCGCGGCATCCAGCGATATCGCGGCGGCGATGGCGGCCGCGACGGGCAGTTCCGCACCGCCCTCGTCGACCGCGGCCGCGGCGTCGGCCGCCACGGAGCGGATCAGCTCCGCCCGGCACAGCATCCACGCGCAAATGTGCTTGAGTGCTTGGAAGGAACCGATCTTGCGCCCGAATTGCTCACGCACCTTGGCGTATTCGACGGCAGTTTCCAGACACCAACCGGCCACACCGGCGAGTTCGGCCGAAACCAGTACCGCGAGTAGATCTTCCACCGCGTGCGGTGACTCGAACACCCGGTCCGCGGGCACCCGCACCTCGGCGCAATGCACCCGCGCCAGTGGCGTGCTCGGGTCGGCGGGTGCCAGCGCCTCGATGCGCAGGCCTTCGGCATCGGGTCCGATCACGCACCAGCGCAACCCATTCGGAGTGCGTATCGGCAGCAAAACCGACGTACCCGGTGCCGCGCCGAGCACAGATTCCCAGACACCCGTGAGCAACAACTCGCCGGATGCGGCCGGTACGCTGACCACGTCCCCGACAACGAAGTCGAGCGCGACACCGCACGGCATATCCTCGGCGAGGGCGCCGGCGGTGACCAGGTTCGCCAATGCGGTGGGCAGCACCGGCCCACCGACCAGATCGTGTGCCGCCTGCTCGACCAATACCGCCAGGTCGGCGACCGATCCGCCGTGGCCACCGGCCGCTTCGGCAATGGCGACCCGGAAAATTCCGAAGTCAGCGAGGGCCGGCCAATAGGCGCGCCAGAAGTCCGTCGGTTCGTCCCGCATTGTTGCAATCGGACGTACCGATCCAGCCCATCCGCGCATCGACTCCTGAACGGCTTTATGCTCGTCAGTGGTGGCGATGGTCACAGTCCGTACCGCCTTTCCGGCGTGACTCCCACACCTAGAACATGTTCTAATATCCTAGCTGGGCGGAAGTCAAGAGACGACCGATGCCCGTTGCCGGAATGCAGGAAAGGACTCTCATCAATGGCCAGTCCCAACCGATCCCAGCCAGCCGATTCGAATGCGGCCGGACGAGCATCGGCTACCGCGACGGTCACGACGCTGAGCGAGGACGAGCTCAGCTCTGCCGCGCAGCGGGAACGGCGTAAGCGAATTCTGGACGCGACGCTCGCACTGGCCTCCAAGGGTGGTTACGACGCCGTGCAGATGCGCGCGGTCGCCGAACGCGCCGATGTCGCGGTCGGCACGCTCTACCGGTATTTCCCCTCCAAGGTGCATCTGCTCGTTTCCGCGCTGTCGCGGGAATTCGAGCAGATCGAGGGCAAACGCAAACCGCTTGCCGGGCAGACTCCGAATGAGCGCATGCATCTGCTGCTGACCCAGATCACCCGAATGATGCAGCGCGATCCATTGCTCACCGAGGCGATGACGCGCGCATTCATGTTCGCCGACGCCTCGGCGGCCGCGGAGGTCGACCGGGTCGGCAAGGTGATGGACCGAGTTTTCGCCAGGGCGATGAACGACGGCGAGCCCACCGAACGCCAGTTGGCGATCGCGCGGGTGATAAGCGATGTCTGGTTGTCGAATCTGGTGGCCTGGCTGACCAGGCGCGCCTCGGCCACCGATGTGACGGAGCGACTGGAACTCACCGTGGATCTGCTGCTCGGCGACAACGGGGGCAGCGGCAGGTAGTCCACTGCTCACTCGAAAGCTCGGCGGCTGCCGGTCGGTTCGCACCCGGCAAATCAGCCGAGCCTGTCGGCTGGCATCAATGAATACGCCAACGTGAGCCTGCACACGTCGGCGGTTGGGTAAAAGACGCGTCAACTGGGCAGATCCGGTAGAGGGCGGCCAGCCGCGTGCGCAATCATTCGCACGCGACGCAGTGGACTTCGGTGCGGCAAAATCAACACAGTATTGTCACGCCTGCCCCTGAAAAAACTCCTCCGATCACTAGGTTGGATGCGTGAGCGCACAGGATCTGCCACTGGAACTTCGCCGTGCACTGTCGACGGTCGCGCGCGTGCCACGGCTTTTGGTCGCATCGGACTACGACGGGACGATCGCACCCATCGTGTCCGACCCGGCTAAAGCCTTTCCACATCGAGAATCGGTCAGCGCGCTACGAGCGCTCGCCGGTCTCACCGGAACGACCGCCGCCGTGATCTCCGGCCGTGCACTGCGAGATCTCGCGGCATTATCGCGACTTCCGGTCGAAGTGCAACTTATCGGTAGTCATGGTTCGGAATTCGATGTGGGTTTCGTGCACGCCATCGACAATGACGCCAAACACCTGCTTGTCGAAGTACAGACGAGTCTGACGCAGGTTGCCGCGGAAAATCCCGGCGCCAGCGTCGAGATCAAACCGGCCAGCGTCGCGTTGCATGTGCGCAATGCGAGTCCGGAAATCGGGCTGCGCGCACTGAAGGCGGTGCGGCAGGGTCCGGCCTGCTGGGTCGGCGTGCAGGTGACCGAGGGTAAATCGGTTATCGAACTCGCGGTGATCCAGACCGATAAGGGCGTCGCACTGGATACCGTCCGGCATCAGGAGGGCGCCTCGGCCGCGGTGTTCTTCGGCGACGATGTCACCGACGAGAAGGCCTTCCGCATGCTCTCCGGCCCCGATATCGGCATCAAGGTCGGCGACGGCGAGAGCCTGGCCAAATACCGGGTGGACAGCACCGAGGCCGTGTCCTGGGCGCTGGCCTACCTGCTCGAGGAACGGCGCACCTGGTTGGCCGGTGCGAGCGCACCGCGCATCGAGCGACTGAGCATGCTGGCCAGTCCGCGCTCGGTGGCTCTGCTCACACCCGACGCGACCGTCACCTGGTTCTGCCATCCCGAACCGGATTCGGCCGCGGTCTTCGCCCATCTGCTCGGCGGACCGCAGGCCGGTCACTTCACCGTCGAACCGGAACGTCCCGGACTACCGCTCTCACAGCGCTATATCGACGGCACCATGACCGTCGAAACCCGCTGGGCCAGTCTGCAAGTGGTGGACTACCTGCCGCACGATGTGGCCCCCACCCGTACCGACCTGACCAGGGTGATCACCGGTGACGCGAAGGCGGTCGTAACCTTCGCACCCCGACCGGAATTCGGCCAGGTGCCGGTCAGCATCGAATGCGAACCGGCGGGCCTGCGCGTGCTCGGCACCAATGATCCGATGGTGCTGCGCTCCCCCGGTGTGCACTGGGAGATCCGGTCCGACGGCATGCACAGCTCCGCGCGCGCGGTCATCGATCCGTCCAATGGTCCGATCGTGCTGGAAATGCGCTGCGGCACTCAGGATCTCGCACCCGCCATGAGCAGTGAGCCGGAGCGGCGCAGGGATGCCGAGGACTACTGGTCGAAGTGGGCGGCCACATTGCAACTGCCACCGCTGAAGCCGGATCTGATGAAGCGTTCGGCCCTCACGCTGCGCGGGTTGGTGCACGCACCGTCGGGTTCCATCCTGGCCGCCGCCACCACCTCGCTGCCGGAAGATATCGGCGGCGTACGCAACTGGGACTACCGCTACTGCTGGCTGCGCGATGCCTCGCTGACCGCGCAGGCCCTGGTTTCGCTCGGCTCGCTGACCGAGGCCGAGGAATTCCTCGGCTGGGTGCATCGGGTCCTGGAAACGCTGCCCGGCCCGGAGCGGCTGCACCCGCTGTACACGCTCTACGGCGAAACCCTGCCGCCCGAGGCATCGATCGATCAGCTGCCCGGCTATGCGGGTTCACGTCCGGTCCGCGTCGGCAACGCCGCGAATATGCAAGTGCAACTGGATGTTTTCGGTCCGATCGTCGATCTCATCGCATCGCTGGCACACGGCCGCGAGGCGAAGGGCCTGACCGATCCGGCCATGGCGCTGCCGGATGCCGACTGGGAACTGGTGCACGCCATGGTTTCCGCGGTGCAGCGGCGCTGGCAGGAACCCGACCACGGCATCTGGGAGATCCGCGGCAACCCGCGCCACCACGTGTACTCGAAGGTGATGGGCTGGCTCACCGTGGATCGGGCGATCACCCTCGCGCAACGGTTCCAGCGTCAGGTCGATCCGATCTGGATCACGTTGCGCGACACCATCGCCGACGAAGTGAAGACCAAGGGCTGGAACGACGACGTCCAGTCCTACACCGCAGCCTACGACGGCATCGATCTGGACGCGGCCACCCTGCACATCGGCCTCAGCGGACTGATCGAACCGTCGGATCCGCGTTTCGCGGCGACGGTCGTCGCCACCGAGGCGGAGCTGCGCAGCGGTTCGACGGTATACCGGTACCACCACGACGACGGCCTGCCCGGCGGCGAGGGCGGGTTCCACCTGTGCGCGGCCTGGTTGGTCGAGGCGTATCTGCTGATCGGTAAGCGCTCGGATGCCGAGGCGCTGTTCGCGCAGCTCGTCGATGTCGCCGGTCCGACGGGTCTGCTCAGCGAGGAGTACGACCCGGTCGCCGAACGCTCGCTCGGCAATCATCCACAGGCCTACAGCCATCTCGGCCTGCTGCGCTGTGCACAGCTTTTGGGTAAGCCGGTGGAGGCGTTCGTCTGAGCCGACGACCACCGGAGTTCCGGGCCCGCGAATCCATCGGTTCGCGGGCCCGGTCCGTATCCGGCGCCGAAGTGATGCGGCAGACATCGACTCGTGCCGCGCCCGACCTCCTGCTACAGTTCAAATGGTAACGATTTCCATTATGATCTAGAGCACGCTCAGATCTGCCGCATTGCCAGGAGTACCCCGCGCGTGAGCACACGGATTGCCATCAGATTCGCCGGTATCGCCGTGGGGGTGGCCACCGCGATGGCTCTCACCGCATGCGGTAGCTCGAAGGCCTCGGATAAACCGAATGTCGTAGTCTCCACCAATGTCTGGGGCAATATCGCCACAACCATCGCGGGTTCGGACGCCTCGGTGACCGCACTGATCACCGATCCCGCGGCCGACCCGCATTCGCATGAGACCTCGGCCGTGGAATCGGCAAAGATCAGCGATGCCGATCTGGTCGTCTTCAATGGCGGCGGCTATGACGAGTTCATCGAGAAGGCAATCCAGGGCACGGACAAGCGCACCGTCGACGCGTTCGAATCCCGCACCGACAAAAGCGACGAGAACGAGCACGTCTTCTACGACATCGGCACGGTGAGCGCGGTCGCCGACCGGATCGCCAGCGCGCTGGGCGAGATCGACTCCGCACATGCCGCCGAGTACACCGACCGCGCCGCGGCGTTCAAGAGCCAACTGGGCGCCATCACCGCGATAGCTACCAAGATCGCTGGTGAGCACCCCCGAACCCCGGTGCTGCAGACCGAACCGCTGGCGCACTACCTGCTGGTCGCCGCCGGAACCCAAGATCTGACCCCGCACGAATTCCAGGAGGCGATCGAGCAGGAGACCGATCCGGCCCCCGCCGCCGTCGCCGCCACCCAGGATCTGCTGACCGGCAAGAAGGTCCGCGCGCTCATCTACAACATCCAGACCGAGGACAAGATCACCAAGGATCTGCGGGCGCTCGCGCAGTCGAATGGCCTCCCCATTGTCGAGGTAACGGAAACCCTGCCCGACGGTGTCGATTACCTTCAGTGGCAGACCAAGAACGCCCAGGCGCTAGCCGCGGCGCTGGCCTGAGCGTTATGACAGCATCGCGTAGCGATTCCGTGGGGAGTGGTGGCCGGGTGCCGAGTGAGACCATGGGAGCCGAGCCGACCACCGAAGGCACCGGCGGGATCGAGCGACGCGCCGATATCCGTTCCGCTGCTGTAAAACTCGGCTCCGCCAGCCTGGCATTCGGCGAACGCACACTCTGGCAGGGGCTGAACCTCGATATCGCGCCCGGCGAATTCGTCGCGGTGCTCGGGCCGAACGGATCCGGTAAGACCTCGCTGCTGAAGGTGCTGCTCGGCCAGCTCGCGCTCAGCTCCGGCACCGCCGATATCGCGGGCGGGCCCGCACGGGCGGGCAATCCCGATATCGGCTATGTGCCGCAACAGAAGACGATCGATGCCGGTGTGCAACTGCGCGGGGTCGACCTGGTCGGGCTCGGCGTCGACGGGCACCGCTGGGGCCTCGGACTACGGCACCGTGCCGAGCGCAAGCGCAAGGTCCGCGCCGCCATCGCCGATGTAGGCGCGGAGAAATTCGCTTACGCGCCACTGGAATCCATGTCCGGCGGGGAACAGCAGCGGCTGCGGGTCGCGCAGGCGTTGGTCGGCGATCCCAAGGTGCTGCTCTGCGATGAACCGCTGTTGAGCCTCGATCTGGCCAACCAGCGGCTGGTTTCGGAGCTGATCGATCGACGCAGGCGAACCCATGACACCGCAGTGCTTTTCGTGACACATGAGATCAATCCCATTCTGCCGCTGGTGGATCGGGTGCTGTATCTGGTCGACGGGAAGTTCCGGATCGGCACACCCGATGCGGTGATGACCTCGGCGGTGCTCTCGGAGCTGTATCAGACCGAAGTCGATGTGCTGCGGGTGCGCGGGCGGCTGGTCGTCGTCGGCACCGGCGACACCATGGACGCGCTCGGCGCGGCCGGGGCCCAACACTGTCACGGCGCAATGCCTTCCGGCGAACTACCCGAATCGAGTGGGGTCCGCTCGTGATCGATAAGCTCTCCGATGTCATCTCGAAGATGTTCGACTTCACCACCACCGCGGACCTGCTCTCCTACTCCTTCGTTCAGCAGGCGGTGTTCGCGGCCGCGCTGCTCGGACTGCTGGCCGGGGTGATCGGGCCATTGATCATCAGCAGGCAGATGTCGTTCGCGGTGCACGGCACCAGTGAACTCTCGCTGACCGGTGCGGCCGCCGCGCTGCTCGCCGGAATCGGGGTCGGGCTCGGCGCGATCGTCGGCTCGGTGGTGGCGGCGGTGCTGTTCGGTCTGCTCGGCAGCAAAGCCAGGGAACGCGATTCGGTGATCGCGGTGGTGCTCTCGTTCGGACTCGGACTCTCCGTGCTGTTCCTGTGGCTCGGTCCCGAACGCGCCGGGTCGAAATTCTCCCTGCTGACCGGTCAGGTGGTCAGCGTCGGCTACCACGGACTCGCACTCCTGTTGACCTGCACCGTCCTGGTACTCGCCGTGCTCGCGGCGGTATACCGGCCGCTACTTTTCGCGAGCTCGGATCCCGAAGTCGCACTCGCACGCGGGGTTCCGGTGCGGGCGCTCTCGGTGGTCTTCGCGGTCATGCTCGGCATTACCGCCGCCTTCGGTGTGCAGATCGTAGGCGCGCTGCTGGTGCTCGCGCTGCTCATCACCCCCGCGGCCGCGGCGGCGCAGCTGACCGCGAATCCGGTGCGCGCCACAGTCCTGGCCGTTCTGTTCGCAGAAACTGCCGCAGTAGGTGGCATCCTGCTATCCCTCGCCCCCGGCGTCCCAGTCTCCACCTTCGTCACCACCATCTCCTTCCTGATCTACCTCCTCTGCCGCCTCCTCGGCCCCCGCCGCCGCCAAGCCGCCCGTACCCGCTGACCCCCGAACACCCATTCACCCCACGCACGAACAACCGGCAAACCCACGCGTGGCACGCCACTTTGTCCGCACACTGCTCCCAGGTCGCCGCCCCGGCACGCACCGCGGCGCAACCTGCGGACGGCAACGCGCTCGCCCCGCGTATCAACCGACCCCATGCCACGCACCCACCAGCCCACCACGCACGAAACAACCGGCAAACCCACGCGTGGCACGCCACTTTGTCCGCACACTGCTCCCAGGTCGCCGCCCCGGCACGCACCGCGGCGCAACCTGCGGACGGC
>NZ_JBFAWD010000012.1:0-2267 GCF_040680135.1 Nocardia sp. NPDC052112 | reverse complement strand
CGGACGGCAACGCGCTCGCCCCGCATATCAACCGACCCCATGCCACGCACCCACCAGCCCACCACGCACGAAACAACCGGCAAACCCACGCGTGGCGCCACTTTGTGCGCGGCACCGCTTCGAGATCTGGCCCGTGCGCACCGGCTGCGGGCCACCGCGCACCCGCGTCGAGAGCACGGCAGCGCGCACGGCCAGGTGCTCGCGGTGGGCAAGCATCTGGCCGGTGGGTGAGTCAGATGGACAGGGCGATCAGGACCACGATCGAACCGCCGAAGACGATGAGGTGGCGCAGGTTCTGGAGGTACGGGGTCACCCAGCGGGGGAATGCGGCTTCGGCCACGTCGAGGAATTTCTGGACATCGATGCGGGTCAGTTCCGGATCACCCTTGCGGGCAAAGGCGGCCTGGACGCTCTTGGCGGCGGTCAGGTTGCTGTACAGGATCGCGACATTGCCGAGCAGCACCAGCATCTGGAAGACCCAGGACAGGGTCCGGCCCCAGTCGTTGCCCGCCAGATTCAGCACGGCCATGGCGGTCATCACCGATGCGATCCCGACCGGCGCCCAGGTCTCGTGGCCACCCGCGTCGAACCGCATACCGTTCTCCGCGAGGATTCCGGGACGCACACCCTGACGGGCCAGCTCGGCGTCGGCGGCAGCCTGGGCCGCGGCGCCGTAGCGGTGGCGCACCAGCGGGATGCTGACGAAGGCGAGGGCGATCAGCAGCTGGGCGACAGCGGCGACGGTCATCATGGCGTTTCTCCTCATCGGGGTTTTTCGTCGAGGGCCCGTGGGCTCCCTGTGCTCGAACGATCTCCCGCGGCGCTGACAGCGCGCTGATACCTGATCGGCCCGCGCTGACATCAGTCATCAGCACAGGTCAAAGGGCCATAGCAAGTTGATTACCACATTTGATGGCAGTCGCCTTCAGTCGTGCGCCCCCGGTTTCGTATGCTCGACCCACGCGCCCCATCGAACGAATGGTGACCAATGATCGACTTCACGATTCCCGCCGAGCTCGCCGCCGAACGCGATCGGGTCCGACAGTTCGTCATCGACAAGATCGTCCCCTTCGAGCGTGATCCGCGACTCACCTCGCACGGTCCGAGCGACGAACTGCGCCAGGAACTCGTCGAGCTGGCCCGCGCGGAAAAACTGCTGACCGTGCAGGCCCCGGAAGCCCTCGGCGGACGCGGCCTCACCCATATCGAGCAGGCGGTGATCTACGAGGCGGCAGGCTGGTCCACTCTCGGTCCGGTCGCGATGAACTGCGCCGCACCGGATGAGGGCAATATGTTCCTGCTCTCCAAGATCGCCAACCCGGAGCAGATCGAGCGCCACCTCGCCCCCGCGGTCGCCGGATACCGCCGCACCGTCTTCGCCATGACCGAACCGAACGGCGCGGGTTCGGATCCGAATCAGCTGGCCACCTCGGCCGTCTTCGACGGCGAGAATTTCACCATCAACGGCCGCAAATGGCTCATCACCGGCGCGGACGGCGCGAAGACCTGGATCATCATGGCGCGCGTTGCACCGAATCCGCATGTGCCCGACGGCCCGACGCTGTTCCTGACCGAAGGCGACCAGCCCGGCATCGTCATCGAACGCACCATGAACACCATGGACCGCAACTACGTCGGCGGTCACGGCGTGGTGCGCTTCGAGAATCTGGTGCTGCCGAAGCAGGCGCTGCTCGGCGAGACCGGTCAGGCGCTGCGCTACGCCCAGCTGCGCCTGGCCCCGGCCCGGCTCACCCACTGCATGCGTTGGCTCGGCGCGGCCGAACGGGCGCAGTCCATCGCGGTCGAATACGCCAGGACCCGCACTGCCTTCGGCAAACCGATCGGCGACCACGAGGGCGTTTCGTTCATGCTCGCCGATAACGAGATCGCACTGCACCAGTGCCGACTCACCATCTGGCATGCGTGCTGGCTGATGGACCAGGGTGAGAAGGCCCGGCACGAGAGCTCGATCGCCAAGGCATACGTCTCCGAGGAGCTGTTCAAAGTCGCCGACCGCTGCGTACAGGTGCTCGGCGGCATCGGCATCAGCGATGAGACGGTCGTCGAAATGATCTTCCGCGATATGCGCGCCTTCCGCCTCTACGACGGCCCCACCGAGGTGCACAAGTACGCCATCGGCCGTCATGTGTTGCGCTCTGTCTAATTTGCCGCGCCTGTGGCGCGGCGTGTTCGCGGCCCCCTTCAGTCTCGCGTCCGAGCCGTCGAGACTCGCGCCTACGGCGCATGCGCTTCGACGACTCGGACGC
>NZ_JBFAWD010000011.1:262944-287930 GCF_040680135.1 Nocardia sp. NPDC052112 | reverse complement strand
GACCTCACCCGAGGGCAGCGTCAAGGAGACGTCCTGCCAAATACGCTGTGAACCGAAGGATTTGGTAACACCCTCGGTCCTGACCTCGACGCCCACGCCAACCTCCACAAATTCTCAGCGAGCCACCCACCGGCGAACCGCGCTATTCGGTATCACGGTGTGTCGCGTCACAGTGGGTGCGGTCACTGTATCCCATGACCATGACGCGGCACACCCTTACCTGACCGAAGAGTAACCCCGAATGACTCGCAATATTCGCATTACCGTCGCAGGCTTCATCACAAAGCAAACGGGCGGCCTCCCGATGGGGGCCGCCCGTTCGGCGAGTTACTCGCGAATTACTTGACGGAGACCTTGGCGCCGGCCTCTTCCAGCTTCGCCTTGGCAGCCTCGGCGGCCTCCTTGGCGACCTTCTCCAGGATCGGCTTCGGGGCGCTCTCGACCAGGTCCTTGGCTTCCTTCAGGCCCAGGCCCGAGACGATCTCACGGACCACCTTGATGACCTGGATCTTCTTGTCGCCGGCACCCTCGAGGATGACATCGAACTCGTCCTGCTCCTCGGCGGCCTCGGCCGGAGCGGCACCACCGGCGACGGCGGCGACGGCGACCGGAGCAGCCGCGGTGACCTCGAACTTCTCCTCGAACTTCTTGACGAAGTCCGACAGCTCGAGCAGGGTCATGTTGCCGAAGGTCTCGAGCAGTTCGTCAACGTTGGCCATTGTTGTTTCCTTTCGGTAGTTGGTTGTCTATGAGGGCGAGCCACTGAGCACACCCGCATGGGTATTACTCGGCGGCTGCAGCGCCTTCTTCGGCCTGCTTCTTCTCCTGCAGAGCGGCGGCAAGGCGGGCCACCTGCGAAGCGGGAGCGTTGAACAGACCGGCAGCCTTCGCCAGGTTGCCCTTCATGGCGCCGGCCAGCTTGGCCAGCAGCACCTCGCGGGACTCCAGGTCGGCGATCTTCTCGACCTCGGCAACGGACAGCGCGGCGCCGTCCATGTACCCGCCCTTGATGATGAGCGCCTTGTTGTCCTTGGCGAAGGTCTTGATGGCCTTCGCTGCGTCGACCGGCTCACCCTTGATGAAGGCGATGGCGGTCGGTCCGACGAACAAGTCGTCCAGGCCCTCGACGCCCGCCTCCGCGGCGGCACGCTTGACCAGGGTGTTCTTGGCGACGGAGTAGGTAGCGCCTTCGCCGAGCGCGCGACGCAGATCGGTGATCTTGCCGACCGACAGACCACGGTATTCCGTGATGACGGTGGCCGACGAGCTCTTGAACTGCTCCACGATCTCCGCAACCGCGGTGACCTTCTCGGGTTTTGCCATACTTCGCCTCCTCTCTGGATGTCGGTTCGTATTCGAACTGCCGAGTACCAGGGGCCGGCGATAAAGCGAACGCCCCGAACGCAGAGCGTTCCGGGGCGCTATAGGTGATCGACTCGGGCATGGCCCGGATCAATTCCCAGCCTCGGTCCTCCCTGCGTGGGCCGCCGGCTCGATGCCGGACCTTCGACCACACCCGAATGGGTGCAGCGACCAACGGTCTTCGGTAGAACGGATTGGGTAGTCATCGAACTCGTCGATTACTTCGGTCCAGGGTAGCCGAACCCGCCCCCGTCTGCCAAAACGGGGCCTGCAGCAGTTTCATGATGTCTTCGACGGACATCTCGGCCTCGTTGAGTATCCCCCGCAGAGTGCCCTTTGCGACGTCACGTTGCTGTGTACCGGGACGGCAAGGGTACGCCCCATCGGGATGCCGCACGATGTGGTGACTGCCTCTGATGCGAGCCAACGACCAGCCCCACTTTTCAAGGGCGCGTACAACTTTCATACCTGACACCGCATGACACCGCCGGTGAGATCGGTGGCCCGCTCGGCGTCGCGGTACTCGGCTCGATTGCCGCCTCGTAGGCATCAGACGCGCGCGGCTCGGCGGATCAGGAGATCGAGGGCTGCCAGCGCGCCGGTGCGGAATTCCGGGGTGGTGACCAAGCCGTTCGCGTCGACCGCAGCGCGTCCCACCGGCAGGCGAGCGCAGCTTGCCGGGTCGACGATTGCGCCGACATAGCCCAGCACCGTGGTCAGCGTCGCAGCCGCGCCCTCACCGCGCCCCTGGGCGGCGACATTGAGGAAGGCGGTCGGCTTTTCGTAGAGGTCGGCGGTGCCGACGGTCCAATCGAGCAGATTCTTGAAGCTGCCGGGGAGTGTGCCCGCGTACTCCGGAGTGCAGAGCAATACCGCATCGGCGCGCGAAATGTGTTCGTGCAGTGCGACAACCGCCGAATGGCCGGTTCCGTCGTCATCGGGACTGAATGCCGGAAGGTCGGCCAAGCCCTCATACCAGAAGGTCTCGACCCCCTCCGGCGCGATCGCCGCCACGGTGCGCAATGCGGCGGTATTGGTCGAAGCACTACGCGTGCTTCCGGAGATGAGCAGAACGGCGGTCACGTCAGGGGCAACCACCACTGCGAGCGAATTAGTCCGGTCGATGGTGCTGTCCCTGGAGCGACACCCGCCGATCGGCCGGAATGTGCAAAGGGCGGGAACGCGATTCGCGTTCCCGCCCTTTGCGGTACTGCTCGACTTCCTGCGGTAATTCAGCCTTCGCGGTGAGCTACCGAAGCTCGGGAGCTACTTACGCATCCTCGTCGAGGAGGTTGCGGGTGCGGTTCGGGTCCACCGGGATGCCCGGTCCGGTGTTCGTCGAAACCGTCACCTTCTTGACGTAGCGGCCCTTGGCGGTCGACGGCTTGGCACGCAGGATCTCATCCAACGCGGCGCCGTAATTCTCCACCAGCTTGGCATCGTCGAAGGACGCCTTGCCGATGACGAAGTGCAGGTTGGCCTGCTTGTCGACGCGGAAGTTGATCTTGCCGCCCTTGATGTCGTTGACGGCCTTGGTCACGTCGTTGGTGACCGTGCCCGTCTTCGGGTTCGGCATCAGGCCGCGCGGGCCGAGGACACGCGCGATCCGGCCGACCTTGGCCATCTGGTCCGGAGTGGCGATCGCGGCGTCGAAGTCCAGCCAACCGCCCTGGATCCGCTCGATCAGATCCTCGGCGCCGACGGCGTCCGCACCGGCGGCCTCGGCCTCGGCGGCCTTCTCACCGGCCGCGAACACGATGACGCGGGCGGTCTTGCCGGTGCCGTGCGGCAGATTGACCGTGCCGCGGACCATCTGGTCGGCCTTGCGGGGATCAACACCGAGACGAACGGCGACCTCGACGGTCGCGTCGGTCTTGGTGGTCGCGGTCTCCTTCGCCAGGCGCGCGGCGGCCAGCGGGGAGTAGAGCTGCGTGCGATCGACCTTCTCGGCCGCGGCGAGATACGCCTTGCTTCGTTTTGCCATGATTGTCTGTCCTTAATGTGGTTCAGAAGTGGTTATCGGGTCTGGCCGACCCTCCCACCGGGATTGCGAGTGCGAAACTCACGCCTCGACGGTGATACCCATCGACCGCGCGGTGCCCGCGATGATCTTCGCCGCCTGGTCCAGGTCCTTGGCGTTCAGATCTTCCTGCTTGGTCTTGGCGATCTCCCGGACCTGGTCCATGGTGACCTTCGCGACCTTGGTCTTGTGCGGCTCGGCCGAACCCTTCTGCACACCGGCGGCCTTGAGCAGCAGCTTGGCGGCGGGCGGGGTCTTCAGCTTGAAGTCGAAGGTCCGGTCCTCGTATACCGAGATCTCGACCGGAATGACGTTGCCACGCTGCGACTCGGTCGCGGCGTTGTACGCCTTGCAGAACTCCATGATGTTGACGCCGTGCTGACCGAGCGCGGGGCCGACCGGAGGGGCCGGGTTCGCCTGGCCGGCCTGGATCTGAAGCTTGATGATCCCGGCGAGCTTCTTCTTCTTGGGGGGCATCTTTCTTTCCTAGGGTTTGGTGTCCTTGCTCTTTGCAAGCCTGGTGAATCAACCCGTACGCCGGGCCGATTCATCCCGCGGTCCCGGCCCGAGCCGAAACCGCGGAACTAGATCTTCGCGACCTGGGTGAACGCCAGCTCGACCGGAGTCTCGCGGCCGAAGATCGACACGAGCACCTTGAGCTTCTGCTGCTCGGCATTGACCTCGGAAATGCTGGCGGGCAGCG
This sequence comes from Nocardia sp. NPDC052112, assembly GCF_040680135.1. Classification (NCBI taxonomy): domain Bacteria; kingdom Bacillati; phylum Actinomycetota; class Actinomycetes; order Mycobacteriales; family Nocardiaceae; genus Nocardia; species Nocardia sp. NPDC052112. The sequence goes on along the minus strand of NZ_JBFAWD010000011.1, from coordinate 283,845 downwards.
TCGCGAACGGGCCGTCCATCACCGTCACCGACTCGCCGACCTCGAAGTCGACCTCGATGACCGGCTTGGGCGCGATATCGGTGGCGGCCGTGGTCGCTGCGGCGGCCTCGGCGGCCGGCTTCTTCTGCTGCTGCGCGGCCGGGACCAGGAACTTCACCACATCATCGATGGAAAGCGGCGACGGCCGCGAGGTGGCACCGACGAAACCGGTGACACCCGGGGTGTTGCGCACCGCGCCCCACGATTCGTCGTTGAGTTCCATCCGGACCAGGATGTAGCCGGGCAGCACCTTGCGGTTGACGTGCTTGCGCTGGCCGTTCTTGATCTCGGTGACCTCTTCGGTCGGCACCTCGACCTGGAAGATGTACTCCTCGAGGTCCAGGTTCTGCACGCGGGTTTCGAGGTTGGCCTTCACCTTGTTCTCGTAACCGGCGTACGAGTGGATTACGTACCAGTCACCGGGGGCGCGCCGCAGCGCGGCCTTCATCTCAGCGACCGGATCGGCGGGTTCGGCATCGACAGGAGCAGCCTCGACAACTTCGGCGTCAGCGGCGTCGGATTCGTCGACAACAGCTTCCTCGACGACCGCGGACTCCTCGACGGTCTGCACCGCGTCGTCGACCGGGAACTCGTCGGTTGTGTCGTTCTCCGGGGTGCTCACTGGGGCACTCGCTTCCTGTGTCGTCACGTACATCCTTTGCGTACCGGACCGGGCGCGCTGTATAACGCGCCGCCCCGGGGTCGGCTACCGGCGTCGGCGGCGATCAGCTAGCCGAACAGCCAGTTGACACCCTTGATGAACGCCAGATCCAACCCGCTGATGAACGCGACCATGAAGACCACGAACACCAGAACAACGCTCGTATAGGTGACCATCTGCTTCCGGTTGGGCCAGATCACCTTGCGCAGTTCCGCGACTACTTCGCGCAGGAACTTGATCAAACGCTTGAACGGGTTACCCGTCTTGCGCTCGGCCCGATCGGTCTTCTTGGCTGCCTTGGTCGACGTGGGCCGATCGATCGTGGCGACCGAACCCGAATCAGCACTGCGACTACGCCGCGCGGACCTCTTACCGCTCGGCCGAGCCACCGCGGCGGTGTCATCGTCCTCGGCCGCGTGCGCGCCGTGGCGAGTATCCCGCTCGTCGACCACGTCGATCCTTTCGTCGCTGGCATCCAGGGCAGGGGCGACAGGACTTGAACCTGCAACCTGCGGTTTTGGAGACCGCTGCTCTGCCAATTGAGCTACGCCCCTTCGGTTGGACGATCGATCTGTCCAACCACTGTTCAGTATTCAGTTATCGGTCCAACTATCTGGTGTCACACAACACGCGCGCCACTCCGGCAGTTGCCGGCCCCGTCGGCGAATCCTTGCGGATTCACCTGGAACCAGCCCTTGCAGAGCAGCGCGCAGCGGCTGGTGACCCCAGAAATCTGAGTGTACGTTACCGCCCGCGGCATATGCCAATCAGGGTCAATCGACCAGGTCAGGCCAGTTGAACCGTCGCGGTGGCGCGTCCGAAGATCTTCTTACCCGCCGACTTCGCCACGATGGCGACGACCGCGGTCCGAGTCTCCGGATCCACCGACTTCACCTTACCCGTGAACTCGACCTCGGCAGGCTCCTCGGAGCCGACGTAGACCGGGCTCGTGAAGCGGACGTTGTACTCCTTGACCGCGCCGGGATCGCTGAGCCAGGAGGTGACGAAACCGCCGCCGAGGCCCATGGTGAGCATGCCATGCGCGACCACGTCGTCCAGTCCGACCAGCTTGACGACCTCGTCACTCCAGTGGATCGGATTCGCGTCGCCGGAGACGCCCGCGTAGTTCACCAGATCGCCGCGAGTCAGCCGGACGGTGCGCGGGGGCAGTTCGTCGCCGACGGCGACATCCCCGAAGTTGATCGCGTGCTTGCTCGGTGTGATTGCGCGCACTGCGGGCGTCGCGGGCACGTCGGCGGCCTGGGTACGCGGATGATGGCTGGGGGCGTTCTCATCGATGCCGTGCATGAGCACATTGCGAACCGCGCCCTGCAGGTTCGGATCGATATCGCCGCCGCTGCGCCCGATCAGCGTGGTGTAGGTGGTGAGCACCAGCTCGTCGTTCTGCGCGGTGACGATGTTCTTGGTGACGATGATGTCGCCGCCGAAGGCCTGCCGGAACGAGTGCAGGTAGACATCGCAGACCAGCTGGTCGCCGACCTTGATGGGCCGGTGGAATTCCAGAATCTGATCGGTCTGCATGATCTGGCTCAGGTCGTAGCCCGTGACGATCTGCTCGAAGAGTTTGCGCTGGGCCAGAATTCCGACCAGGGAGATGAAGGTGAGCGGGGCGAGCAGGCCGTCGTAGCCGTACTCCTGCGCGGCGTCTTCATCCCAGTGCACCGGGTGGTAGTCCTGCACGGCGCGGGCGTATTCACGCACCTTCTCGCGGCCGACCTCGTAGTAGTCGTCGACACGGTAGTGATGACCGACCATCGCCGCGGCATGCGCCGCGGGGTCGAGTTCTTCGTCCGTTGCGACCGCTTCGTCTGTACCGGTGTTGATTGTCACGGGAGGACTGTACCTATCTGACCCCGAGCCCCGGAGTCGACGGAGCGTTCACGACTACGCCTCGCTAGCGCTCGGCTCCGTCGTGCCCGCTTGGCGGCTGTGTCGATCGGTTACTCGCTGCGCTCGCAACCCCCCACCGCACTCGAGTCGTGAAACGACGTCAGGGCCGGACATATGTCCGGCCCTCGCAAGTGTCACGACCCGAGAATCCGGGACGAACCCGGAAGCCAATCAACGCGGCAGCGGCACGCGTGGTGGACTAGCGGGATTCGCGGTGCGCCCGGTGGGTACCGCAGTTCGGGCAGAACTTCTTCAGCTCCAGCCGATCCGGGTCGTTGCGCCGGTTCTTCTTGGTGATGTAGTTGCGGTGCTTGCACTGCTCGCAGGCCAAGGTGATCTTTGGCCGGACATCGGTGGACTTCGCGGCCACGATATTCCTTCTTTCGGGTCAACCAGATGGTCTGATCGGTTTTTGGTAGCGATGGCCGGACTTGAACCGGCGACACAACGATTATGAGTCGTTTGCTCTACCGACTGAGCTACACCGCCACGGGGTCGCATTGCTTGGTGATGCCGCGCCCAACCTTGGAGATGCCGAGTCGGTCACCACCGGCAATCCGGCGAGCCCCCTAACGGAATCGAACCGTTGACCTTTTCCTTACCATGGAAACGCTCTGCCGACTGAGCTAAGGGGGCATGACTAGCTCCGCACCGTGACCTACGTTCAGGACTCCGGCGCGGCGAAGTCTTGAACGAGGTTACACACTCACCGGTCGCACCTCCAAACCGGGTGGTCAGAGCGGTTTTTTGGGGTCACACTCGCGGCGGGTCGCCAGCGACTGCGTGCAGGTCGCCCGAAAGGATCGGCCACAAGCGTCTACCGGTAATTGACGAACTGCAGTGCGATGCCGAAGTCCTCGCCCTTCAGCAGTGCGATCACCGCCTGCAGATCGTCGCGCTTCTTACTGGAGACACGCAGTTCGTCACCCTGGATCTGCGCCTTGACACCCTTGGGGCCTTCGTCGCGGATCTTCTTGGAGATTTTTTTCGCATGCTCGGTATCGATGCCCTGCACCAGCGTGCCGGTGATTTTGTAGGTCTTGCCGGAGGCCGCGGGCTCACCGGCATCGAATGCCTTGAGCGAGATATCGCGACGAATCAGCTTTTCCTTGAACACCTCGAGCGCCGCCTTGACCCGCTCTTCGGCCTCGGCACTGAGCACGATCTTGTCCTCACCGGACCATTCGATGCTCGCGCCGGTGCCGCGGAAGTCGTAGCGGGTGTTCAGCTCCTTCTCCGCCTGATGCAGCGCGTTGTCGACCTCCTGACGGTCGACCTTGCTGACAACATCGAAAGACGAATCGGCCACACTTCGCTCCTGTCCTGGCGGTCCAACGGGTCTGGGCAGACCCTTTCCGGCGACCTGCAAGCAATCGCCACGATCCGGGTGGTTCCGGTCACCGTCAGTTCTACCCCGGAGCGCGACCGTAGTCCCGTCGCACGGCCGATGGCCAGCCGGTTTGCATTCTGGGTGCGGGTTCGTTGTAAGCTGCACTGCGCGCCGAGAAGCGCGACGGCAGGTTGCCCGAGCGGCCAATGGGAGCAGACTGTAAATCTGTCGGTGAAAGCCTACGTAGGTTCGAATCCTACACCTGCCACCGGAGCCCCCGTCGATCATGATGATCGACGGGGGTTTTCATTTCTCCGGACATTTCATCGCTGTCGAAGTGTGGCCGGGTCGGTCGCATTCAGGATCGCCACCAGTTCGTCCTCTTCGTAGCTGAAATGGGTTTCCAATTCATTTGCGAGGCGGTCGAATTCGGTACGCAATCGGACGGGGTCGGCGCTGTTCGACAACTGCTGCAACTCGGCGATGGCAGTGGCGACGACACCGTGCTCACGCCGGAGCCGCTCGACCACCGGAGCCAATTCGGGATGCTGACGGGCCAGCGCCGGGAAAACACCGTCCTCATTGGTGTGGTGCTCGTGCAGCGCACCACAGAATGCGACACAGTGACTGCGCAGATCTGTTGGCAGGCTTGTTATTTCACCGCCATCCGAAGGCTGATCGAGTTGTGTGCGAACGGTCGCGAGATCGCGACGCAATTGTGCGTGCACGGTGCGCAGATGGTCACCGATGGCGGCGGCGCGCGGTGACATCCGCGGCGCCTCATCACCCGATCCGGCGATCGCGGCGGAAACGCCCGCCACCGCGGTCGCGGCGATCGCCGTGCCGACAATAGCGCCGCGGCGGCCGATCGCGGATCGCCGTTCGCGAGACAGCGCGATCACCGGTATGACTCGCACGGTTTCTGCTTGATATGCGGCGAATGCCGAATCGCGTTCAGCCTGCTCGGCATAGCGCCGATCGCGCTCGGCACCCTCGAGCACGGTTGCGGTCGCCCGAAAGGTCGCGACGCCATCCGTTTCGCCGATCTCCACGGTGACGGCCGGATTCCGGTTCACGTTGTAGAACCAGGCCGGATGGGTGTCGGAACCACCGTTCGAGCCGAAGATCAAGAGGCGATCGCCGTCGCGGTAGTAGACAACCGGCGCGGTGTGCTCGCGGCCGCTCTTCGCGCCAACGGTCGTCAGCAGGATGAGCGGCACGCCCTCGAACATCCCGCCGACCCGCCCCGCATTCGCGCGGAACTCCTCGATGATCGCCGCATTGAAATCCGCCGCCGGAGTCGGCTGTGCATCTGTCATGACCTGCGCCCTTCTGGATCGCCGGGCGGACCGGCGGCCCCTGGTACTAGCCTTGCGAGAGAGATTAAATTTTGCTTTGCAAGCAAAATTAATTTGTAGGCAAAGATTATTTGGAGGTGTGCGGAGATGTCAACGGGCGCGCCTGGCATCGGGGTGGACGAGGGCATTCGGAGCCTGCTGCTGCTCATGCCGCGGGTGGTGGGGCGGGCCAAGAAGATGCGCGTTCCCGAAGAGCTGCAATCGTTTTCGCTGGCGCCGCGGCATCTGTCACTGCTGGCGAATCTGGTGTTCGAGGGGCCGATGACGGTGAACGAGTTGGCCGCGCGGCTGGAGGTGGCGCCGACGACGGTGAGCCTGATGGTGGGCGATCTGAGCCGTCAGGGCGTGCTGGAGCGGCGCTCGGACGAAACGGACCGCCGTCGCACGATCGTCGCGATCGCTGCCGCGCACGAGAAGTCGGTCAATGCCTGGCTCGGCGGTAGTGCGCGGGCATGGCGGAAGGTGCTCGAGCCGTTGGATGCCGAGCAGCGGCGGATGTTCGTGGCGACGCTGCGTGCCTATGAACAGGAACTCGCGGCCGAACACGATTGAGCGCGTTTCGAGTTGGACCGACGCGGTCAGTAGTTGCGGGGCCCGCCCGCCATTTCCTCCAGGCGGGCAATGCGATCGGCCATCGGCGGGTGCGTGGAGAACAGGCGCGCCGCACGCTCACCGGCCCGGAAGGGATTGGCGATCATCAGGTGCGACTGGGCCGTGAGCTGCGGCTCCGGGGGCAGCGGAGCGGCCTGTACGCCGCGCTCCAGCTTGCGCAGCGCCGAGGCAAGGGCGAGCGGGTCGCCGGTCAGCTCGGCGCCGGACTGGTCGGCTTGATATTCGCGGGAGCGGGAGACGGCCAATTTGACCAGGGTCGCGGCAATCGGGCCGAGCAGCGTCAACAGGATCACACCGAGGATATTGGGGCCGTCGCCATTGCGGTTGCCGCCGAACATCGAGGCGAAGAAGGCCAGGTTGGCCAGGCCGGAGATGACCGCGGCCAGTGCGCCCGCGATCGACGAGATCAGAATGTCGCGGTTGTAGACGTGCGATAGCTCATGGCCGAGTACGGCACGCAGTTCGCGCTCATCGAGGATCTGCAGGATGCCGCTGGTGCAACAGACCGCGGCATGGCGTGGATTGCGCCCGGTCGCGAAGGCATTGGGGGCGTTGGTCGGGCTGATGTAGAGCCGCGGCATCGGCTGGCGCGCGGTCGTCGCGAGCTCGCGCACGATGCGGTAGATGACCGGCGCCTCCAGCTCGCTGACCGGCTGCGCGTGCATGGCTTTGAGCGCGATCTTGTCGCTGTAGAAATAGGCGTAGGCATTCATACCCACGGCCAGCAGGATCGCCAGGAACAACATCATCGGGCTGCGGAACATCGCCCCGACGAACACGATCAAGGCCGAGAGGCCGACCATGAGCCCGAACGTCTTCAGCCCATTCGCATACCCGTGCATGTCCGCCTCTCCGCGTATTCAGGCCATACGATTCGGTGCCGCGAGACTTGGTCACAGGTCCTGCGTCGAGTTGCCTGGACAGGTTCTGGGCGTGCCCGGCGAGTTACCCATGTGCTCACGAAATCATCGCGTTGCCACGATCTCACCCGATTGCATTACACCTGGTCAACGCCGAGGTCTGAGCAAAGGTTCCGGATCGAAATGTGAGCTTGCCAGCTCGGCCGACCGCTAGCCGACGCGTTCGATGGTGTAGCGGACCAGGCGCTCCAGGGCGTCGTTGGCCGGGCCCGACGGCAGCGCGGACAGTTCGGCATGCGCGGTGTCGGCGTAGCCCTGCAGCTTCTCCTTGGCCAGCACCATGCCGCGGGAGTGGGCGAGCAGGGACAGCGCCTCCTCCACCTCGTCATCGGTCTGCAGCGGGTGGGCAAGCAGTTTGCGCAGGCGGTCCCCCTCGACGCCCTCATCGCGCAGCGCGTACAGCACCGGCAGGGTGTGCACGCCCTCGCGCAGGTCGGTGCCCGGCGTCTTGCCGGACTGTTCGGCCGCCGAGGAGATGTCGATGATGTCGTCGGAGATCTGGAACGCGGTACCGACCGCGTCGCCGAGCCGGGCCAGCCGCTCGACATGTTCGGCGTCGGCGCCGGAGAAGGTGCCGCCGAAACGTCCGGCGGCGGCGATCAGCGAGCCGGTCTTCTCCCAGACCACGCGCAGGTAATGCTCGACCGGGTCCTGGGATTCGCGCGCGCCCATGGTTTCCCGCATCTGACCGGTGACCAGTTCGGCGAAGGTTTCGGCGATGATCCGCACCGCATCCGGGCCGAGGGTCGAGGTCAGTCGGGACGCATGCGCGAAGAGATAGTCACCGGCGAGGATGGCAATGCTGTTGCCCCAGCGCGAATTCACGCTCGGGGCGCCGCGGCGCATGGGGGCCTCGTCCATGACGTCGTCGTGGTAGAGCGTCGCCAGGTGCACCAGTTCGACCACCGTGCCCGCCGTGATCAGCGCCGGATCGGTCGGGCGCGGACCGAGCTGGCCGGTGAGGATGGTGAACAACGGGCGGAATCGCTTCCCCCCAGCCTTGGCCAGGTGCAGCGCCGCCTCCTGTAGGAACAGCTCGCCGTCGGACAGCTCGTCGATCAGGAGTTTTTCGACATCGATGAGGCCATTGCGCACGGTCTCCGCGAGCTCGGTGTCACCGAGATCGACTCCGGCCACCACCGTGCTTTCATCACTCACAGCTCCGCCTCGCTGGCGCTCGGCTCCGCTGTTCGTGAAGCACGCTGTGTCATTGATTCGCTCGCTTCGCTCGCTCATTGCCGATGTGCTCATCTCTTCTCCCAGCGATGCGTCCGACCCCACGGTAGAGAACCTAGCGTGTCCCCGCCGCGCGGCCCATGAACACCGTCACTATGCGGTGTATCAGACACTGTCGCATATTGTTTTCCGACCTCATCGATCGCATGGTCTGCGACGCGGGCAGGCTCCATCGACACGAACGGAATGCTCCTGCAAGTATTGAGCGCATGGGTTCACCGGATGCCACCCCCGCGGCCGGGGACGGGGAGACGCAGCGCGCGATTCCCACACAAACCGAAGTGCTCGTGGTCGGTGCCGGGCCGGCCGGTTCGGCCACCGCCGCCTGGGCCGCACGGGCCGGCCGCGATGTCCTGCTCACCGATTCCGCCGTCTTCCCACGCGACAAGACCTGCGGCGATGGACTCACCCCGCGCGCGACCGCCGAATTGGAACACCTCGGGCTCGGCGATTGGCTACGCGCGCACACCGTGAACCACGGCCTGCGGCTGACGGGCTTCGGTCGCGAGGCCGTGCTGCCCTGGCCAGGAGGTTCCTTCCCAACGTATGGAAGTGCCGTTCCCCGAACCGAACTCGACGACAAGCTGCGTGAGACAGCGGTGAAGTCCGGGGCCCGGATGCTGGATGGCACGAAAGTGATCGATGTCATCCGGGCGGGTGACCGCGTCACCGGTGTGACGGTGCAGACGTCGAATGGCACCCATTCGATCGGATGCAAGACGCTCGTCGTCGCCGACGGTGTCCGCTCCCCGATCGGCAAACTGCTCGGACGCACCTGGCATCGGCGCTACGCCTATGGCACCGCGGCCCGCGCCTACATCGAATCCGCGCGCAGCGACGACCAGTGGATCACCTCGCATCTGGAGCTGCGCAATGCCGAGGGCGACTTGGTGCCCGGCTACGGCTGGGTGTTCCCGCTGGGCAATGGCGAGGTGAATATCGGCGTCGGCTCGCTGGCCACCGAAAAGCGACCCTCGCATATCGCGTTGAAACCGCTACTGGAGCACTACACCTCGCTGCGCCGCGAGGAGTGGCAGTTCGAGGGTTCGCTGCGGGCCGTGGCCTCCGCGCTGCTGCCGATGGGCGGGGCGGTATCGAATATCGCGGGGCGCAATTGGGTGTTGATCGGCGATGCCGCGGGCTGTGTGAATCCGCTCAACGGCGAGGGCATCGATTACGGCCTGGAGGGCGGGCACATGCTCGCCGAACTGCTGGACGAACCGGATCTCACGACGGTGTGGCCGGAGCTGCTGCGTGCTCGCTACGGGCGGACGTTCTCGGTCGCGCGGCGGATCGCCGGACTGGCGACCCACCCGCGGATGGTGCCGATGGGCGGGCCTCCGGTGATGCGGTCGAAGTATCTGCAGCGCACCGCGGTTCGGGTAATGGGCAATCTGGTCACCGAGGAGGATCTGGATCTGACGGCCAGGGCCTGGCGAGCCGCGGGCCGGGCGTCCTACCGCTTCGACGAACTCGCGCCCTTCACCTGAGATGACCGGATTACCCGCGCTCTACCTGCTTCCGCACCTGCGGCGGGCGCGCGATCTCGCGGACCGAAACTATGCCGAGCCGCTGAATCTGGACGAATTGGCCGCTGCCGCAGGGGTTTCGAAGTATCACTTCCTGCGGGCGTTCGCGGCCGTCTATGGCGTGACACCCGCGGCATATCTGGCGCAGCGGCGGATCGAGCGAGCACAGGACTATCTGCGGGCCACCAACCTCACCGTAACCGAGGTCTGCATGCTGGTCGGGTACAGCAGTCTCGGGTCGTTCAGCAGTAAGTTCCGGCAGTTGGTCGGGGTGACCCCGTCGGAGTATCAGGCCAAATTCGCGGACGGGGCGCCGCGGATTCCGGGCTGTTATGTATTCATGCATGGGCTCTCGGATCGCAAGCCGCGTGGTTGAGTCGCTCGGCTCAGCGGTTCGCACAGCTCAGCAATTTCGGAGAAGCGTTCAGGTCGACGCGTTTCCTAGCCTTTGGGCATGACTGTTACGAATGTCTCGCTGGTCACTGTGTACGTCACCGACCAGGACACGGCCAAGCAGTGGTACACCGAAAAGCTGGGGTTCGTCGAGACCAGCGATGTGACGATGGGTGACAACGGATTCCGCTGGGTCAGCGTCGCGCATCCGGATCATCCCGAACTCGAAGTCACCCTGATGATTCCGGGACCGCCGCTGGATGAGAATCTCGCCGACGCCATCCGCCGGTCCCTGGCCAACGGCACCCACGGCGCACTCGGCCTGAAGACCGACGACTGCCAGAAAACCTTCGAGGAATTGACAGCCAAGGGTGTGGAGTTCATTCAGCCGCCCGCCGTACGGCCCTACGGCACCGAGGCGATCATCCGGGACAACTCCGGCAACTGGCTCGTGCTGGTGGAGCCGAAGGAATTCAACCCGGCGGACCTCGCCGGATAGCCGACGCACCCGATACGCCCCGGCCTGCGCCGGGGCGTTGGGGACCGGTCAGGCGCTCGCCTGCGCGGCGACCCATTCCTCGATATGTTTGCGCTCGCTCTTGAGCACCCGCTGGTGCAACTGCTCGGCGAGCGGTTCGATGGCACCGCCGACCAGCGGAACCCTGACCTGTATGGTGCCGACGACCTCTATTTCGGAACCTTCGACAGTCGGACGCAGTTCATAGGTGCCCGACATTTCACTGGTGACGCCGCCGGTGGCACCCTCGAAGGTGCCCTTGGCGATTTCACCGTCCAATGCCTGCCAATTGTCGGTGCGCGAGAGCACCAATTCGCTCTTGAGTACCTTGCTCACGATGCCGGGAACTTTGTCATCACTTGCTTTTTCGGTCATATGGATCCGGATGGTATCCGCGCCCTGCGGATGCGAAAGGTCGAGCGTGGCGGTCTCCGCACCGGCGAACCGGGACAGCCAGACGTCATCGTTGGTGAGTGCCCGGTGAAGATCTTCGACCGGGACGGTGTAGGGCACGGTGAAGCTGAATTTTCGGGACATGGGCGCACACGGTATCGGAGGGGGCAAGTAGCCTGTTGTGGTGTCGGAAACCAGCCAGTCTGAAAGGCGTTCGAACCGCCTGCGGCGGGCCAGGATCGGGGTACTGACGGCGGCCGTCTTCCTCAGCGCCCTCGTCGTGCTGCTGGTGCTCGCCGCCTGGCGCAACGACTATCTGATCAGCTCCGACAAGGGTGTGACCTCCGCCGAAGTGCTCTCGGCCGGGCGGCTGCGTTCGGCGGTCATCTATGTCACACCGGACGGGAAGACGCACAATCCGAAGGTCGGGGTGCTGTATCCGACCAACCTCACCGCGGGTGAGCGGATCAATGTGGAGTACAGCCGCAAGGATCCGGATCTGGTGCGGGTGGCCGGGCGTGATGTGCGGGTCGCGATCCAGCCCGCGTTGTCGGTGATTCTGGTGGTGTGGGCGATCGCGCTGCCCACAATGTGGCTCCTGCTGCGGGCACAGCGCCGCACGCCGGGCCCGGTGAACGGACCCCGTGCGGCGGCCGGCGCCGCCTGAGTCGAGCAGCCCCGACAGTTCGCCGGATCTTTGCGTATCGGTCATTTCGACGTGACGGCGTGGCGCGTTGCGCGGGTCAACCTGGGATGGTGCGAGTGGCCATCGTTTCGGAGTCGTTCCTGCCGAATATGAACGGCGTCGTCAATTCTGTGCTCAGGGTGCTGGACCACCTGGATCAGCACGGGCACCAGGCGCTGGTGATCGCGCCGGATACGCCGTATGGGCTGCCCGCGGCCCCACGGGTCTACAAACGGTTCCCGGTGCATCTGGTGCCTGCGGTGATGGTGCCGCGGGTCAGTTCGCTGCCGGTAGGCCTGCCGCAGCCCGGAATCACCGCCGCGATCGACGAATTCGATGCCGATGTCGTGCATCTGGCCTCGCCCTTCCTGCTCGGCGCCGGTGGTCTCGGTGCGGCGATGCGGTTGGATCTGCCGACGGTCGCGATCTATCAGACCGATGTGGCCGGATTCGCGAAGAGTTACGGACTGGGGCTGGCGAGTCGGGCGGCCTGGGCCTGGACGCGACGGATTCATGAGGGCGCCACCCGGACCTTGGCACCGTCACGCGCGGCCGCCGAGGATCTGGCACAGCACGGCATTCCGCGTGTGCACCGCTGGGGTCGCGGTGTCGATATCGGCCGGTTCACGCCGTCGGCGAAGCGGCCGGAGCTGCGGGCCTCCTGGTTATCGGGGCAGGACAAGCTACTGGTGGGCTTTGTCGGGCGGCTGGCCCCGGAAAAGCATGTGGAGCGGCTCGCGGTGCTGGCACATGATCCGGCGATCCAACTGGTGATCGTCGGGGACGGGCCGGAGCGGGCCCGGTTGGCGCGGATGATGCCCACCGCGATCTTCACCGGTGAACTCGGCGGCGACGAACTGGCGCAGGCGTACGCGAGCCTGGATGTGATGGTGCACGCCGGCGAGCACGAGACCTTCTGCCAGGGCGTGCAGGAGGCGCTGGCCGCCGGGGTTCCGGTGATCGGTCCGGATGCGGGCGGACCGCGCGATCTGATCGCGCACTGCCGCAACGGCTACTTACTTCCGGTGGATCGCTTCACCGAACTGCTCCCCAGTGCGGTTGCGGCGCTTGGTGATCCGGCATTGCGGACACGATTCGCCGCGGCCGCCCGCAAATCCGTGCTGCACCGGACCTGGCCCGCCACCTGCACCGAATTGCTGGGCCACTACGCCGACGTCACCGGAATTCGGACCCGGTTGCCGCACACCGCGTGATCGGCTCGCGCCTGTGAGTTTCGCGACCTCCGGCTGCTGATTCCGGCCAGGTGGCGGGTGTGACCACGGAAAATTCCGGCACACCCATGGTGGCACGGATTGTCTGGGCCAGTCCGGCGCGGGAGTCTCGCCCGGCATGTGTTACGCGCGGTAGGTCGCGCGGTAGGTTCGGGGCGTGGCGAAAACAGAGCAGCGGGAACCGGTTCGGGCTTCGCTGGACAAGCAGCCGCACGAGGTCGCGTCGATGTTCGACGGGGTCGCGAAGCGGTACGACCTGACCAACACCGTCATCTCCTTGGGCCAGGACCGATATTGGCGCTGGGCGGTGCGCAAGGCGGTGGCGCCGCGGCCGGGTGAGCGGGTGCTCGACCTCGCCGCGGGCACCGGCATATCGACGCTGGACCTGGCGAAATCCGGTGCCTGGTGCCTGGCGGCCGACTTCTCCCAGGGCATGCTCGCCGCGGGCAAATCCCGCAATGTGCCGAAGGTGGCCGCCGATGCGACGGCACTGCCGTTCGCCGACGACTCGTTCGACGCGGTGACCATCTCCTACGGCCTGCGCAATATTTCCGAGACCGATGCCGCCCTGCGCGAGATGCTGCGGGTCACCAAGCCGGGCGGGCGGATGGTGGTCTGCGAGTTCTCCACACCGATCGTGCCCGTCTTCAGCACCATCTATCTGGAGTACCTGATGAAGGCGCTGCCGAAGGTCGCGGTGGCGGTGAGCAGTAATCCGGATGCCTACGTCTACCTCGCCGAATCCATCCGGGCCTGGCCGAATCAGCGGCAGTTGGCGCTGCGGATCGCCGATGCGGGCTGGTCGTCGGTGAAGTGGCGCAACCTGACCGGCGGCATCGTCGCGCTGCACCGCGCTTACAAAATGGGCTGAGCCGCCGGATTGGGTTGAGCACCTGGTCGCGGCCTATTTTCGTGGCACACGCCACACCTCACGGAGGAGGTTCGCCGCGGTGAGGTCAATTGTCATCTACCGATAACGTTGGGTAAATCGGCCGCAATCGGCGATGCGCATGATCGGTGGCATGACCGATGCAGGCTTTGATCGCGCGAGCACCGCGAGAACGGCATGCTCGTACTGCGGCGTCGGCTGCGGCATCGTCGTCGAGACCCGCGCGAGCGCGGACGGTGCGCCGGTCATCGCCAAGGTGCGCGGCGACAAATTGCATCCGACGAATGCGGGCCGCCTGTGCACCAAGGGCGCGACCCACCAGGAGTTGATGGCCGCGCCGGGGCGGATAGAGACCGCGTACCGGCGACCCGAGCGCGGTCAGGTGCCGGTACCCATGCCCGTCGACGAGGCAGTGCACGAGGCGGCCACCCGGCTGCGGGCGATCCTGGACGAATACGGACCGGACGCGATCGCACTGTACGTCTCCGGGCAGATGTCACTGGAGGCGCAGTACCTGGCGACCAAGTTGGCCAAGGGGTATCTGCGGACCAAGCACATCGAGGCCAACTCCCGGCTGTGCATGGCCAGCGCCGGAACCGGCTACAAGCAGTCGCTCGGCGCGGACGGACCGCCCGGCTCCTATGACGACTTCGAACACGCCGATCTGTTCTTCGTGATCGGCGCGAATATGGCCGACTGCCATCCGATCCTCTATCTGCGCATGATCGACCGGGTCAAGGCGGGGGCGAAGCTGATCGTGGTGGATCCGCGGCGCACCGACACCGCGGCGCGAGCCGATCTGTTCCTGCAGATCGCACCGGGCACCGATCTCGCCCTGCTCAACGGGCTGCTGCACCTGCTCGTCGAAAACGGTGATATCGACGCGGACTTCATCGCCGAACACACCGAGGGCTGGGCGGCAATGCCCGAATTCCTCGCCGACTACCGACCGGAGAGGGTCGCCGCGATCACCGGGCTGGCCGAGGACGATATCCGCACAGCCGCGCGCTGGATCGGCGAAGCCGACGAATGGATGTCGCTGTGGACCATGGGACTCAACCAGTCCACCCACGGCACCTGGAATACCAACGCGCTCTGCAACCTGCACCTCGCCACCGGAGCGATCTGTCGTCCGGGCAGCGGGCCGTTCTCGTTGACCGGTCAGCCGAATGCCATGGGCGGGCGCGAAATGGGGTATATGGGGCCGGGTCTGCCCGGACAGCGCAGCCTGCTCTCCGCTGCCGATCGCAGCTTCGTGGAGACCGCTTGGGGTGTCGAGCCGGGCACGCTGCGCACCGAGGCCGGACCGGGCACCATCGAAATGTTCCGCCAGCTGTCCGAGGGACCGATCAAGGCCGCCTGGATCATCTGCACCAATCCCGTTGCCACCGTCGCCAATCGGAAGACGGTCATCGGCGGGCTGGAGGCGGCCGAGCTGGTCGTGGTGCAGGACGCCTACACCGATACGGCCACCAACTCCTATGCCGACATACTGCTGCCCGCCACGCTGTGGGCCGAGGCCGATGCGGTGATGGTGAATTCGGAGCGCAATGTCACTCTGCTGCAGCGCTCGGTGGATCCGATCGGCGATGCCCGCCCGGACTGGCTGCTCATCGCGCAGGTCGCCACGGCAATGGGCTTCGCGGGTTTCGAATACTCCTCCAGCGCGGAGGTATTCGACGAGATCAAGCGGTTCGCCAATCCGGTCACCGGATACGACCTGCGTGGGATGAGCTACGAGCGGCTGCGCGAGGGGCCGATGCAGTGGCCGTGCGCGGCGCCCGACCGCACGCGCAACCCGATCCGATACCGCAATGACGGTGTCAGCCAGGAACTTTTCGTCGACGATGCCGGGCACCAGCCCCGGCTGGCCTTCGCGACACCGAGCCGGCGCGCGGTGTTCTGGCCACGCCCGCATCTGGCACCGGCGGAGATGCCCGACGACGACTACCCGTTCATGCTCAATACCGGCCGGTTGCAGCATCAGTGGCACACCATGACCAAGACCGGCAAGATCGACAAGCTGACCAGGTTGACCGGTCAGCCGTTCGTCGAGGTGCATCCCGAAGATGCCGAACGGCTCGGGGTCACGGCGGCTGACCAGCTCGAAATCGCCTCCCGGCGTGGGCGAGCAGTGCTTCCGGTGCGGATCAGCGACCGGGTTCGGCCCGGTGATTGTTTCGCGCCCTTCCATTGGAATGACGAGCAGGGCGAATATCTGACGATCAATGCCGTGACCAATGACGCGGTGGATCCGGACTCGTTGCAGCCCGAATTCAAGGCATGCGCGGTGTCGTTGCGGCGGGTCGCGGTGATGCCGGAAGCGTCCGTGGCCGAAAGCCCCGCGGCCGGAGCTGCCGTGCACAACGGCTCGCAGACCCCGCACCCGCTTGCGGTCATGCTCGGGCTCGACGCGGGCACGGCTCCGACACTCAGTGAGACCGAACGGATCTATCTCGCCGGATATCTCTCGGCGCTGCAATCCATTCCGGTGACGGGGCAACCGGTGCTGCCCGAATCCGCACCGCTGGCCGGGAACAGTCGGTTGTGGATCGATGGACTGTTGGCCGGCATGTATTCGCGCAGTGCGGCAACAGCATCCGCGCCCGCCCACGATATTCCCGACGAGCCACCCGCCCGTCCCATCACGGTGCTGTGGGCCTCACAGACCGGCACCGCCGAAGAGTTCGCTGCGGCGACGGCCGCGCGCCTGGCCGAATCCGGTTTCGCGCCGCGGCTGATCGATATGGATTCGTGCGAACTCCAGGAACTCACCGGCGACGTGCTGGTGATCAGCAGCACCTTCGGCGACGGTGGTCCGCCGGATAACGGCACCGACTTCTGGGAGCGACTGGACGACAGCGCGATCCGGCTGACCGGCATGCGGTACGCGGTATTCGCGCTCGGCGACTCCTCCTATGACGACTTCTGCGGCCACGGTCGCAAACTGGACGCGAAACTGGCCGAACGCGGGGCCACCCGGCTGCTCGCTCGCGTCGACAGCGAACCCGATTACGAAGAAGCGGCGGCACGTTGGCTCGACGACGTGCTTGCCGCACTCGACGGCGGTGCACCCGAGGCGGGTTCGCCCGGTCCCGGCGGAGCTCGGATGCCCGAGCGGTCCGGCGGCGCCACGATGGTGCTGACCCGGGTCGCACCGACCGTCGGGACCCAGACCGCCGGACCGGCACCGTTCACCCGCAACGCACCGGTGACCGCACCGCTGGTGCGCAATGAACCGCTGTCACATACGGGATCGCCGAAGGAAGTGCGCCAATTCGGTTTCGACCTGCGCGGGCTGAAAGCGAACTACGAGGTCGGCGATTCGCTCGGGGTCTGGCCGACGAACGCCGATTCGATGGTGGCCGAATGGCTCGGGGCGACCGGGTTGGACGGCGGTCGGATCATCGAGCTCGACGACCAGGAATTGCCGCTGGCCCAGGCGCTGCGGACCCGGTACGACATCACGAAGGTCAGCCACGATCTGCTCACCTTCATCGCCGAACGCAATCCCAACAATCGGCTGGCCAAACTGCTGCGCCGCGATAATCGCAATGAACTCGACAACTATCTGTGGGACCGGCAGGCCGTCGACGTGCTGCGCGATTTCCCGGTGCGCGCCGATCTCGTCGAATGGCTCGACACGCTGAAAAAGCTACAGCCGCGACAGTATTCGATTTCGTCGAGTCCGCTGGTCAGTCCGGACGAGGTGCAGCTCACCGTCGGTGTCGTCCGGTACGGCGATCCGGCCGCGACCGGCTCCGCCGCACGGCGCGGCGGGGTGTGCTCGACCTTCCTCGCCGACCGCGCCGACGCCACCGAATCCGCGGTACCGATCTTCTTGCAGCGGGCACCGCATTTCCGACCGCCGCTCGACCCGACCACCCCGATGGTCATGGTCGGCCCCGGCACCGGCATCGCGCCGTTTCGCGGCTTCCTGCAGCAGCGCCGTGCCCTCGGCTGCACCGGCCGCAACTGGTTGTTCTTCGGCGATCAGCATGCCGCCCAGAACTTCTACTACCGAGCGGAATTGGAGGATATGTTCCGCTCTGGCTTCCTCACCCGACTCGATCTGGCCTTCTCCCGCGACCAGCGCGAGCGGGTCTACGTGCAGCACCGGATGATCGAGCACGGTGCCGAGCTGTGGTCCTGGCTGCGCGAGGGCGCGCACTTCTATGTGTGCGGTGATGCCGCGCGCATGGCCAAGGATGTCGACGACACCCTGCTGGCCATTGCCAGGATCCACGGCAAGCTCGACGAGGACGGGGCGCTGGCGTTCCGGAAGCAGCTGGTGGCCGAGAAGCGATACGTTCGCGACGTGTACTGAGGGGCTGGCCTGAGCGCCCATTCCCGGCGGATTCCGAGTAGACGATCGGACTCACACCGCGGGCGGATTCAGCCGCGCAAAGTCCGGCAGCCGGTGGTACGGATAGTAGGGATACGCCGGAGTTGCCGCACTGGCCTTGTCCAGGCGGGCGATCTGGTCGGCGTCGAGTTCCCAGCCGATCGCGCCGAGGTTCTGGCGCAACTGCTCCGCATTGCGTGCGCCGACGATGACCGTAGACACCGTCGGACGACGCAGCAGCCAGTTGAGCGCGATCTGCGGGACGGACTTACCGGTCTCGGCGGCGAGTTCGTCGAGGACGTCGACCACGTCGTAGAGCTTTTCGTCATCGACCGGTGGGCCCGCCTCGGCGGTCCGGTGCAGGCGGCTGCCTTCCGGAAGTGGTTGGCCGCGGCGGATTTTCCCGGTCAACCGGCCCCAGCCGAGCGGACTCCACACCACCGCGCCGACGCCCTGGTCCAGGCCGAGCGGCATGAGCTCCCATTCGTAGTCGCGCCCGACGAGCGAGTAGTAGACCTGATGGGCGACGTAGCG
The DNA here is from genome assembly GCF_040680135.1 of Nocardia sp. NPDC052112. Lineage (NCBI taxonomy): Bacteria > Bacillati > Actinomycetota > Actinomycetes > Mycobacteriales > Nocardiaceae > Nocardia > Nocardia sp. NPDC052112. The sequence goes on along the minus strand of NZ_JBFAWD010000011.1, from coordinate 265,261 downwards.
GGTCAGGCCATGCCGGTCCGCCGCGGCAAGGGATTTCATCAGCTGCCAGCCCGCGAAGTTGGAGGCGCCGAGGTAGCGGATCTTGCCCGCGCGGACCAGATCGTCCAGTGCCGCAAGGACTTCTTCGACCGGAGTGTGCGCGTCGAAGGCGTGCAATTGGAACAGGTCGATGTGGTCGGTGCCGAGCCGGCGCAGCGAACCCTCCACCACGCTGATCAGGCGCGAACGGCCGGAACCCGCGTCGAGCGGACCGGGACCGGTCGGCAGGCTCGCCTTGGTGGACAGGAGCAGTTGCTCGCGCCTGCCCTTGATGGCCGCACCGAGTACCTCCTCGGAGGCGCCATCGGAATAGACATCGGCCGTATCGAACATGGTGACGCCCGCATCCAGGCTGATATCGACCAGTCGGCGCGCCTGCTCCGCATCGGTATCGCCCCACGCGCTGAACAGCTCACCGCGCCCGCCGAAGGTGCCCGCGCCGAAACTCAGCGCCGGGACGAGCAGACCTGATGCGCCGAGCCGTCGGTACTCCATCGTGACTCCTAAAGGGTCTATAGTTCCGTTAATATTCGAACCATACACCCGTCCTGGCTTAAATGAAACTGGAGTTCCGTTATGGAGTTGGACGATGTCGTCCCCGGCTCGGTTCGCCCCGGTGGGCGCACCGCGCGCGTGCGCGAGGCAGTGTTGCGGGCGGCGGGCGACCTACTCGCCGAGCGCGGTTTCGCCCAGCTGGATCTGACCGAGGTCGCGGCGCGCGCCGAGGTCGGCAAGACCACTGCCTACCGACGCTGGCGCAACTCCACCGGACTCGTCGCCGACCTGCTCGTCGATATGGCCGAACAGTCACTGCCGCACGCGGACACCGGCTTTCTACTCGGCGATCTCACCGCCAATGCCCGCCTGGTCGCCAAAACCCTCACCGACCCCCGCCAAGGCAAGCTCTTCCAAGCCGTCATCGCCGCCGCCACCTGCGATGAAACCGCCGCGGCCGCCCTACGCCGCTTCTACGACATCCGCCTCACCGAATGGGCTCCCTGTGTCGAGGCCGCCATCACCCGCGGCGAAATCCCCGCGACCACCGACGCCCGCGCCGTCCTCACCGCCGTCTCAGCCCCCCTCTACTACCGCCTCCTAGCCAGCGGCGACCCGATCGACGACGAAGCCGCCCGCACCGCCGCCGCAGCAGCCACCCGAGCCGCCGCCGCCGGCATCTTCACGAAGACGCCATGATCAAGATCAGGTGGCACTGGTGGCGCTCGCTTCTCGGGCGATGCCGCCACAGTTTCCACCTGATCTTGATTCAGAGACGGCGCGTGCCAATGGAATTCATTGGTGTCGTGATCCGGCCCGCGCGCGTCCGGGTTGTCCGATGCCGCGCGAGGTTTTTTCGCAGCCGGCCATCGCAATGAAGTCGTAGCGGCGAAAAGTGCTGGAAAAGCGGAGAATTGGTAGATGAAGGGCGATCGGGTAGAGATCGTTGTCGATTTCGGCGACGGGTCTCGCAGTTATGAAGTGGCCGCGACACGGGCCGGGCGCAAGGTCGAGGTGCGCATCGCACGTGGCGTGGTCGAGGTCAGCGAGGTAACGCGGACAGGCGTCCCGGTGCGGACGGCGCGGTTCATGGCGGGCCGCACACTCGCGCTGGTCGAATTCCCGGCCAATGGTTCGGGTCCGGTTGATGGCGAGTAGCAGGTGGGTTGCCGAGCGGCCCGACTAGGAGCATTCTCAACAGTGTTGGACCGTCGGCCTGCGCTGTGATTCCCGCAGCACCTGGAGTTCGCTCGGCAGAGCATCGGGTACCCAGCCGAAAAGCACGCGCGGAGAGGAATGAACGATGACCGATCCAAGCACGTCCCGCACTCTGGACGAGGTTGCCCAAGCCGACTACGTCGAGCAGCAAACCCCCGCCTACCCCGACGCCGATGACGACACGACCTACGGCAGCGCCGAACGCGATCTCGCGGCGGTGGTCGATCGAGATGCCTTCGACGCCAATCCGGCCGATATCGTCGAACAGTCGATCGCGGTGCCGCTCGACGACGATCGCGATGCCGAGCCGGGGTACTGATCCACCACGTCCATCGCTGCCAGGTCGCGCCCGCACCTGAACGGCGCGGCAGTCACACGTCGGCCAGGAGTCAGCCTGGTCCGAGCCCGCCGATCTGTGCGGATTCCGCCGTACAGAGTGAAAATCGTGCGCTCAGAGCCGATCTCGGCTGCGCCTCGCCAGCAATCAGCTCCGCCGCGCGCCACGCCCCGCTGCGCCCATGGCTCACACGCAAACGCTCGCCCACAGCTACACCTCACCAGCACT
>NZ_JBFAWD010000011.1:231705-262846 GCF_040680135.1 Nocardia sp. NPDC052112 | reverse complement strand
CTCGACTCCACCACGCACCACGCCCCACCGCACCCACACGTCCACACGCAAACGCTCGCCCACAGCTACACCTCACCAGCACTCGACTCCACCACGCACCACGCCCCACCGCACCCACACGTCCACACGCAAACGCTCACCCACAGTTACGCCCCGCCAGCACTCGACTCCACCACGCGCTGCACCCCACCGCACCCACAGTCCACACGCAAACGCTCGCCCACAGCCACCGGCACTCAACCCACCACGCACCACGCCCCACCGCACCCACAGTCCACGCGCAAGCGCTCGCTCACCGAGCGATCTTGGCGCGGACGGTCGCGTGCAACTCCCGCAGACTGGAACGCTCGGTCGCGACCTCGAGCACCCGCAACCCATGCGCATGCCCGGCCAATTCGGCCGCCAACTGCTCGGTATCGACCTGCTTGTGTGGAATCCGATAGGCGGCACACAGCGCGGCCAGATCCATCCCGTGCGGTGTACCGAAGACGCGCTCGAAAACACCGGCGTACTGCGGATCACCCTGTTCCAGGAGTTCGAAGATGCCGCCACCGTCGTCGTTGGCGACCACGATGGTCAGATCGGCCGGACGGGGTTCACCGCGGCCGATGAGCAGGCCGGAGGCGTCGTGCAGGAAGGTGAGGTCACCGATCAGCGCGATGGTGCGGCCGGCGTGGTGCAGTGCCGCGCCGACGGCCGTGGACACGGTGCCGTCGATACCGGCCACACCGCGATTGGACAGCACCCGGACACCAGGCCGCGGATGCGAGACCAGGGCCGCGTCGCGTACGGGATTGGATGCGCCGAGCAACAGCTGATCGCCCTCGCGCAGCGCGTCCATCACCACCGCGGCGACGTGCAGTCCGGTCGGCTTCGGATGATTGGCCAGTTCCGCGCGGACGACCTGATCGGCCTTCGCATCGAGTTCGCGGCAGTACGCGAGCCAGTCCGCACTCGGCGCACCGGTGGTGACCGCCCTGGTTCCGGTACCGACCACATTGCCGGAGACATCGGGCCAGCGCGGACCGGTGGTGAGCGCGTAGACGGTGACGGCCGGATCGGCCAGGACCTTCGCGACCTGACGATGTAGCGTCGGCCGCCCGGTGATGATCGCCTGCCGCGGCTTCAGCAGCGGCAAGGCCAGCGGGTGCAGGGACGGACCGTGCATCGGGGCCGTGGGTTCGGCCACCGTCGGCAGCTCGGCCAGTTCCGGCCGCAATCCGGCGCCGTGGCCGGAGATGACGACCGTATCGGGCGTCAGGTCGAGGTCGAGCGGTACATCGAGCGTCGCGTACCGGGTACTCGTCCATGCCTCGCCAGCGGGGCGGCCCTGGGGCGCCCACTCGTCCGGCGTGTGATCCGGCACCAGCGGCTCGCGCAGCGGGATATCGAAGTGCACCGGCCCGGCATTGCCGGAACGGGTGCCACGGGCCGCGGCGAGTGCCCGGCAGACAGCCGAACGCCACTGGCTGTTCTGGTGTCCGTAGGCCACGCCACCATCGGTACCGGCCTCCTCCTCGGCGAGTCCGAGGCTGATCGAGGCACGCACCTGGCTACCGAACAGCCCGAACTGTTCGACGGTCTGATTGGCGCCGGAGCCGAGCATCTCGTAGGGCCGGTTGGCGCTCAGTACCACCAGCGGCACGCGGGCATAGTTCGCCTCCAGCACCGCGGGGCCGAGATTGGCGACGGCGGTTCCCGACGTCATCACCACCGGTACCGGCAGCCGACCGGCGATGGCGAGTCCGATGGCCAGGAAGCCCGCGGTTCGCTCGTCGACGCGCATATGCAGGCGCAGTCGGCCCGCGGCATCGGCCGCTTGCAGTGCGAATGCCAGGGGCGCGTTTCTCGACCCCGGACATAGCACGACATCCCGCACACCCCCGCGCGCGAGTTCGTCAACGACCACTTGCGCCTGTGCTGTAGACGGGTTCACGCCTCCAGGCTCTCAGACAGTTGCTTCGACGTCTTCGTCACCCTGCTCACAATGGCACCTCGCTAGCGCTCGGCACCATTGTGCCCAGAGGGACGCTGTGCCGTTGGTTCACCCGCTGCGCTCCCTCACGCCTGTCGGGGTTGGCGGAAAATTCGCCCCGCGTCCACCACCGGACGCGGGGCGCTCAGCGCCCGTGGTCGGCCGAATCGCCGTGCGCGACTGTGATCGTCGCCGGCGCACCCACCACGGAGCGAGTCCATGAGCGAACGCAGTGAGCGACAAAACACAGCCGCCCATGCAGTCATGCCGAAGCCGAGCGCCAGCGAGGCGCAGGCATGAGCTCAATACGCGGCGCCGTGGCGCCGCCAGCTAACTCAGGCGTGCCGCTGCACCAGGTCGCCCAGCCGCGGCAGGGCCTCGATGACGTTCTTCTTGGCCGAGGAACGCATCGACGAGTAGACCTTCTGCAGCGCCGGACGGGTCGAGGCCTCGGCACGCGCGTCGGTCACCGAGAGCAAAGCCTCGGCGACCTCATCCGACTTGGCGACCAGCAGGTCGGCGAACTTGCCGGACCCGGTCGCCGTGTATTCCTGCCAAAACGGCTCCAGCTGCGTAACGAGCTTGGGGGCCAAGGACTCCAGCGCGTCCGGCACGATGGACGGGCTGATCTTCTTGACCGCCGCGTACCCACCCTTGACGGCCAGGCCCGACGCACCACCCTTGTCCGACACCTCGGCGTCCAGAACCTCCTTGGCATCGGCAAGGAAGGCCGAGCGCTTCGCGTCGTCGAGCAGGGATTCAGACAGTGCTGCAACCACTTTCAGGTTCCTCCGGGATCGATGTCGATGAACGAGCGCACGTCACTATACGCACTGGTGCGCAGAGTCACACGGCACTCATCCGGCTACGGCTGCCACGGCAGCAATTGGATCATCAATCCTTCACAATCCGCGAGGACATTGCCCTGCTCATCGACCAATTCGGCGGTAATGAACGTTTTGCGCCCTTCGATGCGATCGACGCGACCCCGCACGGTCAGCGGCGTCTGCAACGGAGTGATCTTGCGATAGTTCACATGCAGATAGGCGGTGCGACTGATCGGCCGTCCGGCGTAGTGCACGATCATGCCGAGCAGATCGTCGAAGAGCAGTGGGAGCACGCCACCGTGCGCCGCGCCGTTGCCGCCGAGATGGAAGCGACGGAATTCACCGGTCATCACGATGCCGTCGGGTCCGGCTTCGACGACCTGCCACGGCGGCAGCAAAAGGCTGCCGCGGCCGGGCAATTCGACCGCACGGCCCGCCGGGCTCTGCAGCTCCGGTGCGCGGTAGGGCTCGAGCAGCTCGACGAGTTCGCGCGTCCGGTCGAGTGCCTCGCCGAAGATCTCGTCGGGGGCGTCCGCGGAGACGGCCAGATCCTGCAGTGCGCGCATGGCCTCGACGAACGGGCCGAAGTTGGCGCCGACGCGCGCGCGGGAAACCTTGGGGAAGCCGCCGTGCTTCTCGTACCGGGATTCGTCCACCGCGCTGCTGTCGATGCGCGGACCGGACCGCCCGACAACGCGTTCCGGAACCCGTTTCACTGCCTCGTGCCCGCCCGTCACCCGACTGCCGCCCTCATGGAATCGCTTCGCGATGCTCCGTTCATAGTTGCACGGTATCGCGTTGTTATACACCGTCAAGTCGTACCGTCGAGTAATGGAATCGACACCGTAGAAGTTCGCATGGAAGTCGCTGACCCCCGAAACATCGGTGGGGGCAATAATCACTGGGGTGACGTTCAATCCGAAGCTGTGGCGACCCGTTCCGGGGTTCGAGAACCTGACCGACATCACCTATCACCGGCATATCGCACAGGGCACCGTCCGGGTGGCCTTCGATCGGCCGGAGGTGCGCAATGCGTTCCGCCCCCATACGGTCGACGAGCTCTATCGCGCGCTCGACCACGCGAGGATGACCCCGGACGTCGGTGCGGTGCTCATCACCGGCAACGGACCGAGCCCCAAGGACGGCGGTTGGGCCTTCTGCTCTGGTGGCGACCAGCGCATTCGTGGCCGCAGCGGCTACCAGTACGCCGATGGCGAGACCGCGGACACCGTCGACCAGGCGCGCGCGGGCCGGCTGCACATCCTCGAGGTGCAGCGGCTGATCCGGTTCATGCCGAAGGTGGTCATCGCGCTGGTCAACGGCTGGGCGGCGGGCGGCGGGCACAGTCTGCACGTGGTCTGCGATCTGACCCTGGCCAGCCGCGAGCACGCCAGGTTCAAGCAGACCGACGCCGATGTCGGCAGCTTCGACGGCGGTTACGGCAGCGCCTATCTCGCGAAAATGGTCGGCCAGAAATTCGCGCGGGAAATCTTCTTCCTCGGTCGTCCCTACACCGCCGAGGAAATGCATCAGATGGGCGCGGTGAACAAGGTGGTCGACCACGCCGAACTGGAAAATGTCGCGCTGGAGTGGACCACCGATATCAACGGAAAGTCCCCGCAGGCCCAGCGCATGCTGAAGTACGCGTTCAATCTGCTCGACGACGGTCTGGTCGGTCAGCAACTGTTCGCGGGCGAGGCCACCCGGATGGCGTACATGACCGATGAGGCGATCGAGGGCCGCGACGCCTTCCTGGAGAAGCGCAAGCCGGACTGGACCCCCTACCCCTGGTACTTCTGAGATGGACATCCTCAGCAGCCGGGTCATCCTGCGGCCCGCCGACTACCGGACAACCCTCGCCTTCTACCGCGACGGCCTGGGTTTGGCGATCGCACGCGAGTATCCGGGCGGCACGGTTTTCTTCGCTGGACAGTCGCTGATCGAGGTAGCCGCGCACGGCGGATCGGGCAAATCGACCACTTTCGAAGGCGCGCTCTGGCTGCAGGTACGCGACCTTTCGGACACGGCGGCGGAGTTCGCGCTCAAGGGGATTCGCATCGAGCGCGAGCCGGTGCGCGAGCCCTGGGGACTGATCGAAATGTGGGTGCGGGATCCGGACGGTGTCCCGATCGTTGTGGTCGAAGTGCCGCCCGAACATCCGATTCGACGGGATTCACGCTGGTCACCGCACTGATCGCGACGTAAGCGTTGACGCGGGCAATCCGGCTCGAGTTGCCAATGCCGACCCCGGCGAGGACGATAACCCACGGATGGCCGCCCGACCGCCGACGTCCGGGTGACCTTTTGAGTACCGTCCTCCGAGTGAATCGCAGTCTCGATGTCCGGCGTACCCGAGTTCTTCTCCCCTGACGCGGCCGAACCCCCAGCGCGCCGCCCCAGCAAACCGACCCCTGCCGCGTGCGGTCACATTGACATGACACGATCAGACTCGTGAGGGAGCGCAGCGAGCGAACCATGAACACAGCGCGCCTGCGCACGACGGCGCCGAGCACCAGCGAGGTGCGGTCGTGAGAGAGCGAAGCGAACGAGCCATGGGAATCGCGCGCCCGCGAGTGACGGGGGCCGAGTCATGAGCGAACGCAGCGAGCGAATCAACAACACAGCGCGACCGCACATGACGGCGCCGAGCACCGGCGAGGTCTGGTCATGAGCCGCACCTTGCGGACGCTGCCGATGCCGACCGGATCGGGGCTGGGCGATGTCATGCCGCATCTGCGAGAAGTGTTGGAAGGCAACGGCCCAGCATGGTTGCCGATACCGACCAGCGACCGTCGCGAGGCCCGGCGGCTGAGCGATGCGCTCGGGCCCGGCGAACGGATCGATGACGAGGTCGCGCTGGTGGTGACCACCTCCGGCACCACCGGAGTGCCGAAGGGCGCCATGCTCAGCTCCGCCGCGCTGCGGGCCAGCGGGACCGCGACACACGATCGACTCGGTGGACCAGGCACCTGGCTGCTCGCACTGCCGACCCATCACATCGCGGGCATCCAGGTGCTGCTGCGCAGCATTCTGGCCGGTACCGAACCCGCCGTGCTCGATGTTTCCGGCGGCTTCCTCCCCGAGGCGCTGGCGGGCGCGATTTCCGGTATGCGCGGGGAACGCCGCTACACCGCACTGGTACCGACCCAGCTGATCAAGGCGCTGGAGGCACCCACCGCCGCGGCGGCACTTGCCCAATTGGACGGTGTGCTCGTCGGCGGCGCGGCCACTCCGGCACCGGTCTACGAACGCGCGAAAGCGGCCGGTATCAACGTCGTTCGCACCTACGGCATGAGCGAAACCTGCGGCGGCTGTGTCTATGACGGAGTTCCCCTCGACGGCACCGAGATTCGCATCGAGGACGGTCGTGTGCTGCTCGGCGGCGCGATGATCGCCAACGGCTACCGCGGCCAGCCCGACCATCCGGCCTTCGCCGAACCCGGCTGGTTCCGCACCGAGGACGCGGGCTCCTACGACAACGGTGTACTCAGCATCAGCGGACGCCTCGACGAGGCGATCACGACCGGCGGACTGCTTGTCATCCCACAGGTGGTGGAGGCCGTGCTGATCACCCATCCCGGCATCAGCGAATGCGTGGTGCTCGGTCTGCCCGACGATCGGCTCGGCCAACGGGTCGCGGTCGCGGTGGTCCCCGCCCCTGGCGCCAGCCCGACGCTCGAGGAACTGCGCGATCATGTTGTGCGCGAACTCGACCCCATCGCCGCACCGCGCGAGCTGGCGATCCTGGACGAGCTTCCACTGCGCGGACCGGGCAAGCCGGACCGCGTCAAACTCCGCGAGCATCTCCTCGCGGAGTCGACACACTGACGGCGGGTCCCACGGCCGGATCGGCGGAACCTGCCGCTGCCGATGAGCACCGGCAACGGCTCTGTGGATCGCTGTCCACGGCACCGTACAAAGCTGACGAGCGCGGCAGCTCCGACACGCTCGCACCCACCCGGTGTGCCTGACCGCAGCATCGCCCGAGTCGGCTGTGAAATGACAACAGTTCGGAAAGCGTCACCCTGGAGCCGCGCTGCTCTGTTCGCCGACGGCTCGTCCCGATGGTCGACAGTGGTCGTCGTCCGAGCAGACGCGCGACGTGCTTCTGACGTTGCAGCGGGCGCACGGCCACGCAAGTGCGTGCAAGACAGCGACGACACCGCGGTGCAAGGACCGTGCAAGGCACGGGCCGCAAAGTTTGGGCATGACTTCATACACACCCACTTCAGTGCTCGCCGTCGAGGCGGACAGCCTGGTCAAGGTGTTCGGGGAACAGCGCGCCGTCGACGGTGTGAGCCTGGCGGTTCCGCAGGGCTCGGTCTACGGCGTGCTCGGCCCGAACGGCGCGGGCAAGACCACGACCATCCGCATGCTGGCCACCCTGCTGCGCCCCGACGGCGGCAGCGCTCGCATCTTCGGCCGCGACGTCGTCGCGGAACCGACCGCGGTTCGGTCCCTGGTCGGTGTCACCGGGCAGTACGCCTCGGTCGACGAGGACCTCACGGCCACCGAAAATCTGATCATCTTCTCCCGCCTGCTCGGCCTCAGCCGGATCGATGCCAGGAGCAAGTCGGTCGAACTGCTTGAGGAATTCGACCTCACCGAGGCGGCGAACAAGCCGCTGAAGAACTTCTCCGGCGGCATGCGACGCCGCCTCGATCTGGCTGCCAGCCTGATCGCGACACCGCCGCTGCTGTTCCTGGACGAGCCGACGACCGGCCTCGATCCGCGCACCCGCGCCCAGATGTGGGAGACCATCCGGCGGCTGGTCCGCGAGGGCGCGACGGTACTGCTCACCACGCAGTATCTGGACGAGGCCGATCAGCTCGCCGACCGGATCGCCGTCATCGACCACGGCAAGGTGATCGCCGACGGCACCGCCGACGAGCTCAAGTCCTCGGTCGGTGGCTCATCACTGCATCTGACCCTGGTCGATCGGGCCCAACTCGAGGAGGCCCGTCGCATTGTCGCCGACTTCCTCGGCGCCGAGGCCCAGATCACGCCCGAGGCCGGACGGCTCACGGCACCGTTGCCGGACGCGGGTATGACCGCCGACCTGCTGATCCGCCTGCGCGAGTGGGAGATCGCGATCGACGAGATCACCGTCACCAAGCCCAGCCTCGACGAGGTCTTCCTCACCATCACCGGCCACCCGGCCGAAGACGACAACGATTCGGAACGGAGCGCGGCATGACCACTATTACCGCACCAACCCCGGCGCGCCACGCTGCGCCGACCGCAATCCCGGAGGCCAGCAACAAGATCAGCCTCCGCCAGACCGTCGAGACCTCGTTCACGATGGCCTACCGCGGCATTCTGAAGATCAAGCACAATCCGGAACAGCTGTTCGATGTGACGATTCAGCCGATCCTGTTCACCGCGTTGTTCGCCTACATCTTCGGCGGCGCGATCTCGCACAATGTGCACGACTACCTGCCGATCCTGATTCCGGGCATCCTCGTGCAGACCGTCATCCTCACCTCCGTCGTCACCGGTACCCAACTGCGCGAGGATATGGACAAGGGCGTTTTCGACCGGTTCAAATCCCTGCCCATTTCCCGTATTTCGGCGCTGGCGGGCGCATTGATCGCCGATATGGTGCGCTACAGTCTCGCGACCGTGCTCACCGTGGTCGTCGGTCTGTGCCTCGGCTACCGTCCCGGCGGTGGGTTCGTCGGGGTCGTGGTCGCCGGTCTGGTGGTGATCTTCTGCTCGTTCGCAGTGAGCTGGATTTGGGCGCTGGTCGGCGTCACGGGTAAGAGCGCCGCTGGCGTGCAGGGCATTTCCATGATGATCATGTTCCCGCTGACCTTCATGTCCGGCGCGTTCGCACAGGTCAGCACGATGCCGGGTTGGCTGCAGGGGATCAACCACGCGAACCCGATCTACTACATGGTCAATGCCGCCCGAGAGTTGATGAACGGCAACGTCTACACCAGCGATCTGGTCTGGTCAGTGGTCGGCTCGATGGTCGTGATCGTGATCTTCGCACCCCTCGCGGTCCGCGCCTATATGCGCCGGGCGTGACCACTCGGATCTGAGCGCTACCCGAAAGTCGCGGTGGGTAAGTCACCCACCGCGATTTTCGTCGTCGCAGGACAGTTCCTGCAGGAGTTCGAGTATTCGCGCAGCCGCTTGTCGTCGACGCATACCGGCGGCCCTGGTCAGTGCTGCCTCGAAGCGCTCGTCGCCCACCGTTGTTCGGTGCAGTGCCACGTGCCGCCGCAATTCGGCCGACGGACTATCCTGTCGCCCCACGACTTTGCCGGCCAGCGAGACCAACTCCACGCCGATCTCCGAATCACGCTGTACTGCGAGATAATACGTTCCGACCGCATTGGCGACCGCACCGATCTGCGGCAGGTCGTAGAACTGTCCGAGCCGGCCCATCGCGAGGCTGAGCAGCGTGCGCGCGATATCGTCGGCCTCCGCCGCGCGTCCGTGCAGCACGTACGCGTCCACCGCCCCGCTCGCGGTCATCAGAATGCCAGGGCCGGGCATCGGTTCGTCATCGGGCCAGCCGTACAGGTCGAGTGCCCGACGATAGTGGCGCAGCCCGGCATCGATATCGCCCTCGGCCAGTTCGAGTTCCGCGATGCCGATGACCACCGGTGCCAGCCGGTGGTTGCGTCGGATGTGCGGGTCGTCGATCGCGGTACCGTGTGCCGGATCCCCGTCCGCGGCGCCGAGCGCGAAGCCCAGCTCCCGCCGCGCTTCGGCCAGCCGACCCGCGCCGATCAGCGATACCGCAAGATAGCTGCGTATCTCAACGGCCTCTTCGTGAGCACGCAACTCCCGCAACAGTTCCGCGGCCCGGCGGTAGTAATCCACCGCATCGGCATAGTGCGCGGTCTGTCCGGCGAGTTGCCCGAGGTGCTGGGTAACCATCGCCGTGCCCCACACATCGGTGCCCTCGATCAGCTGCAAGGCGGCCTTCGCGTCCCGAGCGGAGCCGTAGACATGGCCGGCGTTCTCCCTGATATTCGCGCGCATGAACACCGCCGCGGCACGTATCACCGGGTCCGGCGACTTGGCACCGTCGGCGAATAGCCTGGGCACGTCCGAACCCGAGGTATCAGAGCAGGCCATGACGCCGAGAAAGCGCACCCCCCTATTGAGATCGATTGCTGTGCTGAGCAATCGACGGACCCGCGCCCGGGTGGTCGCCACCGCACGCAGATTGCCGCCCAGGTACACCATGTGCATACCGATCAGCAGGTGCGCGAGCATCTGCAGATCGGCGACCGTACCGTGCACCGGACCGGGTTCGGGTGCCAGGTTGATAATCCGGCGCCCCCAACCGCTCAGCTCCATATGCGCGCCACGCATCACCCAGAGCGTGCCGACGATCGGGAAGACCCGGTACACCGTGCGGGCGTCCCTGCGCTCCAATGCGTATCGCAGCACCGTGACCAGATTGTCCAGCTCCGCACCGACCGAGAGCACGGTGGCCACCTGCTCGTCGGAGAGATAGCGGTACACCGTGGCGATCGAATAGTCACGGGCCCAGCGCGACATGCGGTCCATCACCACGGGACGTTCGTCGATCGCACCCGAAATGCCCGCCGCCGCGTCGGATCCGGTCAGAGCCAGCTGTTCCTCACCGAATTCGCGGACCGTCTCCAGCATGCGGTAGCGGGTTCCGATCAGGCCCTCGTCGTCGTCCAGGACGGTGAGCAGCGATTGGCTGACCAGCCCGTCCACGGCCGTGGCCACATCGTCGACATCCGGGCCGCCCGCGACCACTTCGGCGGCATCGAGGGTGAACCCGGCCGGAAAGCGACACAGCCTGCGCAAGGCGATCTGTTGCGGCTCCTCGAGCAGATTCCAGCTCCACGCGATGACCGCGTGCAAGGTGCGGTGCCGTTCCGGCGAGGAGCGATCTCCACTGCGCAGCAAGGCGAATCGGTGTTCCAAGCGGGTTTCGATTTCCTCGACGCTCATGGTTCGCGCGCGGGCGGCGGCGAGTTCGATGGCCAGCGGCAGCCCGTCCAGCGTGCCGCACAGCCGGGCCACCACCTCGGGATCCAGGCGCACTGTCGGCCGCACCGCACGCGCTCTGGCCATGAACAGATCGGTCGCGGGCGATCCGGCCGCGTCGATGGACAGGGGCGCCAGCGGATAGACCGTTTCCGCGGTGATCGCCAGTGGCGCGCGGCTGGTGGTGAGCACACTGAGTTGATCGCAGCTGCCGACCAGATCGGCGACCACCTCGGCGACCGCGTCGATCAGGTGCTCACAGTTGTCCAAGATCAACAGCGTCGGGCGGGCGGCGAGCGCATCGCGTAGTCGACGACCGGCATCGCTGTAGCCGGTGGAACGCCGCCACGCGGTTTCCCGGACGATCTCGCCGAGGCCGAGCGTGGTGCTGATCGCGGCCTCGACGTCCGCGCGCGGATCGGCCTCGGCGGCCGTATCCGCTCGCACCGACGCCAACTCCACCAGCACCACGGATTCGCTGCGCGCGATCCGTGCGCCCAATTCGTTGGCCACCCTGGTCTTTCCGGTGCCGCCGGGGCCGAGGACGGTCGTCACCCGGGAGCGGTGCAGCAGTTGCTCGAGTGCGTCCAGATCGGCGGCACGTCCGAGCAGGGCATTGGGGGCCGCGCGCAAGCCGATCGCGGAGTGGGCACCCGGTGCTGCGGCAGTGGCCGAATCCGAGACTCGTCCAATCGAATCCGGCGCCGCCGAATCCCGACCCACGGAATCCCGTCCGGCCGAATCCCCCACCGCGACCGATACCGCCGGATCAGCTGATGTGACCGAATTCATATCGAGCGTCGGGTTCGCCACGACCCCACCCTGATCGATCCGCGACGCGAAACCAGGCACCGGATCACCGCGCAGGATTGCGGTATTCAGCTCCACCAGCGCCGGACCCGGATCCGCGCCGAGCTCTTCGACAAGTCGCCCACGGATCGATGCGAAGACATCGAGGGCTTCGTTGGGGCGACCGGACGCGGCGAGCAACCGCATCAAGGTGGCGTGCGCGGCCTCGTCGAGCGGTTTCGCTGCCGTGGTACGGCGGGTGATCGCCACCGCGCCGTCGAGATCGCCGCTGGCGACCCTGGCGGCGACCTCGATCGCCTCCAGTTCGGACCAGCGGTATGCGGCCGCAGTGCGCAGCTCGTCGGCGAGGTCGCCCGCTGGCAGGTCGGCACCGGGCTCGCCACGCCAGAGCGATCTGGCCCTGGTCAGCACCTCGAGACATCCGGCGTGGTCACCGTCGACCTGTTTGGCGCGGGCCGCGCGCATCAGATCGTCCACGACGGTCAAATCGACCTGATCGGCGGTCAAGGTGAGACGGTAGCCCGCCGGGCCGATCTCCAGCGCGGCATCCGGCAGCGCCGAGCGCAGCCGTGAGACCTGGGTGTGCAGCGCGTTCATCGGCGCGCGCGGCGGCTGCTCACCCCACACCGCATCGATCAGCGCCTGAGCATTGCGGCTGCGGCCGGGGCGCAGCGCCAGAGCCGCGAGCAGCAGCCGCGAGCGCGCCCCGGGCAACGCCACGAGCGCGCCGTCTCGGCGTAGCGCGATCTCGCCCAGCAGGGCCACTACGACCGATTCGCCTGCGGGCGTCGTCAGGGTTTGACTTCGGCCATTCGGGCCGCTCTGATCGGGAAACATTCCGTCGATATCGTATGCGAGCACTCCGTGCCGGGCGGGCATGGTTTTTCTCCCCTGTTCGGACCGGTAAGTCGCTTACGCTGAGCGCATGGCTGAGTTCGAAATCGTTCGGCAGGCTGTGATCACGGCCGAGCCCGCGCGCATTCATGGGCTGATCGACAACTTCCACGAGTGGACCAAGTGGTCGCCGTGGGAAGACGTCGATCCACAACTGCAGCGGAAGTACTCCGGGCCGGACGCCGGGGTCGGCGCCCACTACGCCTGGGATGGCAACCGCAAGGCCGGTCGCGGCAGCATGGAGATCACCTCGAGTGACGACCGGACGATCGGCATTCGGCTCGCCTTCGAGAAGCCTTTCAAGGCCACCAACAAGACGACCTTCGAGCTGAATCCCGTCGAGGGCGGCACCGAGGTGGTCTGGCGGATGACCGGGCAGCGCCAGGGCCTGATGGGACTGATCGGCAAGGTGCTCCCATTCGACAACATGATCGGCAAGGATTTCGAAAAGGGTCTCGATCGTTTGCAGGCCGCCGTCGCGGCCAACTGAACCGCCCGAGCGGACCGAACCGCGGCCGCGCATTAGGCTGCGAATATGGCTACAGCAGCGCAATGGCTCGAGGGCGCACGGCCCCGTACCCTGCCGAACGCGATCGCCCCTGTCCTTGCCGGAACCGGCGCCGCGGCCTCCATCGATGGTGCGGTGTGGTGGAAAGCCGTTCTCGCGCTGCTGGTCTCGCTGGCACTGATCATCGGGGTGAATTACGCCAACGATTACTCCGACGGCATCCGCGGTACCGATGACGTGCGGGTCGGCCCACTGCGGCTGGTCGGGCAGCAGCTCGCCTCGCCCGCCGCGGTCAAGAACGCCGCAATCCTCAGCCTGGCCATCGGCGCGGTATTCGGGCTGGTGCTCGTCATCGCGACGGCGTGGTGGTTGCTGCTGGTCGGCGCGGCCTGCCTGGCCGGTGCCTGGTTCTACACCGGCGGCAAAAAGCCCTATGGCTACAGCGGATTCGGCGAGTTGGCGGTCTTCGTCTTCTTCGGTCTGATCGGTGTGCTCGGCACCGAATTCGTGCAGGCCGAGCGGATCGAATGGGCGGGGCTGGTGCTGGCGATCGGGGTCGGGGCGTTCTCCAGTGCGGTACTGGTCGCCAATAACCTGCGCGATATTCCGACCGATACCGAATCCGGGAAGGTCACCCTCGCGGTCAAACTCGGCGATCCGCGGACCCGGACGCTGCATCTGGCGCTGCTCGCGGTGCCGTTCATCGCGACGCTGCTGTTGGTCGTCCGCACGCCGTGGGCGCTGGTCGGGCTGGTCGCCGTGCCGTTGGCGGTGCGCGCCAACGCACCGGTACGCTCCGGTAAGGGTGGGCTGGAATTGATTCCGGCGCTCCGCGATTCGGGGTTGGCGCTGTTGGTGTGGTCGGCGGTTACCGCCTTGGCGTTGGGTATCGCCGGTTAGCAGCGCGCGGGCGACCAGGTGGGTCGCCCGCGCGGCAGCTGTTAGTCGTCGCCGTCCGGTACCAGGACGCCGAGGACCCAGTTGACCACCGCGACGATGATGCCGCCCCACACGGCGGCCCAGAAGCCGTCGACGCGCAGGCCGTAGTCGGTGGTTTCGGTGATCTTCGCGGTGAGCCACAGCATCAGTGCGTTGATCACCAGCAGGAACAGGCCGAGGGTCACGATGACCAGCGGTAGCGATAGAAGTTTCACAATCGGTTTGATCACCGCGTTCACCGCGGTGAAGACCACCGCGACGACCAGGATGACGATGACTTTCCCGCCATTGCCCTTGTCTTCCGGACTGAGAATTTCGATCTTGTCGACCCAGGCGGCGGCCAGCCAGATGGCCACCGCGTTGATGATCAACCGAATCAGAAGCTGCATGCGCCAATGCTAGGCCCGACGGGCGGGCATGTGCTGCCACAAAAGACGAATCGGGCGGCGCGCACATGCCCGAGCCCTCACGCCGCACGGTCGAGCAGCGCGTGCACCTTCGGCCGGAGTGCATCGATCGCCTGCGGACCGCCGAGAATGCGGGTGGTGGTCGCATTGGGCGCGCGCAGAATGCCGAGCAGTAGATGCCCGGATTCGATGGACCGGTCCTTACGGGCCAAGGCTTCTCGCAGTCCCAGCTCCAATACCTTCTTGGCCTCCCTGGTGAACGGGATGTGCCCCCAGCCCCGGTCGCGGCCGCGGCCGAATCGGGACCGCTCCTCGGGCATCGCCCGTTCCAGCGCATCCTCGCCGAAGCTCGCCTCCAGACTCTCCCGCACCGCATCCAGATCGATGCCGATCGAGCGCAGCGCCTCGGCATCCTCCGCGCCGAGCGGCTGACCTTTGGCCTGTCCGCCGAGGGTTTCCAGCACATCTCGGCGCGTCAGCCCCGCCTCCTCGAGCAGTGCTCGCAATTCCGGCTCGCCCTGTGACAACAGACCGAGCAGCACATGCTCCACCTCGATCCTGGGTGCGCGCAGCTCCCGTGCGTCCTCCTGGGCGATGACGATCGCCGTCCGCGCCGACCTGCTGAACCGTTCGAACATCAGCGGTTCCCGCCTCTCCGGTTGTATTTCTGGTGGACCGCCTGCTTGCTGACCTCGAGTGCCTCCGCGATCGCCTGCCAGGACCAGCCCTGTTCACGAGCATTGGTCACCTGGATCGCCTCCAGCCGTTCGAGCAGCCGACGCAGTGCGAGCACCGCGTGCAGCCCGACCTTGGGGTCCGGACTGCCTGCGGCGGCCGCCAGTGTGGTTGCTTCAGTCATGTCGTCAATTTTGATTGACGCCCGCCAGCGTTGTCAACAAAAATTGACGAGGTTCGCCGCGAAAAACCCCGCCGCCCCGGCACTGCCGGGCGGACGGGGTCGCGTTATCGCGAGCTAGCCGGACCAGATTCCGGTCGCGGCGAACTTCTCCAGGATCGCGGCGGGTGCGGCGAGGTTCATCCCCTGCGCC
Organism: Nocardia sp. NPDC052112; assembly: GCF_040680135.1. Classification (NCBI taxonomy): domain Bacteria; kingdom Bacillati; phylum Actinomycetota; class Actinomycetes; order Mycobacteriales; family Nocardiaceae; genus Nocardia; species Nocardia sp. NPDC052112. Next base: position 247,454 of record NZ_JBFAWD010000011.1, on the reverse strand, counting down.
TCGACCCACGCGTCGTCGAAATACGTCCCGGCATAACGATCTCCACCGTCACAGAGCAGCGTGACCACGCTGCCCGAACGACCGGCAGAGATCATTTCGGCAATGAGTGCGAACGCACCCCATAAATTGGTTCCGGTCGAACCGCCTACCCGGCGGCCGATTGCCCGACTCGCGAGCCGGGCGGTGGCGATCGATGCGGCATCGGGCACTTCGATCATCCGATCCACCACCTGACCGATGAACGACGGCTCGACCCGTGGGCGGCCGATCCCCTCTATGCGCGACGGCATGCCGGTCTGATATCCGGCATCGGCCGTTTCGTAGCCGCCGTAGAACGCGGAGTTCTCCGGGTCGACCACGGCCAGTTTCGACGGGAAGTGGTGATAGCGGATATAGCGACCAATGGTGGCACTGGTGCCGCCGGTACCCGCACCGACCACGATCCAGTCCGGCACCGGATGGGCCTCCAACTCCATTTGCTGGAAGATGGATTCCGCGATGTTGTTGTTGCCCCGCCAGTCGGTGGCGCGCTCGGCATGGGTGAACTGATCCATGAAGTGGCCACCGTATTCGGCGGCCAGCCGCGCCGCCTCGGTGTACATATCCGGTGGGCGCTGTACGAAATGGCAACGGCCGCCCTGGGCTTCGATCAGCTCGATCTTCTGCGGCGAGGTACTCGCCGGCATTACCGCGACGAAATCCAGGCCGAGCAATTTGGCGAAATACGCCTCGCTGACCGCGGTCGAACCGGACGACGCCTCGACCACCGTGGTGCCCTCGGTGACCCAGCCGTTGCAGATCGCGTACAGGAACAGCGACCGCGCCAGGCGGTGCTTGAGGCTGCCGGTGATGTGGGTCGACTCGTCCTTCAGGTACAGCTGGACGTGCCAGGCGGCGGGCAGCGGGTACCGGATCAGATGGGTGTCGGCGCTGCGCTGGGTATCCGCCTCGATGAGCCGCACGGCATTGTCGACCCAGGCGCGTGGCGTACTGCGGTCGCAGTACTTCACGAGGCCGCGCCGGTCTGGTCGTCGTCACCACGCAGCCGGGCGCGCAGCTGCGCCTTGTCCTGGCGACGCTTCGCGTCGACGACCGCGATGTCCTCGTTGACCCGAGCGCGCAACTTCTTGAACAGCGTCAGCGACAACGGCATCGCGATGATCAAGGCGAACAGGGCGGCGACCACCAGCGGGATATCCACCGAGACGAGCCGGGCGACGCCGATGATCGCCGCGGTGATGACGACGACCAGCCCCAGCCTGGCGAGCGTGTACAGCGCCAGATTGCGGGCCAGCCGGGCGCCGACGCCAGCGGTTTGCTGTTCGGGTTCACCTTTCGGTGGAGTTGCCTCACTCACGCCGTCCAGCCTATGCGAAGCTATGACGACCCCCGGTGATACCTCCTGTCGAGGTAAGGCACGTATCCGTTTTGTCTATTACTTCCCCTTTACCAACTGTAGGTGGTTCGAGTACCTAGGGGTTGCAGTGCAACGATGTCGCCATCTGATGAGGGAACTGTCGAGAACGGAGAGGTTTGCTATGACTGCGATCACCGTCGGCGGCCAGGACACCCTGCTGACACCGGGCCAAGTAGCCGCCATGTTCCACGTCGATCCGAAGACCGTCACCCGCTGGGCCCACGCCGGGCGCCTGGGGTCCCTGCGCACACCGGGCGGGCACCGCCGGTTCCGCGAATCCGAGGTACTCCAACTGCTCAAGTCGCTGACCACCGAGGCAACCGCCCGCTGATCCTGGTTCCGCGGGCTCGTAGCCGCTGTCTAGGGGCCCGCACCCACGAATTTCGTGTCTGCGGTGTTCGAAGGCTACGCACGCGACTACCCTCGTTAGCAGGAGGTGAGCGACGTGACGTACCTGTTGGCACTCATCGCAGTTGTGGCAGTCGCGGTGTTGTGCTGGAAGGCGTTCGGCCCCGAGAAGACCGCCGGACCGCCCACGCGTTCGCCGCAACGCAAGCGCATCATAGGGCCGGACGACGACGCCGAATTCCTCTGGCGAATTTCGCGCCAGCATCGCGATGGTGACGGTTCTACCGAGCGCTGAGTGATTTGCGCCCGGTTCGCCGTGCGTTTCCGATAGCCGGACGCGAATCCATTGGTGGCGCAATCATATTGGCCGCACGGCTCAATTTGCTGCTCCGATGCCGAGTCGCGACCGCGCCCTGGGATCTCGCCGCAACCCGGTTTCCGGCGTTCTGCGACAGCAAGCCAGTATCGCCGATGATCACTCACGAACACCGAGGTCGCGCCAAAGCATTTCCTGGGAGGTGGACGCGAAGTCCGGCTCGGCCTCGACAGTCCCCGCAAACGAAAGACGCCGCCGAGGCTCGGGTGTTGTTCCTCGATCTGCGGCCGAGCGACCATGGCCGGCAACTAAGCGAAGCACGACCGGCCGCAGATCCTCCTGCTCCTCATCGGTCAATAGACCGACGAGGTCGTGGAATTCATGTCATCGAAGGCCGCCGACGCGCTCATCAGCGTTACCGTTCGACAGCTCGAACGATCACGGCTCGCCGTTGACGACCGCCATCAAGGCGTCCATGAACGACTGTCCGCCCATGATGTAGCCGCCGGCGATCGCACCGATCACCGCGCCGATCGGGCCGGTGATGAGGCTGAAGAAGAAGACGCCGACGATGGCGCCGATGATGAGGCCGAGGACGCCGCCGACGACCACGCCGACGATGTTCTTGTTGATTTCGTCGGTCAGGCGGGCCATGGAGTTGACCGGCTGCATCTCGCCGATGTTCTTGGCGGTCAATTTCGGCGTGAGAGTGAGGGTTCGGCCGTTGTCGGAGATCGTCTGGTCGACCGCGACATGAGTGCCGGAGAGCTCGTAGGTCAGCGGGACTTCCGAGACGACGGCGCCGGTATCGGACTTCAACTCGACCTTGGTGCCGTTGTCGGCGAGTTCGAACTTGCCGCTGTCGACGGCGGTGGTGAGCACCCGGGGCGCATCCGGAGCATCGGAAACCACTGTGTGGTAACCGATTCCCTGCTCGACGCCGGAGGCCGACACCTCTTTGGCAACTTCCGCTGGCTTCGCATTCGCGGTTCCCGCAGCGATTCCCACGGCGGCAATGGACACGAGGGTGACGGCGAACGTGCCGAACTTCATCAAGGTTTCCTTCTGACAAGCACCGGCCCGGTAGCCGGTTGACGCGCCTAGCGCCACGTAGCTTGTTGCCCCGCATGGCATTTAGGAAACCCCTGACAGCCATTGTTATTCGATTGTTACGACAGCATCCGACCCATGATCATTTCACACGATTATCCTTTTTATCCTCAAAAATGGGTGACTCGACGCGCACGCATCGAATGGTGTAGGCATGACGTGATCTCTCACCATTGCAACTTTCAACTTCGTATCTCGGCGCGCGAGTTCGAACAGCCCTGGAGGACGTCACAGGTGTCGCGTCAACGTGTCCGTGCGGGTCTCACCTTGACGGTCTTCATAGCTGTAACCGCGCTGGCCGCAGCCGTTGTGGCGGTGGCCGCGATGTCGCTGAGCAACGACAAGTCCACCCCGAGCAGCCCATCGCCCGCAGCCCAGAACGACACCGCGCCGACCACCGAGCCGGAACCGTCGTTCCCCGAGCTGCCGCTGACCACCCCCGAGGCTCCACCGACCACCTCCGCCATCCGCAGCACCTTCGACAAGATCGCGGGCGGCCTGAAGGTCGAGGTCGGTGACTGCGTCGAAATCGGCGGCAGCGGCGACAATCCCACCCTCGGCAAGGCCGCCTGCGGTAGCGCAACCTCCAACTACAAGGTCATCGACAAGGCGCCCGAGAACGCCGCCTGCCCCACCGACGCCGACCGCTCCCTCAACGACACCCTGCACGGCGTGAACCGCGCCGCTCTCTGCCTGGATATCGACTGGGTGGTCGGCGGCTGCATGGACCCGAACAAGGACAACCCCAAGCGCCTCGACTGCAACACCAAAGGCGTCCCCAACGCCGTCCGCGTCGTCGACATCAAACAACACACCACAAACGTCAACGTCTGCTCCTCCAGCGACCGCGGAATCGTCTACCAGCAACGCCAATTCATCGTCTGCGTCCACCGGCTGTAAGCCCACGCCGCCCGCGACAGCCCTACTCGATCGCGGACAGCGCTGCTCAGCGGCACCATCATTCGCGTTCCCCGACAACAGCATCCAGCACTCCGGCGCCACACTCTCCGTGTCGATCCACAGGGCCGAAGCGATATGTCTTTTGCCCAGCGACAACGCCATCGCAGTGGAGTGCGCGGCGTTCAGTCGGCGGAACCAGTTGACGCAGCCATCCCAGGCGTGTGCGCCGATTACCGGGTGGGGTGTGCGGTAGGCGTCTGCTCGACGAGGGTCACGGTGGCGCGATCGAGGAGCTCGCACAACAGCCTGTGCTCCTCGTTGGTGAATCGGTCTGTCAGCGCCCGTTCGAGCACGACAACTTCCCCATAGGCGCGGTCGAGCAGCTCGCGGCCCGCAGCGGTGAGGCTGGTGATCATGACCTTCGCGTGCACCGGAGAGGGTTCGCGGTCGATGAGTTTCTTATTCTGCATACCGGTCAGGACGGTCGCCATGCTCTGCTGAGTGACTCCGCACGCGCGCGCCAGCTGGGCGCCGGACATCGCCGCTTCGCGAGACAGAGTGAGCAGCACGGTGTACTGAGTCATGGTCAATCCGTAGGTCCGCAATACGGCCTCGTGGTGTGCCATCAGCGCTTGCTCGGCGCGACGGATACGAGTGCACAGGTATTCCTCGACCGGCACGTCGACCATTCACAACTCCCTAATTTGACTCAGGTATCTGATACTGATTAAGTCTCTGTGTCAGGATACTGTGTCAAGACAGAAAGTTGAATCTGATGAAGGCTGTTGTTCTGGACACCGACGATCAGTTCCGGATCACCGAGCTAGCCGAGCCCGTGCCGGGCCCCGGTGAGGTCGCGATCCGGATCGCCTACGCCGGCGTGCAGTACGGGGATGTATTGGTGCGTGCGGGTCACTTCCCGGTTCCGCGCCCATTTGTGCCGGGTTTCGAGGCCGCGGGTGAGGTCGTCGCGGTCGGCGACGGCGTGGACCGGGCCCGTCTCGGTGCGCAGGTCACCGCGCTGATCAGCGGCGGCGGCTATGCCGAGGTCGTGACCGCGCCCGCGGCGCTGGCGATCGATGCCGCCGGAGTCGACCCGCGCACCGCGGCGGGGTTCGGCTGGGTCACCCCGACCGCGTACGACCTGATCAACACCGTGGCCGGAGTGCGAGCAGGAGACAGCGTGCTGATCCACGCTGCCGCGGGAGGTGTTGGTTCGCTGGCCGGGCAGTTCGCCGCGGCAGCGGGCGCGGACCGGATCGTCGGTGTCGTCGGCAACCCCGGTCAGCTCGAATACGCCCGCCGATTCGGTTACCACCAGGTCCTGACCCGCGAGGAATTCCCTGCCGCCCTGGTCGACGAGTCCTTCGATGTGATCCTGGATCCGATCGGCGGTCAGACCCGCATCGCGAACCTGGCGCGGCTGGCCGCACACGGCCGGATCGTGGTCTACGGCAACATCGCCACCTTCGAACCAGTCACCGTCTCGGCCAACGACTTGCTGATGCATGGGCAATCGCTGTTGACCTACAACAGCAACCTGGCCAGCCAGACTCGACCGGAACGGTTGGCCGACAGCGCCGCCCGCGCCCTGGCCCTGGTCGCCGACGGGTCGGTGCGCATCGACGTCACCGCCGAATACCAGCTGGCCGACGTCGAGACCGCAATCACGAACCTGGCAGACGGCCAGACCCGCGGCAAGAGCATCATCCGCGTCGGCTGAGCCGCGCCTTCCGTCCGACGGTCGGCGCGCTCGGGATCACCGGCAGCGAGCGCACCAACCGCCGGACGGTAGCCGCCGAACACCCTGGATCACAACGTCACGTCGCAAAGATCGACCTGCCTTTCGGCAGGTTGACGGTTTAGTTCAAGCCCGCGTACGAGTGCAACCCGCTGATCACGATATTGATGATGAAGAGGTTGAAGAGCATTGCGACGAAGCCCGCGATGTTGATGTAGGCGGCCTTGGTGTCGCGCCACCCCGAGGTGGCACGGGCGTGGAGGTACGCGGCGTACAGCACCCAGGCGATGAAAGAGCAGGTCTCCTTGGGGTCCCAGCCCCAGAAGCGGCCCCATGCGGCCTCTGCCCAGATGGCACCGAGGATGACTCCGGCGCCGAAGAGTGGAAAGCCGATGATGGTGGTCTTGTAGGCCAACCGATCCAGGGTGCGCGCGTCGGGGAGGCGGCGGGCGATGGCGCCGAGGATATTGTCGGATTCGGCGCCCTCGGGCTGACGCAGGCGGTAGAGGAAGAGCAGGCTGGCTATGCCGGAGACCAGGAAGACGCCGCTGCCGATGCTGACGATGGTGACGTGAATAGGCAGCCAGAACGACTTCAGCGCTGGCACAACGGGTGCCGCGTCGGCGTAGAGGACGGTTCCGGCCAGGAACAGCAGGATGAGAATCGGGACGAGCAGGAAGACCCACATCGAGCGGTAGCGCTGTTCACGCAGGAACACCATGCCGACGACCGCGGCCGCGGCGGTCGCCATGGTGACGAACTCGTACATATTGCCGAGCGGGAAGCGGTGGGTTGCGAAGCCGCGCAACACTATCGAGGTGACGTGCAGGGCAATGGCGACGAACAGCACAGAGAACGCCATATTGCCCGCGCGTTCGGCGAACGGCTTGGCCTGCGGCGTCTCGACCCGGCCGGGCCCGGCGGGACGATCGGAACCACCACCGGCGGTCACCAGTTCACGCGCGACGACCTTCTGCGTCCGCGCCGCCGCGTACTGCACGATCAGCAGCACGAACACCAGCGCGTACACGACGATCGCCGATTTGAAGGCGAGGTCGCTGTACTGGGCGATGGTCTCGTCGATCGGCATGGTCACTCTCCCGTGGCGGATCGGTCATCGAGTAGGCGCTTGCGCAGGCGATCGAATTCGCCGCCCCAGCCCGCCTGATCGGTTCTGGCAAGCCCGCCCATCTCTACTACAGTGCGTCGTTTGCCAACGGTACCCGCTTCGTCATCGGCCGGGTAGCCGCGGATCCAGATGCGCCGCCGCTTCACCAGCAGCGACACCAGCAGCCCGGCCATCATGGCCAACGCACTCACCAGCACCCACTGCTGCGCCGGATCGTGCGATACCTGCAAATTCACAAATTCCTGCGCACCGTCGAAGGTGACCTTGGTGCCGTTGGGCAGCGCCGCCGACTCGCCGGGACGCAGATTGACCCTGGCCTCCTTGGTCAGTCGCCCCTGCTTGACCTGCTCGGGATCCAAGGCGAACAGCGACTGCGGCTTACCGGTATCGAGGCCGGTATCGCCGCGATAGATGTCCACCGCGACGGCCGGATCGTTCATGGTCGGGAATGACGAGGTCAGCAGGCTGCCGTGCAGCAATGCGGTCGGGGCGAACAAACCCTCGATAGCGATCTGGTTCTTGCGACGCTCCTCGTCGGTGGCGTACATGCCGCCGGGCGGATCAATCCGCAGCACACCACTGGACAGGAAGGTCTGCGCATTGTCGGGCCGCCACTGGACGGTCTCGGTGCGGGTCTGCCCGTTCGGGAAGGTCACCGTGAACGTCGGCGCGAAACCGTGGCCCTGCAGGTACAGGCGGTCTCCCGCGACGCGCAGCGGATGGTTCACCTGGATCTGCGCATCACGCCAGGTATCGCTCTGCAGATCGCTTCCGGCCTGATATTCGATATTCGAGGTGAACATCTCGGCCTGGCCGTTCTGCAGGTAGTCGGCCTTGAAATCCTTGACCCGCACGCACAATGGCGCCATACCAGTGCCGTCGTTGATATTGCCCGCCTTGAACGAGTCGAAGACCGCTGGCGAGGTAGTGCAGAAGCCGGGACCGTTGTTCGCGATGACGATGACGCTGCCCTCGTAACCGAAGAGCTTGCCGACCGCGATGGCGACGAGCAGTCCGACCAGGGCCAGGTGGAAGACGAGGTTGCCGAGTTCGCGGGTGTAACCCTTCTCCGCGGAGAGGGTGATCTCACCTTCGCGAGTGCCCTCGCGCACCTCGGTTCGCCACCCACGCAGCTCTTTTCGCGCCTGCTCGAGCACCTTGTCCGGTGTGCCGTCGACCGTCTCGGAGTAATGGTGCGGCAGCCGTGACAGGTTGCGCGGCACCCGGACCGGCGGCGTGCGCAGCGCACGATAGTGATCCAGGCAGCGCGGCAGAATACAGCCGACGAGCGAAATGAAAAGCAGCGCATAAATTGCCGTGAACCAGAAGCTGGAGAACACGTCGAACAGCTGGAACCGGTCCATCCACGGCCCGAGCGTCGGGCGGTCGGCGATGTACTGCTCGACCTTGCCCTCGTTGAGATTGCGCTGTGGCAGCAGCGCACCCGGAATCGCACCCAACGCCAGCAGGAACAGCAGTACCAGCGCGGTGCGCATACTGGTCAGCCCGCGCCAGGCATTGCGCACGAGCGCCCAGGCACGCCCGACCGGGGACTGCTTCGGCTGCGTCACCGGCGCCTCGGGTCTGTCGAGCACGGTCATATCGGCAACGTCACCTCGGAAACGAAGGCGTCGCGCACCCAGGCGACGAACTGGTCCCACGCCCCCGTGACCAGTGCGATCCCGACCGCGACGAGCAATATGCCCCCGATGACCTGAATAGTGCGCGAGTTACGCCGCAGCCAGCCGACACCGCGCAACGCACTCGCCGAACCGAAGGCCAGAATCACGAACGGCAGTCCGAGGCCGAGGCAGTAGGCGACGATCAGTGAAACTCCGCGCACGGCCGTCGTGCCCTCGGTCCCGGCCGAAACCGCCATCACCCCGGACAACGTCGGCCCGAGACACGGCGTCCAGCCGAGCGCGAACACCGCGCCGAGCAGCGGAGCACCCAGAATACCGGTGAGCCTGCGTGGCTCCATCCGCGTATCGCGCTGCAACGCGGGGACCAAGCCGATGAACACCAGACCCATCAGGATGGTGACCACACCGCCAACCCGTTGCAGCAGTTCCCGATTCACATTCAGGGTCTGGATGACGCCGAAAACCGTTGCGGTGGCGAGCACGAACACCACGGTGAAGCCCGCGACGAACAGACCGGCCGCGCCGGCCACTCGGATCCGACCCGTACGTGCCGCAGCCCGCTCGACCGAAACCGCTGTGCCGCCAAGGCCTTTGGCCTGCGCTGCGGTGGCGGGCGGCGCCTCGGCACCGACCAGCCCGGCGAGATAGGACAGGTAACCCGGCACCAGCGGCACCACACACGGCGAGGCGAACGAGACCAGTCCGGCCAGTACGCATGCGCCGAGCGCCAATAACAGCGGCCCGGTCGCCGCCGTCTGCTGGAACGAATCACCTACTGCGGCAAGCACCATCAGTCGGACTCCACCGGGGGTCGATCATCGCGCTCCGGCACCTGCGCGGATTCGGGGGCGAAGTCCATCATAGAATCGGCTGCGGCGCTGCGCGGTACGGCGGCAACACCGACCCACCGGTCATCGACCGTCCAGACTCCGCGAACGAGACGGGCGGCCTGCCGCGGGCGACAGGCACGCGGGCTACGAGTACGGCGATCGCGATTCACGATTGCACCTTCCTACCGCTCGCTATCGAGCGGGACGTAATTACGGCATGGGCCGAACAACTCACTGCGAACCTTCCGCGGCAATGCGTTCGACAATTGGTTGGAGGTCTTCCGCCAACAGCGAGCGGAGGAAGACAGCGGCGACCCGATGTTGCCGATCCAGCACCAGCGTGGTGGGAATGACACTGGTCGGGAAGTTGCCGCCGAGCGCGAGCAGGGTGCGCATGGACGGGTCGTAGACGGACGGATAACCGACCTTGTTGTCGACGACGAAGTCCTGTGCCTTGTCCTGCTGGAAATCACGGACATTGATGCCGAGAAAGACGACGCCCTTGTCCTTGGTTGCCTCGTAGACCTTTTCGAGTGCGGGCGCCTCGGCGCGGCACGGCCCGCACCACTGCCCCCACAGATTGAGCACGACCACCTTGTCCGGGAAGTCGGTGACCGAAGTGGTCTTGCCCGAGGTCATCAAATCCGGCCCGGCGAGCTTGCCGATGGTGCCACGCGCGGCGGGCGGATCGTAGAAAATATCGGTTTTGCCACCGGGCGAGACGAATTCGAACGTACCGCCGGAGGCCACCGCATCCTTCCCGGTCGAACAACCCGCGAGCGCGGCCACCAGGGCCACGCACGCGAACAGGACCGGCGCGAAACGCCGGGCCGACGGCCGGGAAGAAGTTCTCATGCGCCGTGCACCGTGGGATCCGAACCACCCGCGGGCTCGGAGTAGACGATGTCGACGAGGGTGTCGCCCTGGTAGACCAGTGAGGTCAGCGAGGCGAGCGAGCACTGCCGGTGCCGCGGATCGTGCCAGAGCCGCTGTCCCTGCAAGAACCGCCGCAGCGTCCAGACCGGCAGCTGATGCGAAACCAGCACGGCCTCGTGTCCGGCCGCCTCGACCCTGGCCTTATTGACCGCGGCCAGCATGCGGTGCGCGATCTGCAGATACGGCTCCCCCCAGGACGGGGTGAACGGATCGCGCAGCTTCCACCAGTGCCTCGGCTTGCGCAGCGCGCCGTCACCCACCGAAACCCGCAGGCCCTCGAATGTGTTGCCAGCCTCGATCAGGTTCTCGTCGGAACGCACGAGCAGCCCGTGCCGGCGCGCGATCGGCTCCGCGGTCTCCTGCGCACGTTGCAGTGGCGAGGCGATCACCAGTGCGATGTCGTGATCGGCCAGCGACCGCGCCACCGCACCGGCCTGCGCCCGACCGGTCACCGAGAGGCTGAAACCGGGTAGGCGACCGTAGAGAATGCCCTTCGGGTTGTGCACCTCGCCGTGCCGCAGCACGTGCACGATGGTCTCGACGGTATCGTCCTCGACCGCGTCGGCCGACTCCGCGCCGTGGGGGCGGATGACGGTAGCGCGCGGCGACGCGATCACCACCGGCTCGTCGGCATCGGGCTGGTCGACCGCCGTTTCGACGGCACCGGATTCAGCCGCGACCCGATCGGATGCGGCGATACCGGACTGTTCGGATTCATCAACGGCGCTCGGCTGCTCGGCGACAGCGGAATCGTATTCGTCGGCGGCGCTTTTCACGCTGTCGACAGGGGTATCCGGTAGTTCGCGCACTTCTGAATCTGGCTGGTCGGAACTCACGCGCGGGATCCTTCGGGGGTGGCGGCCGCGGCCGCATGTGCGGCGGCGGGCAGGGCTGCGGCGATTCGGTCGAATGCGTCCTCGTCGAGCGCCGCGGAGACGAACCATGCTTCGAACGCGCTCGGCGGCGCATACACACCGCCGTCGAGCAGTGCGTGGAAGAAGGGCGGAAAACGCCAGGTCTGGCTGGCTTTGGCGGTGGCGTAGTCGGTGACCGGACGGTCGGCGAAGAACACGCTCACCATATTGCCCGCGAACTGGACCTGATGCTCGACCCCCGCCGCAGCGAGCGCCTCGGTGAACAACCCACCCAGTCGCTCGGCATTGCGATCGAGTGCGGCGTATACCGCGTCATCGGCCGCACGCAGCGAGGCAAGACCGGCGGCGACGGCGACCGGGTTCCCGGACAGGGTGCCGGCCTGATATACCGGACCAAGCGGCGCAAGGTGATTCATGATGTCGACGCGCCCGCCGAACGCGGCGGCGGGTAGTCCACCACTCATCACCTTGCCGAAGGTGTAGAGGTCACCGGCGACGCCGTCGCGGCCGAACCAGCCGGACCGGCTCACCCGGAATCCGGTCATCACCTCGTCCATGATCAGCAGTGCACCGTCGTCCCCGGTCAGTTTGCGCAGGCCCTCGTTGAAGCCGGGCAGCGGTGCGACCGCACCCATATTGCCCGCGGCCGCCTCGGTGATCACACACGCGATCTCACCGGGATGCGTGGCGAAGGCCCTGGCGACGGCGTCGATGTCGTTGTACGGCAGCACGATGGTGTCGCTCGCTTGCGCGCCGGTGACGCCGGGCGAGGTCGGCAGGCCGAGCGTCGCGACACCGGATCCGGCGTCAGCGAGCAGCGCATCCACATGACCGTGGTAGCAACCCGAGAATTTGATGATCTTGGCGCGACCGGTGTAGCCGCGCGCCAACCGGACCGCGCTCATGGTGGCTTCGGTACCCGAGTTGACCAGACGAACCCGGTCCACCGGTGCCATCCGTTCGGCGATCAATTCGGCGAGTTCGATCTCGGCCTCGGTCGGCGCACCGAAAGACAGTCCACCGACCGCCGCCCGCCGCACCGCTTCGACCACCTCGGGATGCGCGTGGCCGAGAATCATCGGCCCCCAGGAACACACCAGGTCGACATACTCGTTGCCGTCGACATCGATGAGTGTGCAGCCCTTGGCCGATGCGATGAATCGCGGTGTGCCGCCGACGGACTTGAATGCCCGCACCGGCGAATTCACACCGCCCGGAATCACCGAAGTAGCCCGGTCGAAGAGCTGAGTCGAGACCGGCACCGATGCCCTGGTCGCGCGCGGAGAAGAACTCACGACGTCCAGTGTCTCAGCCCGATCGGAACGAGTCGACGACAGGGTGTAGTCGAGTGACGCAGACCGCAGCTCGGCCGCGCGCACCGGCGCAACACGCCGATCATGGTTGCGGCCGATATCGGTCGCTGACCGATTGCCGGTGCGTAATCTCGGTGCGTCGTCGCACCATCTAGCCCATCGGGAGGGTCCAATGCGGTTTGCCGTCACCAGCGCCACAATCTTTGCCGCGCTCGCCGCCGCCGTCACCTTCGACACCGGGACCGCGGCCGCCGCGGATCCGGTCATCCAACCCGACCGGGTCGGGCTGCATCTGGATCACGCGGAGACCGTGGCCCTCGGCGATGGACCGCTGCCGGCGTTGGTCAGCATGGTGGTGCCGCTCAACCGGATCGGTGCCGGACTCAAAAACGATACCGAGATCCACCGCGACGAGAACGGCGGTGTGCACGCCTCATTGCGCCAGGTCATCATGGAGGCGGCCGATCATCCGGACGGCACCGTCATTCTGTACGTCAATGCGCCGGGCGCCAGGGACGGCCGCGCGCTGGACGTTTATCAGAATTGGGGCTAGGGGTGGTCGACTCAGGTGTACATGCACGGCACCGAGGCCGAGATGGTGTGCAGCTGGCACATGAAGTTGTTGTACACACCCGCCGAACCCGAATCGGGCACGAAGATCGGCGCGGGCTGGGCCACCTCGGCCTGAGTGTCGGTCTGGGCAGCGGGCTCCAGCGGCAGTCCCGGTGCGGCCCACGCGGGCGCCGCTCCGATCGCTGCCGCCACGACGACCGCGGCGCACACTTTCCCGGCAAAACGAATCACAAGCATTTCTCCCAGTCGACACAATTCGGAAACCGGCCGAAAGCATAACGGCCACAACAGTATTCACTGAATGCCGACCGTTACACCTCGCGGCTGCGGCACTTGCACGGTAGTGCAGTCGCGGCCGATGCGCCAGGGCACGTCTCGGATCGCCGGTGCCCGAGCGCAGTCGGCGCTAGGCAGTGACGCTCGAGCAGCGCAGGACGAACCCGGTGGTCAGGCAGACAGGGCCGACAGCAGATTCAGCGGCGAGAACGATGACATCGTCGCGCGTCAGGCCGGCGATGCTCCCGCGAAATTCGCGATCGAACGGCCGTGGTGCCGCCGATCGCCGGTGGTTGTCCTTGGTCAGCGCGAACGCGCGGCACGGACCGTGCGCGCGACGGCATCGATGGCGAGCACACCGGCCACCATGACCAGGAAGGCGGCGAGCATCAACCACGGAGCGCTGTAGCGGGTGGAGTCGAAGCCGGGCACCTCACCCGACGGCGCGAAGGTGGTGGTGATCAGCCCGTTGCGCCAGCTCACCATCGCGAGCACGGTACAGCCGAGCGCGAGGGTCAACTCGACCAATGCCGTCAGCATCCGGTCACCGAGCGCGATCAAGCGCGTCAACGATCCGCTCCGTTCTCACTGTCTTCGGTTTCCTCGGTCCGCGTGACCTTATCGGTCTCGCCGAGCGCTGCGGTGAGCGCCGCCCGCAGTCCGCGGTGATCCTTCGCCCACGCCTGTACCAGTTCACCACCGACGAGCCGCAGCCCGATGCCGGCGCGCCGGCGTGGCACCCCGCTCAATTCGCCGAGCGAACGCGCCGATTCCCAATCCTCATCATCCCGGGAGTCCTCGTCCCGCTCGGGCAGCACCGCATCGATCGACGCGAGCGGGAGGGTCTCGGTGCCCTCGCGCAGCGCGACTGGGGTCAACTCGACGCTCACATGCCGCTGCCCGGCGATCACCTGCAGCACAACGAAGCCCGCGATCAGCGCGGCACAGAAAATGAGGGCGAACCAATGCACCTGGGCCGCGGTCACCAATTCCAGAATCAGCACGAGCAGACACAGCAGCGGCCCGTAGGCCACCGCACGCCAGCGCGCGCCCAGTTCGGCGAACAAGATGGTCGTGCCATCCTCGGAAGCCGTCACACCATGCTCCCGGTCGCGCCGAGCACGGCGACGGGGATCGACATCCGGCCCCTGATCAGCCGACTGCGCCGGGCAGTATCAGCAGCGCGACGGTGACCAATGCGAACAGGATCAGCAGGCTCAGCACGAGCAGATCTCGTCGAATGCTCTGCGGCTGTTGAATCACCACTCGCATCGATGCCTCCGATCTCCCGGAACCATCTGGTCGACGTAGTTACAAAACGTAAGACAACGTGTAACGAACGACTTCCGGTTCCCATGTCCTCTGTGACAACCCTCACGATACATGCTGCCGATTTCTTGACAAACTCGCGGACGGCTCCGATCGCCGTTCACCTGCGATTCATCTGGAAGTACGCGGTCGAGTCCGGACGGTGACTCAGATACACCGCACCCGCCGCCAGCACGCCCTGCACGATCGCCGCACCACCGGCCACCAGCGAAGCCGCCCCCGTCACCGCTTCCAGCGCGAACAGAGTACCAACCCCGACCAGCAACAGCCAGACACCCACGGCGGTCAGAAGTGTCCGCGCCCACAGCTTTCCGCGCACGAACTGGTGCACGAACAGCAACGCGAATGCGGCCAGCGCCAACCCGATCACCACCGCGACCACAAAAGCCAACGAGACCATCAGCTCCGCGTTGGCCATCGTGAAATTCGGATCGCCGACGTGCACCTGGTCATACATCTTCTGCGCGAAATCCTTGCGCTGCTGAAACGCCGCGACAACCGACCCGATCATCTGCACGATGCCGAATCCGATTACACCCCACCACAATTGCCGCGCCGTCCGAATATCCTCGGGTGGTTCCGGCCGCAACCGGGGCGGCCCCATAACGGGTCCGCCCGGGTACGGCCCAGGCGGATACATCCCGGGTGGATACGGCATCGGCCCATATGCCCCCGGCGGAATCACACCCTGCGGATACGGTTCGGGACGATTCGCACCCTGCGGATGCGCCTCAGCCGGGTTCGCGCTTTGCCGATGCTGCCAAGGCAGGTTCACACCCGCGGGCCTCGAACCGTGTGGACTCGATTCAGCCACCCCGAGCACCTCCGCACCCTGCGGCACCTCGGCCGACTCAGCGCCCTGCGACCCAGACGGATTCGCGCCTTGCGGATACGAGCCCGAGGAATTCACGCCCGCACGACTCGAACCGGGCGATTCCGTGCCCGCACCACTCTGACCAGGCCGAATCGAATCAGCCACCCCGGCCACCTCCACACCCTGCGGCACCAAGACC
>NZ_JBFAWD010000011.1:0-231607 GCF_040680135.1 Nocardia sp. NPDC052112 | reverse complement strand
TGCCCGCACCACTCTGACCAGGCCGAATCGAATCAGCCACCCCGGCCACCTCCACACCCTGCGGCACCAAGACCGACTCAGCGCCCTGCGACCCAGGCGAGTACGACTCGGACGGTTGCGCTGCGACGGGATCCGGACGAAGCGGATTCGAATCACGCGCCTCGGGCGCGCCCGCCGGAAGCGGCATGGGGGTATGTGCTTCCGAAGCGTCCGACGCTGGTGGATTCGAACCGCTCGACTCACGATGCGGTGAATTCGGATCAGCCGACTCGGAGGCGGATGATTGTGATGTGGCCGTGTCCGGTCTCGGCGACTCCGCCGCTAGCGACTTCGGATTGCCGGACTCCACACCCGGCACCTCGGGTCTGAGCGGATTCGTCACGACAACCAGTGTGCGGCCTCGGTCGCCCAGTAGGTGAGCACCATATCCGCGCCGGCCCGGCGGATGCCGATCAGCGATTCCAGGATGGCGGCACGGCGGTCGATCCAGCCGCGCTGGGCGGCGGCAGTGATCATCGCGTATTCGCCCGAGATCTGATACGCGGCCACCGGCACCGTCGAGTGGTCGGCGACGTCGCGCAGAATATCCAGATACGACATCGCGGGCTTGACCATCACGATGTCCGCGCCCTCGGCCAGATCGAGTTGCAGTTCCCGGATAGCCTCGCGGCGGTTGGCGGGATCCTGCTGGTAGCTGCGCCGATCCCCTTCCAGCGAGGAGGCGACCGCCTCGCGGAACGGACCGTAGAACGCCGAAGCGTACTTCGCCGCGTAGGCGAGGATGCCGGTATCGGTGCGCCCGACCGCGTCCAGGCCGCGGCGGATCGCACCGACCTGGCCGTCCATCATGCCGCTGGTACCTAGCAGATCGGCACCGGCCTCGGCCTGCGCGAGCGCCATCTCCACGTAGCGGTGCAGGGTGGCGTCGTTATCGACGGCACCTTCCGCGGACAGCACGCCGCAGTGCCCGTGATCGGTGAATTCGTCCAGACAGGTATCGGCCATGACCACGGTCGAATCGCCGACCTCGTCCGCGAGCGCGCGCAGACCCCGGTTGAGAATGCCGTCGGGATCGCTCGCCTTGCTGCCGGTGGGGTCCTTGTCCTCGGGCAGCGGCACGCCGAAGAGCATGAGCCCGCCCACACCCGCGGTGACCGCCTCGACCGCCGCCTTGCGCAGCGAATCCATCGAATGCTGTAGCACGCCCGGCATAGAGCCGATCTCGCGCGGTTCGTCCAGTCCGTCGGCAACGAACATCGGCAACACCAATTGCCGTGGCTCGAGAGTTGTTTCGGCCACGAGACGACGCAGGGCGGGGGTACGGCGCAACCGCCGCGGGCGGTCCAATCCGGTCATAAACCGCACGATACGCCCGGTCCGAATGCGAGTCACAAGCGGCGGGTGCGCCAAGGGATCAGCGGCCGGGGAAGCCCGGCGGCGTCTGCATCTTTCCGCCGCCGAACGGACCGCCGCCGACCACTACGGTCGACGCCGCTGGATATCCGAGGCCGTCGCCGCACAGTGCGAGAATCGCGCGGGCGATCTCCGCGGGTTCGGCCATCCGATCCAACGCGACCGCAGAACCACCGACGCGCCCTCGGCGGCGAATGCGCGGACAGCGGCGGCCCCGATACCGGACGTACCGCCGGTCACCGGCACCACCTTCCCGGCCAAACGCCCACCCGGCGCCGCCGTCCGCAGCGGGTCGGTCGGCGGATCGCGCAGGTACGACGGCACCACGACGGCCGTCGCCACCGCGGCGGCACCTGCGCCAGCGGCCGCGAGTCCCATGTACGCGCGACGCGAATGGCTCTGTCCCCCCAGTGGATTCGGGATCGGGCAACTCGGCGTCCGGTATCGATGCCTGATTCATGCTCCGATCATCTCGGCGGGCGGCGCGGGCCACTTCCCGGTGCCGGCCCGGTTCGTCCGGCCGATCGGAGGACACCTCGCCACCCCGTTAAGGATGTCTCGAGGATTCGATAAGCCCGTTGCGCGACACTGCGGGCCACCCGGCGGTCGCCGGCGATTACCAGCCACGCGAAGAGCGCGGAAATTGTGGGTGCGAGGGGCGGATGATGGTGGGGAGTGGCCGGTCTTGTTCCAGGAGTACGCGATGACCGAATTCGCGATGCCACCGCGTCGACGCACCGATTGGGAGGGGCTGCGCAGACTCGCGCGTGGTGGGGATCCGGGCGTCATCGTGCAGTTGGCACAGCGGTTATCCGAGGCGGGTGAGACGGCCGAAGCCGAGCAGTGGTTCCGCCGCGCCGCCGCCCAAGGCAGCGGACCGGCCATGGCGGGGCTCGGCGCATTGCTCGCCGCGGATGGTCGGATCTCGGAGGCGATTCGATGGCTGGAGTTCGCGATCGCGGCCGGTTGTCCGGGTGCGGATCAGCAGTTGGGCACCTTGTATTTGGAGCGCGGAAATCTCGACGCCGCCGAAGTGTGGTTCCTGCCCGCGGCCGAGGACGGGCTGCCGGAGGCGCTGTGCAATATGGGTGTAATCGCGAGTCGCCGCGGTGTCGACAATGAGGCGCGGCATTGGTACGAGCGTGCGGTGCGCGCCGGAAGTCCAACGGCCATGCGCACTCTCGGGGTGTATCTCGCGCGCGAAGGGGAAATCGAACGGGCGATCAGACTGCTGACCGAGGCGGTCCGGCGCGGTCGCGCCGACGCCATGGCGGTACTCGGCGTGATCTTCCTCGACCACGGCGACTGGGTAGAGGGCGAGCGGTGGTTGCGCCGCGGCGCCGAAGCAGACGATGCCGATTCGATGGTCCAGCTCGCGCGATTCCTGCGCGAACAACCCGTGCACGCGGACAGCCCGGCAGCTGCCGCTGCGGCAAAAGCCCAGGCACACAAGGACGCCCGCTACTGGCTCGAGCGCGCCGCCACCCTACGCCATCCCCAAGCGCTCGAACTCCTACACGAACTCTGACCACCAGCCCACCGCCCACCTCGGTCCCACCCACCAGGCACCCCGATTCACAACCAGGCACCCCGTCTCGCAACCAGGCACCGTGTACCCGGGGTGCCGGGTTCAAAGACGGGGTGCCCGGGTCGCCGTGGATTTCCGTGGCGCGCGAAAGGCCTTGTGGGCGGGGGGTTTGTCGGTGGGTAGGAGTAAAATCGAAGGTGTGTTCGAGGGGATCGTGACTGGTTCCCGATTGCGATGGGAGGACGCTGACGTGACCGAAACCGCACCGAAGTCGAGGGTTATCGATCGGCCTTATGTTCCGCTGCGGAAGCGGCCGCTGCCTGCGGGACGGCCGCGCAAGTGGTACATCTCGCACAATAGGCGACTCAAGGCGATGCGCCTGACGATCGCCCTGTTGGACTCCGGGATCTATCTGCCCAGTCAGGCCAGTAACGAAAGGATCCGGCGCACAGCCGAACTCATCGATATCCGTCCGCCGTCCGACACCACCTGCCGCTTGGTTCGGACCCTGATGCGCTACAGCCGCTGATCAAAGGAGCTCAACGGTTGCGGCGGCTCCGGTTGTGCGGCGAAGGGCCGCCGCGAGCGACTGCTTGCAGATCACTCGAAAAGCCTGCCTTCGCCGCCCAACCGGGTAGGCAACGGATAGCTACCTGCTGCGGCGGCTCTTCTTGCGCGGCGGGGGCAGCAGACCCTCGGCACGCAGCCGAGCCGCATGCTCCGCCAGTGCCTCGACCAGCGGACCGACCTGGGCGACATCAGGCTGAACGTCCACGCGCAGGCCGAATTCGATGGCCGTCTCGGCCGTCTTCGGCCCGATGCACGCAACGATGGTGCGCGCGTGTGGCTTACCAGCGATGCCGACCAGATTCCGGACCGTGGAGGACGAGGTGAACAGGACCGCGTCGAAGCCGCCGGTCTTGATCATCTCGCGGGTCTCGGCCGGCGGCGGCGAGGCGCGCACCGTGCGGTAGGCCGTCACGTCATCGATTTCCCAGCCGCGGTCGCGCAGACCCTCGGCCAGGGTTTCGGTGGCAATGTCCGCGCGCGGCAACAGGACTCGGTTCACCGGGTCGAAAACGTCATCGTAGGGTGGGAAGTCGGCGAGCAGGCCCTCGGAGGACTGTTCACCGCTGGGCACCAGTTCCGGATTGATACCGAACGAGCGCACCTTTTCCGCGGTGGCCTCGCCGACACAGGCGATCTTCACACCGGAGAAGGCCCGTGCGTCCAGACCGAATTCGGCGAACTTCTCCCACACCGCGCGGACCGCATTGGTGGAGGTGAACACCACCCACTGGTAGCGGCCGTCGACCAGACCCTTGACCGCACGCTCCATCTGCGCCGGACTCCGCGGCGGCTCGACCGCGATGGTCGGCACCTCCATCGGAATGGCGCCGTGGGTGACCAGCCGCTCGCTCATCTCGGCAGCCTGATCCTTGGTGCGCGGCACCAGCACGGTCCAGCCGTACAGCGCCCGCGACTCCCACCACGACATCTTCGACCGCTGCGCGACCACCTTGCCGATGGTCACCACCAGCGGGCCGACCAATTCGGAGGCCGCGCTGTTGAGCGTGGCCAGGGTGGCCTCGATGGTGCGCTGCTGCCGGGTGGTGCCGCGCACCGTCACCGCGACCGGGGTCTGCGGTGCCATACCGTGTTCGACCAGCGCACTCGCGGTTTCGGCGAGATGACCCGAGGTCGCCGAGAGCACCAGCGGGCCGGGTGCGGCGGCGAGTGCGGCCCAGTCGACCTCACCGCGCACATCGGCCTCCGTGTGTCCGGAGCCGAGCGCGATACCGGCGAAGCTCGGCACCGCGGAACCGTTGGGCAGTCCGGGCAGCACCTCGAAGACCATATGCGAGCGCGTCACCGCATTGACCTCGGCGATCACCGAATCGGTGGTCAGCGGATCACCAGCGACCACCCGGACCACGTCGTGCCCACCGCGCGCCTCGGCGATCAGCGTCTTGGCCACTTCGGCGGGGTCGCCGAGCGCGGGCCGCACGTCCACCGGGCGCTCACCGTCCTCGCCCGGCTCGACCGCGATACCGATCAGGGCGAGTACGCCCTTGTCGACGTCGGGATCCGTGAATGCCAATGTCGCCCGCCGCAGCACCTCACGCGCACGCACTGTCAGCAGTGCCGCGTCGCCGGGCCCCGACCCGACAAACAGGATCCGACCTGGATGCTTCTTGGTTGTGCGGCTCATGCCCGCACCTCGCTAGCGCTCGGCACAGACATGCCCGAAGGCGCTGTGCTGTTGATTCGCTCGCTGCGCTCGCTCATTGGCTGTTCTCCATTGGGCTGGAATTGGAAAAGTCAGTGCGCGGGTTCACCGCTGATTCCGGTGTGCTGAGCAGTTCGCGCGCGCCCAGATCGAGCAGTTCCCGGGCCAACTCACGGCCGAGTTCCGCTGCGCGCTCCGGCGCGCCGACCACGGAGGCTCGCAATACATCGGAGCCGTCGACGGCCGCCGCGCAACCACGCAGCGAGAGTTCGTCGACAATTCTGCCGTCATCGTCGAGCGATTCGACGACCTCGGCGATCGCGCCGATCGGCGCGGTGCAACCGGCCTCCAATTCGGCCAGCAACGACCGTTCGGCAATGACGGACGCGCGGGTCGCGGCGTCGTCGAGTTCGGTCAGCGCCTCGAGCAATTCGGTGTCGTCGCTGCGGCATTCGACCGCCAGCGCACCCTGTGCGGGCGCGGGCAACATCTGCACCGGCTCCAACGCCTCGGTGACCACCTCGAGCCGACCGATTCTGGCCAGTCCGGCCCTGGCCACCACGACCGCATCCAACTCCCCCGCGCTGACCTTGCGCAGCCGGGTGTCGAGGTTGCCGCGTAGCGGGACGATGTCCAGACCGAGCCCGAGCGCGCGCAATTGGGCCGCACGGCGCGGTGCCGAGGTGCCGACCTTGGCACCGGCGGGCAGCTCGCCGAGCACCAGACCGTCGCGCGCCACCAGTGCGTCGCGCGGATCCTCGCGAGGCGGGACGGCGGCGATGGTGAAACGTGGATCCTGTGCGGTCGGCAGGTCTTTGTACGAATGCACCGCGATATCGATGTTTCCGGCGGCCAGTTCGTCGCGCAGTGCCGAGGTGAACACGCCGACACCGATATGCTGCACCGGATCCGAGGACAGATCGCCCGCGGTCTTGACGACCACCAGCTCCGCATCGTGTCCGGCCGCGATCAGGGTGTCGCGGATGGTGCCCGCCTGGGTGAGAGCGAGCAAACTGCCTCTGGTGCCGATCCGCCACGGCACGCGAATGCTGCCTGCGGTCACGTTTTCCTCTTCCTGCACAACTGTCATGCCGTCTGCCCCTGTTCTTCGCCGCGATGTCCAGCGGTGAAGTCGTCGGCCAGCGCGATCTCGCCGTCGGCGAGCGCCTGCGGGCCGCCGGGAACAACATCGCCGAGGAAGCGAATCGCGGTGTGCTCGTCGCTGATCGGAGTGATCTCCATCGGTGCCGCAACCGCTTGGGCCGCACCGGGCTTGAGCTCGAACAGTTCCCGCAGCGCCTCGGCGTAGGTATCACCGCCTGGCGTGGAGGCCAGCTGTTTGACCCGCACCGTCGGCGCGTGCAGCAGCTTGTCGACCACCCGGCGGACCGTGCGCGCCACCTCGTCACGCTCCGGATCGGCCAGTCCGGGCAGCCGGGAATCCAGGCGCAGCAGTTCGGCCTCGACGACCTCCGCCGCGCGCTGCCGCAGCGCGGCAACCGTCGGGGTGACCTCCGCCATGCGCTGGCCCGTAAGGTATTTCGCGAGTTCCTCGGCGACGATCGCGCGGGCGGCGGCGGTATCGCCCGCGGCCGCACCGGCTGCCGGATCGTGCTGCAATGTCTCGATATCGATGACGGTGACACCGGGCAGTCCGGCGACGGCGTGTTCGACATCGCGCGGCAGACCGAGATCGCAGAACACCAACGGCCGTTCGACCTCGCTGTCGCGCTCACGTTCGGCGAGTGCGCGATGGGTATCGGCCAGTGTCACCACCGCGCCGACCGCGCCGGTACAGGTGATGACCACATCCGCGGCCGCCATCGCCTCGGTCAGCCGCGACAATTCCATCGGCTCGGCCTCGACACCGTGACTGCGCGCGGTCGCGGCGAGCCGCTTGGCGCGGGCCGGCGTGCGATTCACCACGATGATGCGGCCGATGCCCGCACGCGACAGATGCGCCACCGCGAGTCCGCCCATCGCGCCGGCCCCGAGCACCACCGCGGTAAGTCCGGCGAGCGGACCCAGCACCTGCTGCGACCGATCCAAAGCCACCGAAACCACCGACGCACCGGCCCGGTCGATACCGGTCTCCGAATGCACCCGCTTGCCGACACGTAGTGCGTGCTGCGCGAGTTCGTGCATGGTCCGCCCGACCGCCTGTTGGGCATCGGCGGAAGCATAGGCGCCGCGGATCTGGCTGAGCACCTGCTGCTCGCCGATCACCATCGAATCCAGGCCGCTGGCCACCGCGAACAGATGTTCGGCGGCGGCCTCGCTGTAGCGAACGTAGGCGTGCTTGGTCAGATCCGGCAGCGGCAGTCCGGAATGTTTGGTCAGCAGTTCGCCGACCTCGGCGAGACCGCCGTGGAAGGCGTCCACCACGGCGTAGACCTCGACGCGGTTGCAGGTGGAGACGATCATCGCCTCGGACACATGGCTGGAGGTGAGCATTCGATCGATCAGTTTCGGCCGGTCCGCGTCGGTGATCGCGACCTTCTCCAGAATCGAGACGGGCGCGCTGCGATGCGAAATCCCGACCAAAAGAATGCTCATGGTGTAACCACCGATCCCTTGCTGGATGGCTCCGTTGCCGAATGCGAGGTCGTCGAGTGCTTGAGTGCCGGATGTCCGGCAGCGGTGTGCGCGGGCGCGCGGTGGGCGATGCGGCCGGATGAAACGGCGTGCACGACCTCGGGCAGCGGTGGCGCATTGCGTGCGGTCTCGAACGACAGCATCTGCAGTTCGACCGCCAGATCGACCCGGCGCACCTCCACCGTCTCCGGTGCGGTCAGCTCACACGGGGCAAAGCTCAGAATCGACTGCATACCGGAGGCGACCAGCAGATCGCAGACGTCCTGTGCCGCGTCGTCGGGCACGGTCAGCACCGCGATGGTCGGTTTCAACGCCTCGACGGCCGGTGCGAGGTCGGCGACATCGCGCACCACCAGACCGGCGACCGATCTGCCGATCACGTCGGGATGATTGTCGAACATGCCGACCACGGTGAAGCCGCGCCGCCGGAACCCGCCGTAGCCCACCAGGGCCCGGCCCAGATTTCCGGCGCCGACCAGTACTACCCGATGTCCCTGCGACAGCCCGAGCACATCCTCGATCCTGGTGCGCAACTTGGCGACGTCATAGCCGACACCCCGAACACCGTTGGGGCCGAGGAAGGAAAGGTCCTTGCGCAGCTTGGCCGAATTGACACCCGCCGCGACAGCCAGTTCCTCACTCGATACGATGGCAACACCGTCGTCGGCCAGTATGGCGAGGACCCGGAGATAGGTGGCCAGCCGCGCCACGGTGGCCTGCGGGATGTCCTTCTGCAGAGCCCTGCCGGAGACGCCATTCGGCGCCTCATGCTGCTCTGTCACGTCGTCGGCTCCTCGTTCCGGCCTCCGGCGAGGTCCGGTTCGTCGTTCGATCTCGGGCCCGGGGCGGTCCGGTGCCATGGTCGAAGTATTCGGAATGCTGGGTTCATTACGCGGATCCGCAGCCACGGCATGCGGGTCGCGTGCCACCACCGTAACCGCTTGTGCAGCCCTTCACAAAGTCGGTGAATTTGGCCTCATTTTCCGCCGCGACCAGCATCGCGACCGAATCGGGCCGGATCAGCTATCTCTCAGCGAGTCAAGTCGGCCCGTAATCGGGGCTCGTCGACATCGAAATAGCTGTGCTCACGGCCGTCCAGCAGCACGACGGGAAGCCGATCGCCGTACTCCGCGCGCAGGCCAGGGTCGGTTCCGGCGGCTTCGTCGACATCGACGGTCGACGGCTCGATGTCGAAATCGGCACAGATCGCCCGCAGTTGCTTCAGCGCGGTGACACAGAGCCCGCAGCCCGATCTCGTCAGCAGCGTCACCGAATGTGTGGGATTGGTCATGGCCGATATTAAATCCCCTCGCCACGCCCCGATCGGAGCGCGCGGTACTGCCTTCACTGTCACCGCGGCCAGCTAATGTGGTTGTGGTTCGCGCGACGGGCGGAGGTACTGGTGCCGGAACGATCGAAGGTGGCAAGGGCAGGTTTCATCGCGGGACGATTCGGTGAGTTTCCGGTGCGGTGGAATCAGGGTCGGCTCGGCCAGGGTCTGCAGGACCAGCTCGCGCGCATCTCTCGCAGCCCCTTCGGCCCGAGCGAGGAAGAGCTGCGGGCCAATCTGGCCGGTGAGGCCAGTGCCGAGGCGGCGCTGTCCCTGCATGATGCCGAACTCGCCGAGGCCGAGGTCGAGGCCACCGGGCCCGAGGTGCCGCGGGATCTGACCGCGGCGGCGTTCTTCGATGTCGACAACACCATGGTGCAGGGTGCGTCCATCGTGCATTTCGCCCGCGGCCTCGCCGCGCGCAAATACTTCAAGACCTCCGATCTGGTGGACGTGGCCTGGAAGCAGGTGAAGTTCCGGGTCACCGGCAAGGAGAACAGCACCGATATGGCCGCGGGCCGGGAGAAGGCACTCGCGTTCATCGCCGGTCGCCCGACCGCCGAACTGGCCGCGCTCGGCGAGGAGATCTACGACGAGATCATCGCCGACAAGATCTGGCCTGGCACACGGGCTTTGGCGCAGATGCACCTGGACGCGGGGCAGCAGGTGTGGCTGGTGACCGCGACCCCGGTCGAGCTGGCACAGGTCATCGCGAAGCGGCTGGGGCTGACCGGCGCGCTCGGCACGGTCGCCGAGAGCGTCGACGGAAAGTTCACCGGGCGACTGGTCGGCGACATCCTGCACGGACTCGGTAAGGCGCATGCGGTGCGTACGCTGGCGATCCGGGAAGGCCTGAACCTCAAGCGTTGTACGGCCTACTCCGACAGCCACAACGATGTGCCGATGCTGTCACTGGTCGGCACCGCGGTGGCGATCAATCCGGATTCGGACCTACGCGAGGTTGCGAAGAATCGCGGCTGGGAGATCCGTGATTTCCGCACCGGGCGCAAGGCCGCCAAGATCGGCGTGCCGACGGCGCTGGCACTCGGCGCCGCCGGTGGCGCGGTCGCCGCGGCCGTCACCCGTCGCCGCGACCATTAGCCGGTGAACGGGTTGCGGCGCTTGGTGAGCAGCTTGTAGAGCGTCTGCTGAATGGTTTCGCGGACCTGGTCGGTGACCTCGAACATGGTCATCGGATCGTCCGCGTCCTCGGCCTCGTAGCCGGTGGTCGCGATGGGCTCGCCGAATTCGATGTACCACTTCGACGGCAGCGGCAGCGCACCGAGCGGACCAAGATGCGGAAACAGCGGCGTCACCGGGAAATACGGCACATTGAGCAGCCGGGCGAGCGGCTTGATATCGGCCAGTTTCGGATAGATCTCCTCCGAGCCGACGATCGAGCAGGGGATGATCGGCGTGCCGGTGCGCACCGCCGCCGCTACGAATCCGCCGCGACCGAAGCGCTGCAGTTTGTAGCGGTCGGTGAACTGCTTGCCGACGCCCTTGAAGCCCTCCGGGAATACTCCGGTCAATTCGCCTGCGCGCAAAAGCCTTTCGGCATCGGGACGGCAGGCCAGGGTGTGCCCGGCCTTGCGGGCGAGCACACCGAGCATCGGAGTTTCGAAGATGAGGTCGGCGGCCAGCAGGCGTAGCGCGCGCTCCTTCGGATGCCGATCGTGGATCGCCAGTTGCAGCATCAGCCCGTCGAGCGGAACGGTGCCCGCATGGTTGGCGACGATCAGCGCACCACCGGCCTCCGGAATGTTCTCGATTCCGTTGACCTGCACGCGGAACCAATAATCCGAGAGCGGCCGCAGCGCGGGCAGGATCAACGATTCGAGCAGATGTTCATCGAAGCCGAATTCGTCGACCTGATAGTCGCCGGTGAGTCGACGGCGCGCGAAATCCGCTGTGGTGCGGATCTGCTTGCCGATGGCGCCGCGCAGTATCTCCGATACCGAACGGGGCGCCTGGGGGTCGGCGGCCGCGAGGCGTTCGGTCAGCGACGTCACCACCTGGCTCGGCGCGACCTCGCCGGTCACCGACTCCGGCCAGCGCCGCTGTGTGGTCCGCTGGCGCGTTTCGATATTCAGATCGTGGAGTTGGATGACTTTCGCTACGTCATTCATGTATGTGCTCCCGTACCGGCCCCGAGAAGGCCGAGCAGTTTATGTTCTGCGGCATCGATCCACGCTGGATCGATGACGGGCCGCGACGCTGCGCCCCCGATGAAGTCGTCGAATGCCTGCACCGTCGTCCAGCGCGGGACGAACCCGAGTTCGGTGCGCATCCGGGTGGTGTCGAGACCACAGCCGAAATGGAAATAGTCGATCTGCTCACTGGTGAAATCACGCATGATCGGGCCCATGAGCGCGCGGCCCGCGGTGCGGAAGACCAGCCACGGGATCGGCAGCTCGACCCGGCCCGCACGCCGGATGGCCTGCGATAGCACCAATGCGCCGTCCCCGGCGATGTTGTAGGTGCCGCCGGGCGCCTGCCGGGCCGCGTGCGCCATCGCGGCGATGGCATCCTCCTCGTGCAGCAACTGCAATCGGGCGTCGCGGCCCAGGACCGTCGGCGCGACCGGTGAACGCAGATACTGCACACCGCGACCGGCCAAACGCGGGCCGACAATGGGTGCCAAACGCAAAATCGAAGCGGCGATATCGGGACGTCGCCGCGCAAGCCCGCGGACGAATCCTTCTATTTCGATCATGTCGCGAGCAAACCAACCACTCGGTGGGGTTCGCGCACTCATTTCTTCGGTGAATTTCGCGGGATCCTTCGCGCTACATCCGTAGACCGCGGACGTCGAGCGCACCACCACGCGCCGCACCGAAGACGATTTCTGACAGACCGCGAGCAGCTGCATGGCGCCGAGGACATTGAGGTCCTTCATCACCGCCCGACCGCCACCGGCCGGTGGATGTGTGAGCATCGCGGCGTGCACGACCGTATCGACCTCGTTGCCACCGATCACCTTGCGAATCAAGGGATTTCGAATATCGGCACGCACGAATTCGGCGCGGCCCATGCGCCGTTGCAGCTCGCGACCAGGGGTCATGGTGTCGACGGCCAGGATGCGTTCGATGTTCTGATCCTGGGCCAAACGCGCGACCACATTGCCGCCGAAGAATCGGCTGGCACCGGTCACCATCACCACCTTGGGTGTATGTCCATCCCGTATCTCAGAACCCACCGCACCGGATCCCAACTGTGACAGCCCCCAATTCCATTTGCTGCGGTACCAGAGTAGCCGGTCGACTGCGATACGCAGAGAGTATTAACCAGGTTCTAACGATGACTTCAGCCACCTGATACACGAGCAACTTTCAAAATTCGCTGTTTCAAAAAGAAAAGCCCGCCACCAATCGGTGACGGGCCGCCAAGCTAACGCGCTGGCCGTTTCGAGCGACCTGCAAGCAGTCGCTACCGACCGTTTCGAGCGACCTGCAAGCAGTCGCTACTGACCGTTTCGAGCGACCTGCAAGCAGTCGCTACGGCGGGGACTCACTTGCCGAGTTTGCGCCGCTGAACACGCGTGCGGCGAAGCAGCTTGCGGTGCTTCTTCTTCGACATGCGCTTGCGGCGCTTCTTGATCACAGAACCCATAGGGTTGTCCTCGCGTTCTCTCTACTCGGCGCGTACGCCGATCGCGTACGCCTATTTCAGCGTCCGCGCCGCCAGCTGGCACCGGACACCACAAAGCGGTGCCGCCGGCAGGCGGACACGAACCGAGGGTTCATCCTACCGGGACACCGATAACCTGATGAAATCGCCTCATCCAGCGTCGAAGTAGGACGTCTCCAAGTAGTCGTGCACCGCCTTGGCATGCACCCGGAACGAGCGACCGACCCGTACGGCGGGCAACTCACCCGAGTGCACCAGCCGATAGACCGTCATCTTGGATACCCGCATGAGATTCGCGACCTCGGCGACGGTGAGGAATTGAGTACCTCCGCCGAGCACCGATTGCGACGGAGCCGCCGCACCGCCTTGAGTCCGGGAACCAGCCCGGCCACCTGATGGTCCGGAACCTCCTGGCGACGTTCCTGAGCTATTCGCAGACATCTTGTTAGACATCATCGCACCACTGACCTCCGGCACGTCCGCGCCGCCGGCTTCCCCACCGGCGGAACAGACACGCACGTGCTCCTTGAAGCTTAGCGGGACCAGTGGGATTACTGCGACGGGTGTGAGAAATCAGGTTCACATGCAGGGAACCGACCGGTCACCCTGTAGACGCACGATGTTTGATCATCGCCCGCCCGAGACGGTCATGTCGCGCTGCCGCCCGCACTGTCGTGCGCACCCTGCTCGGCGGATCGATGCTTCGCCGCGTGCAACGCCTCGAGGAAGGCCGAGCGCACTGCGCCGCGCTCCAATTCCCGCACCGCGGCGGCGGTCGTGCCCGCCGGCGAGGTGACGGCGGCGCGCAACTCGGCCGCGGTCTGTCCGGAGCTCTCCAACAGGGCAGCCGAACCGACCATGGTCTGCACCACGAGTTCGGTGGCGATGTCGCGGGTCAGGCCGAGCCCGACGCCTGCATCGATCATGGCCTCGACCACCAGGAAGAAGTACGCGGGTCCGGAACCCGAGACCGCGGTCACCGCATCCATCTGCGCCTCGGTTACGGTCGCCACCTTGCCGACCGCGGCGAGCAGCTCGGTCACCTCGGCCAGCTGCTCGGCCCGTGCGTAGCGGCCCGGTGCGAGCACACTCATGCCCTGGCCGACCAGCATCGGGGTATTCGGCATCACCCGCACCACCGGGAAGCCGGCGGGCAGCTTGTTCTCCAGACGTGCCGTCGGCACACCCGCAGCCAGCGACACCAGGATCTGATCGCGGTCGCCGTCGAGTTCGGCCTTGCCGAGCTCGGTCAGCACCGTATCCACATCACCCGGCTTGACCGCGATGACCAGGACATCCGCGCCGACGATCGCGTCCGCGATCGAATCGGTGACCCGCACGCCGAAGCGGTCGCCGATGAGTTCGGCCCGATCGGCATGGGTCTCGACGACGACCAGATCCTTTACCGCCCGTCCGGATTCGAGCAATCCGGCGATCAACGCCTCCCCGATGCGACCGCCACCGATCACCGCAACTCTCGTCATGGGCTCAAGGCTAGCCCGCGTCACTGTCGCGTTTCGTTCCGGATCAGGCCGGTTCAGCGCTGTGGCACAAGGGCCAGTTGGCGGCTCTGCGCGACGACGGCACCGGTCGAGTCGAGAATGAGCTGGTCCTCGTCGAACATGCGCTCGCCGACCTCATGGCTGGTCGCGATGATCCGCAGCCAGCCGGGGGCCGGACGGCGGCGCAGGTAGGTGGTCATCTGCACCGTCGGGGCCCAACCGAAGTGGCCGAGGTTCACCGGAACCGGCGGACTCATATCGGCGGACATGATCGCGAAGTACATGGCGATATCCGGATCCTGCTGATCGCCCTCGAACGGCCGCATCCAAAGACGCAGGCGCGGTTCACCTTTCGCGCCGTCGAGGAATCGGGCCCACTCCCGGTCGATGAACAGTTCGGCACCCTGGGCCACATGGACGACCTTGCCCATCGACGAATCCCGGTAACCGACGGCGTCGGCGGGCGGTTCGACCGGCATATCACCGTGCCGCTGCGCGTAGATCGGATCGGCATCGTCGAGTCGACCGAAGGTGAACGCGGTGCGCACCAGCGTGCGCCCGCTCTGGATCAGGTTCACATCGACCAGGCAGATCTGGCGACCGACCTTGCGGATGTGCACCTCGTACTCCACCTCGCCCGGTTCGGGTGCGCCGAGGAAGTCCGTACTAGCCGCGATAGGTGCCATGGCGACCAGGGCCGGATCAGAGGCGCGTAGCCAGCGGGTGGCCGCGGCGGCGCTG
This sequence comes from Nocardia sp. NPDC052112, assembly GCF_040680135.1. Classification (NCBI taxonomy): domain Bacteria; kingdom Bacillati; phylum Actinomycetota; class Actinomycetes; order Mycobacteriales; family Nocardiaceae; genus Nocardia; species Nocardia sp. NPDC052112. The sequence goes on along the minus strand of NZ_JBFAWD010000011.1, from coordinate 216,638 downwards.
GCCGCGACCATGGTGCCGCCATGCACCTTCGGACCGATGGTCCAGATCTTGTCGATGATGCCCAGGTAGCGGCCGGTATCCGGGGTGGCCGACAGCAGTTCGGTCAGCGTGCACACCCGGCTGAAGGGCGCGTCCGTCGTGATGGCCTGCTCGAGTTGCGCGGTCAGCTCCGGCATCGTCACTCCTGTCGTCGATCGGCCGCGTCGGCGGGACACAGCGTTCGTACAGCGTAGAACGAAGCGATTCGCGGTCGGAATTCCCCACCGCCGCCAGATCGGTGCGGCGTCACACCTGGTTGGCGTGCGTGGGTGCCGGGGCGGGTGCGTTGAGGTGTGTTCTGGCGAAGTCCAGCGTGCGGTCCAGCATGCCCGCGCGGTCCTGAGCGGTGCGCGCGTTCTGGGTATTGATCTCGGCGATCGCGTGCCCGGCGAAACCGGAACGCAGCAGTGCCGCACACAACTCGACACAGGGCTGAGTGCCCTCGCCGGGCACCAGATGCTCGTCGTGCGCCGCACCGCGCCCGTCGGCGAGATGTAGATGCGCGAGGCCGTGGCCCATCCGCGCGGCCAGGGCCAGCGGATCGGCACCGGCGGTCGCGGTATGTGACAGATCGAGGGTGTAGTGCCGGAATCCGGTATCGGTCGGATCGTAGGACGGGCTGAATGCGGTCAGGCCGGGACCGGGACCACCGCGGCGCTCCAGCCGCTTCACCGACCCGGTTTTGCGACCGAAGAGAGTGTCCGCGCGCATCGGGAACATATTCTCCACCGCCACGATGACGTGGCTGTGCTCCTCCAACTCGGCCACCTGATCGGCGAAGCCCTGCGCATACCTGCGCTGCCAGCGGAACGGTGGATGCACCACCACGGTGCCCGCGCCGAGTGCCTCGGCGGTACGCACACTGCGCTCGAGCTTGGCCACTGGATCCGAACCCCACACCCGCTGCGAAATCAGCAGGCACGGTGCGTGGATGGCCAGAACCGGCACACCGTATTTGCGGGAATAGGCCTGGATCGCGGCGATGCTCTGGCTGGCCGGTTCGGCCCAGACCATCAATTCGATACCGTCGTAACCGATTTCGGCCGCGTATCGAAAGGCCGCCTCGGTGTTCTGCGGATATACCGAGGCCGTCGAGAGCCCGACGAGGATCTGCTGACCGCCGGACCCGCCGACCGCTTCGTCAGGCGAATCGGGTTCGGTGCGCACGTCGGGATCGGGAGCGCGCCCCGTGGTCGCGCTCACCGATCTGGTGTCGTCCGCCTGCCCGATGTTCCCCACAGCCGCTCCCTGCTCAGTTTGTACTGAGTAGAAAGGCTAGCGGTCCCAAGGTGACAAAGATGCCGACGATAACGGCTATCACCGTGCTGAGGATGTCATCGGTCCGCCGCAGTATTCGCACCAATGCCACCAGGCCCAGGATCACGATCATCGCCAGGCACAGCGCCACCCAGGGCAGCATTTCCCACATGCGCTCGAAGCCCTTGAACAGCAACATGCCGGCCACAGCGGCGCCGGTGCTCTGACCGCCGAGAATCATCCACTGTCGGCGATTGGCGTCGTACTCCGACTTGCGCGCGACCCGCGAGCGCGCACGTCTCGGGGCGAAGCGGGAGACGGCCGAACGGGAAGCGGCCAAGCGGGAAGCGAACGAACGGTCCGAATCGAAATCGATATCGTCGTCATCGAAATCCTCGTCGTCGTCGAGGGCATCACCGGTCGGGAACGGTTCGTACACATCGGTTCGACCGTCGTACACCTCATCCTGCTCGGCGGGACCGGGGTCGCGCTTCGACCGGCCGCGTCGTCCCCGCCCGTTGCGTTCGGCGACACGCCCGCTGGCCCGCTCGGCCTCGGCGCGTTCGACTTCGTCGCGCAGCAGGTCACCCGCCACGGTCTGGCCGGACACGAGTTGTTGATCCTGACTGGCCAGCGACCACGCGGCGGTGGCGACACCCTCGGATTCGGGCGCGCCGTTCTGCGGCGGTACATGTCTTCGCGCCGACCAGGCGGGCAGACCGCCATCGGCCGGACCGTCCCGCCGTGCGGATCTTCGCTGATCCGGCTGCTCGGGATGGGCACCGAACTCGTGCACCGATCGCGACGGCCGCTCCGGCGGCGGCGCGGACTCCGGGGCGAAGCCATTGGTGGACGGCGACCATCCCACCGTCGCGGGTCCGGCTTCGGCCGCCTCGGCCGCCTCCGCCGCCCGTCGCCGGGCGGCCCGACCGCCAGGTCTCTGCGGCGGGTCGGGCGGGGCGTCCGCGCCGCGGCGACCGATGCCGTGGCCGAGTTCACGCAGCGGCTGTACGTCGGTGGTCTCTTCCTCCGGCTCGGCGTACCGACGTCGGCGGCCGGTGCGTCCGGAGTCGACCGCAGGGGCGACATCGGCACGCGGATCCCGCCCGTACGGATCCGGTGCCGGGGCGTACAGATCCGATATCGGCGCGGACAGCGGATCCGCGGGCGCGGCATGTCGCGACGAATCCGGGCCCGGCATTTCCCGCCCCGGCATGACCCGGCTCGACCAGCCAGGCAGCGGATCGGCGGGCGCCTCCGGCGCGGCGTAGGCAGAGAGCGGGTCGTATCGGGTGATCGGCCCCGACATCGGCGAATAGTTGGATAACTCGGGTGCGGCATACGGGGCCGGATCCGGCGCGGCGTACGAAGTGGGTTCCGGCGCAGGCGTTTCGAAACCGGATGCGTATCCGCCGGACTGGAAACCGGAGGGTTGGTAACCGGAGGCGTCGAACCCGTTGGCCTCGTACCCATTCGACTCGTGCGAGGCGGGTTCGTAGGCCGGTTCCTCGTCGTCGGGTGCGGCGTGCGCGGAATGGCCACCGCCACCGCCCGCCGGGATGGCGGGCAGATCACCGGTCAGCTCGGCCACCGAGATGCCGCGACCACTGCGCCGCCGCCGTCCGCCGCCACCGGACGATGCCCCGCCCTGCTGGCCGTTGCGTGCCAGCAGCTCGGCAACCGATAGCTGCTTGGAATCCTCACTCATGACGACACCGTTTCTATCGGGCCCGATAGACCGCCGCCGGGCACCGGCTTACCACTCGCGTCCACGAGGGCACCCGGCAATGCCGTCGCCCTCGGTCCGCCGTTCATAACGCCGTTCATATCGGTATCCAGTTTGCGCAGGATCAGCCCCTCGCGCAGTGCCCACGGACAAATCTCGAGGGTATCCAGCGATAGTGCCCGCATACTCGCCTCCGCGACCAGTGCGCCAGCCACCAATTGCTGTGACCGATCGGAACTTACGCCTTCCAATTCTGCACGGTCCGCTGCCGTCATTCTCGAGATGAAGGCAATCAGTTGGCGCAGACCTGAGCTGGTGAGTGTACGGCGCACCCGCAGCCCGGCCGAAGAGGGTGCCGATCCGGTCAACCGGGCAAGTGACCGAAACGTCTTCGAGGTACCGACCGCGAGATCCGGTTTTCCGACCTCCAGCAGCTGTTTCGCCGGCGCGACCAGTTCGGCGTCGAGCCAATCGCGCAGCACCGCGACGCGACGCTTGCCCGGCGGATCCTCGCGCAACCACTCCCTGGTCAATCGCCCGGCGCCGAGTTGCAGCGAGAGCGCGACATCGGGTTCCTCGTCACCGCCGTTGGTCATTTCCAATGAGCCACCACCGATATCGAGATTCAGGATCCGGCCCGCGCTCCAGCCGTACCACCGACGCACGGCGAGGAAGGTGAGCCGGGCCTCGTCGACGCCGGAGAGCACCTGGAGTTCGACACCCGTCTCGGCGCGGACCCTGCCGAGTACCTCATCGGAATTCGCCGCCTCACGCAGCGCGGAGGTCGCGAACGGCATCAGCTCGACGCACCTGGAAGTCTCGGCGATGCTGGCGAATTCGGCGACCGTCGCGATCAGCCGTTCGGCTCCCTGGACGGTGATACGACCGTCGGAATCCATATTCTCCGATAGCCGGAGAGTGGCCTTTGTGGAGCTCATCGGCATCGGGTGACCACCACGATGGGCATCCACCACAAGCAGATGGACGGTATTGCTTCCGACGTCGAGTACCCCAAGCCGCACATGAATACGGTACTGGGTGAACCAGCCCTTTAGCCCAGGCGACTGAGCTGTTAGCGTCCTGAAGTGTGACGGTAGGCGCAGCGAACAGCGGCTCCAAGAGGCCCCGACCAGCGAGGAAGATCGATCCGGCGCCGGAGGTCGATCTCGACTTTCCCCGTGAATGGATCGAGTTCGTGGATCCAGCAAACGACGAGCATGTGATCGTCGCTGATTTGACCTGGCTGCTGTCGCGCTGGACGTGTGTCTTCGGAACTCCGGCCTGTCAGGGAATTCTCAGCGACCGCCCCGATGACGGCTGCTGCTCGCACGGCGCGTTCCTCTCCGACAAGGATGATCGCAAGCGCCTGACCAATGCTGTGAAAATGCTCACACCGAACGACTGGCAGCTGATGGACGAGGCGGCCGACGCCGACGGCAAGATCACCAAGAAGGGCTACCTGGAACTCGACGAACTGGAGGACGAGCCCGCCCTGCGCACCCGCCGATTCGATGGCGCCTGCATCTTCCTGAACCGCCCCGGCTTCGCGGGCGGCGTCGGCTGCGCACTGCACACCATGGCGCTGCGCAAGGGCATCGAGCCGCTCGAGGTGAAGCCAGATGTGTGCTGGCAGCTGCCGATCCGGCGGACCCAGGACTGGGTGGAGCGCCCCGACGGCGTGCAGATCCTGAAGACCACCATCACCGAATACGACCGGCGCGGCTGGGGTCCCGGCGGCGAGGACCTCGATTGGTACTGCTCCGGCTCCCCCGACGCCCACGTCGGCACCCGCCCGGTGTGGCAGTCCTACGCTCCCGAACTCAAGGAATTGCTCGGCGAACCGGCCTACGAAGAGCTGGCCAGACACTGCAAGCGGCGGGAGGGACTCGGCCTGATCGCGATCCATCCGGCGACCGTGCATGCCGACCGGATGAAATCCGACCAACCCATTGCCGACCAGTCCGCATGAGGTTTTGCAGAGCGGGTGATTCACCTGCCCGCCATGCGGGCTTTACTCGGATGCGGTTGGATGTGCGGTCATGTTGAAGAAAGCCCTGACCCTCACCGCCATCGCGCTCGGCGCCACCGCCGCACTGACCGGTGCCGCGCATGCCGAACCCAATGGCGACCCGGCCAAATACGCCGATTTCACCGCCGACTTCCTGCCCGCCAACACCCCTGAGGCATTCAACGCCCAGGCGAATGGCAAGAACCTGATCATGAGCCCGTACGGCCTCAGCCGCACCATCGCCTGCCGCGGCACCAGCGCGGCGGATGTCTACGACTGCATGCAGGAAGACGATCTCGGCTGGATCACCCTGCACAAGCAGGACGTCCCCGGAATCGGCCCCACCTGGGTCTACCTGCCCTGATCACACCCCTGAGTTAGCGTGCAGCCGAGGTTGTCGGGGCCTCGGCGGCTGCGCTGGTCAAAATCTCACAGCAATTCGCCGCCGTACGCCGCCGATCCGTGGGCGGACGATCCGTACGGCCGGCGGCCGCGCTATCGCTGATCAAGCCTCGAGCTTGTAACCGAGACCGCGCACCGTCACCAGGTGCTCCGGCTTGGCCGGATCGCCCTCGATCTTCGAGCGCAACCGCTTCACATGCACGTCGAGGGTCTTGGTGTCGCCGACGTAATCGGCGCCCCAGACCCGGTCGATCAGCTGGCCGCGGGTCAGCACCCGGCCGGAATTGCGCAGCAGATATTCGAGCAGATCGAATTCCTTCAACGGCAGCGTGACCTGCCTGCCGTTGACGTGCACGGTGTGGCGGTCCACATCCATCCGGACCGGTCCGGCCTCGAGCACACCACTCTCATTGCCGCCGTCCAGTTCATCGCCCGCGCCGCGGCGCAGCACGGCCCGGATGCGGGCGATCAGTTCGCGCGCCGAGTACGGCTTGGTGACGTAGTCGTCGGCGCCGAGCTCCAGGCCGACCACCTTGTCGATCTCGCTGTCGCGCGCGGTGACCATGATCACCGGGACGCCGCTGCGGGTGCGCAGCTGTTTGCACACATCGGTGCCACTCATGCCGGGCAGCATGAGGTCGAGCAGCACGATATCGGCGCCGGAGCGGTCGAATTCGGCGAGCGCGGATGGTCCGTCACCGACGACAGTGACCTCGAAGCCCTCCTTGCGCAGCAGGAACGCGAGCGGATCGGCCAGCGACTCCTCATCTTCGACGATCAGAACACTCGTCATCTGCGTGCCTCCACACCATTCGGTCTGCCCGGCCCCGTGGGGCGCGGGTGTATTTCTCTCATGCTCACCTCGGCACCGTCGACCTCTTCTTCGCCGCCGGATTCATGGTGGGCAGGTATTCGCAGGGTGAACGTCGATCCGGTGCCGAGCTTGCTCCACAGGGTGATCTCACCGTTGTGATTGGCCGCCACGTGCTTGACGATAGCCAGGCCTAGCCCGGTACCACCGGTGGCGCGCGAGCGTGCCTTATCGGATCGGAAGAAACGTTCGAACACCCGTTCCTGATCTTCCTTGGCGATGCCGATACCGCGATCGGTCACGGCCATCGCGACATGATCGCCGCGCAGTGAGCGGCTCACCGAAACATGGGAGCCGGTGGGTGAGTACGCGATGGCGTTCTCCACCAGGTTGGACAGCGCGGTGACGAGCAGGGTTTCGTCGCCGAGCACCTCGAGCCCGCTCGGGCGATCGGTGCTGACGGTGATGCCGGCGGCCTCGGCGGCGGTGCGGGAGCGATCGACCGCCTGCATGACCACGGTGTCGACGTCGACCACCTCGAGCTCGGGCAGCTTTTCCGCGCCCTGTAGCCGCGAGAGCGCGATCAACTCGGTCACCATCTTGCCGAGCCGCCGGGATTCACCGAGTACACGCTGACCGAAGTGCCGGACCGCCTCGGGATCGTCAGCAGATTCCAGCATGGCCTCGGCAAGCAGGCTCATCGCGCCGACAGGAGTCTTGAGTTCGTGGCTGACATTGGCGACGAAGTCCCGGCGGGTGGCCTCCATACGGGCCTGCTCGGAATCGTCGTCGGCGAACAGCACAGTGAAGCTGGTCTCTTCACGCGATAGCTGCCTGGCCACTCCGCGCACCGCGATCCGGCTGCGGCCGGGCATCGGATTCTTCGCGGTGAGATCGAATTCGGTGGACTCGCCGGTGGCGAGCACTTTCTCCACCGCGGCCCAGGCGCGTTCGTCGAGTAGGCGGTTGCGGACCAGGCCGAGTTCTTCCGCGCGCGGGTTGACCAGCACCACATCGCGGTATTCGTCGACGACCGCGATTCCGCTCTCGGAGGCCAGCACGATCAGGTCGAGGACCTGGGACATGGTCAGGCCGGAATCCTCCTGACTGCGGGCGGCCTGCCTGGCGTTCATGAACGGGATCAGTAGCCCGCCGACTGCCAGGCCGACGACAGCCGCGAGGACTGCCAGCAGTACGGCCTGGGGAACACTCACACTTGAATCGTACGGTCGCCAACCGACAACCCAACTCGGGGTACACGAAGTTTCGCGCAGGTCATAGGTACTTCCAGGCGTGTTAGCCGCTTGTTTACGCGTTGTTCTCCCCCCGCCGCCCCGCGCCTTTTTGCCGGTCGAAAGCGCCGCTACGGTTGCGCTCTGGGCTGCCGGTCCGCTACTGCCTCGTTCCTACGAGATCAGTTGTCACGCTCGTCGTCGGAAGCGTCGTCGGCTGCGCACATCGCCGTACGAACCGAATCGCCGTGGCGATCGGCCCATTCGCCGAGGGCGTAGATCGGAACGAGCAGATCGCGTCCGGCCTCGGTCAGTTCGTATTCGACGCGGGGCGGGGCCTCGGCGTAGCGGTGGCGCTCGACGAGGGTCATGGACTCCATCCGACGCAACGTCTGGGTGAGCATCTTCTGGCTGATACCGCCGATAGCGGTGCGCAGTTCACCGGGACGCATCGGGCCCTCGCGCAGCATGTAGACGATGACCGCGAGCCAGCGATTGCCGAACAGGTCGACGCCGAGGCGAGCCGGGCAGTCGGCCTCGTAGTCGCCATAGTCCGCGAATGCCACCGGCTCGGCAGGTTCGACCGTCATGACACCAGCCTGCCATCGTCATTGCGCACCTTCGGGTGCCTATCGAAATCCCTAGCGTCGGTGCCGAATACATCCGAGCCAGGAGTTGATATGCGAATCGGAATCATCGGGGCAGGCGCGATGGCGAAGGCACTCGGCGGCGGCTGGGCCGCGGCCGGGCACGAGGTCGTCATCGGCGCTCGGTCCCGTGCGGCCGCGGCCACGCTGGCGGCGACCATCGGACACGGGGCGCGCGGCGCGGGCATAGGCGCGGCCGCTGAATTCGGGGCGGCCGTGCTGTTGGCACTGCCGGTAAGCGCCCTTGACGAAGTACTGGGCGACATCGGCGGAAAACTCGCCGGACGGACGGTGATCGACTGCACCAATGCCTTCCTGCCGGACGCGGCCGCGCCGGAAGGAGTTCCGGCATTCGTACTATCCGAGGACGCGGTCGCCGCTCGCATCGCGGCAACGGTTCCGGAGGCGAATGTGGTGAAGGCGTTCAACGTATGCGCCGCCGAGGTGTGGGAATCGCGGACCCGCGTCTTCGACAACCGCAGGCTGGCGGTGCCGATCTGCGGCGACGATGCGACGGCGGTACAGCATGTCGCCGCGCTGGCGGAAGATATCGAATTGCAGCCGATCTCAGCGGGCGGGCTGCATCGCGCCAAATATCTGGAGGCCACCTCGGTCTTCACCGTCGGGCTCTGGTTCGGCGGCGCGGACGCCCGTGCGATCTTCCCGCCGTTGGATGCGGCATTCGCCGTGGCCGACTAGTGACCGGATACGGCCTACCAGCCCGGATTCCCCCGCACCCGGATATTCACGAAACTCGGCCGATTCGGATCCAATTGCACATGTTGTGGTTTCAGGCCCGTATCGATCAGCATCGGCAGTACCGGCAGACCCTTGGGGAAGTTGCCCGCGAAGACATCCACCCGCAGGCGGTGCCCCGGCTGCAGCATTGCCTCGGTGGCGGGCAGGGCGATATCCAGGGTCGTCTCCTCCCCCGGCACAGTCGGCCGACGCAGGTCCAGCGAGGTATAGGGCCGCGGGTCGGTGTAATCGCCGCTGGCGGAACGGGTGCTGTTCGCCTCGTCGACCTGACGCAGCGATGCCATCAACTGGCCGGAGGAGAGCACGGTGGACTGTCCGTCCGGCGCGACATCGTTCACCGTGACCACCCAGTAGCCGTCGGCCGCGTCCTGGACGGTGTTGAGGTGTGCGGCGATTCGGCCGGAGATGGTGGTCGGCTCGGCGACCGGGTCGCTGGTGAAGGTCAGCCCGTTCAGCTCCGCGATCCGGGAGTCCTTGGCACAGCCATCGATGATCGACAGGACACCCGCACTACCCTGCGCTGCGTCATTGGAGCACAGGGTAGTCAGGCCTGGCGCGACCGTGAGCCGCGCCGAGTCCGGGCTCGCGGTGGCGAGCAACGATCCGTCGAAAACGCTGTCCGCGGTACCACTTCGATTGGCGGACAGATACATCCGGCGATAGTCGGCATCCTCGGAACCGGCCCGTGGATCGGCGAACGTGTCGGTGGTGATCCAGCCGCCGCCCTGTTGACGCAAGGTGATCGGGCCGTACGCATCGATGCCGTTGTCGATTCCCTTGAGCCACTTGTCGAACCACGCGCGCTGCAGCACATCCAGCCGCGGCGGCAGTCCGGGCTCGCCGTATTCATTGCCGGAGTTGAGGTGGTAGGTATTGCCCATCAGCAGCTGCTTCTGGCCCGCGGGCAGCGGAATCTCGTTGTAGATCTTGGATTCCGAGTAGGTGAACAGATCATGCCAGCCGCCGGTGACAAAGGTGGGCACCTGGATCTTGCTCGGATCGCCGAGCCAGGCCGCGCGCGACGCCGACGAACCGGTCAGCAATTCCGCGGCCCGCGGGTCCAGGTCCTCGATCCGGGTGCTGCTGTAGACATTGAGCAGCACATCCATGAAGGTGAACGGATCCTTCGCACGATCCGCGAGCCACCGCATATCGAACTGTCCATTGAGGATCGACGCGACATCCGGGACGAGCTTGAGCCCGTTGATAGCGGTCAGCCACAGCGGAATGAAGTTGAAGCCGAAGCCGCCGCCGGGTGCGAGAACATCGTCGACCAGGTCACTACCGGGTACCACCGGGAAGATCGCCTGCAGCGCGGGCGGATGCAGCGCGGCCACCTGGACCTGGTTGATGCCCGAATACGACAGGCCGTTCATGCCGATGCGGCCGTTGGACCAAGGCTGGCGCGCGGCCCAGTCGATCACCTCGTAGCTGTCCTGCTGTTCACGCTGGCGCAGCATGTCCCAGGTGCCCTGGGAGAAACCGGTGCCACGCACATCGACCACGACCTGGGTGTAGCCGCTCTTGATGAGCTGGCGGTCGACGGCGAAGTTGCGCAGCTCGCCGCCGCCGAAGGCTTTGGTCAGATCGGTGACGCCGGAGAGCGGGGTGCCGCTGAGGTCGATCCGGCGGAACAGTTCGATCAGTGCGTCGGACAGGCCGGGAACGGACATGGCGCTGTCGGCGATGTTCGAGACCAGTTTGGTGTACGGGGTCAGGTTGACCACCGTAGGCGTCGGGGTATCGATCGGGCGGCCCGCGGCGTCCGCCGGACGGTATACGTTGCCTTTGAGGACGGTGCCGTCGCTCATGGTGATCGGGACGTCCCACTGGATATTCACATTCGGGTACTGCTGGGGACCGTCCTCGGCCGCGACCCAGGCGGCACCGGCCGCGCCACCGTCGGGACCGGACGGCTCCGGTGCGGCGATCGCACTCTGGGTGACGAAGGGAATGAACACCGCCGCGGCGACTGCCGCCACCATGGCACGCAACATTGTCTGCATCAGGGGTGATCCGCCTCTCGGACTGGTCGAACGACCAGAGCTTACATACCGACGAGTAGGTTCCAACTTCGGGTTACATGAATTTTGGGTCGAATGCTGGTTCACATACAGCAATCGACACCGCATCAGTCCTGCGCAAGTCAAGGGAAATCAGCGCTCACCTGCAGAATTCACACTAACCCAGGCGGATGCAGCTAACCGATCGCGACCCGCACCCAGTTCACGTCCGATCCAGGCAAACGGCGTGTCATCGGACAGATGAACAGCAACGCGCCGCGACCGATGCCGGTCGCGGCGCGTTGTCGTATCGACTCAGGTGCTTATTTGCCGCCCTGGCTGGCGACGGCCGCGGCGCCTGCGGCGGCGGCCTCGGGGTCCAGATATTCGCGCGGGCGGGTCGGGCGCAGGTTCTCGTCCAGCTCGTAGCGCAGCGGAATACCGGTGGGGATGTTCAGGCCGGCGATCTCCTCATCGGAGATCCGATCCAGGTGCTTCACCAGCGCGCGCAGCGAATTACCGTGCGCCGCAACCAGAACGGTCTTACCCGAGAGCAGGTCCTTGGAGATGGTCGACTCCCAGTACGGGACCATCCGGTTCACCACGTCGAGCAGGCATTCGGTCTTGGGAACCTCGATGCCGTCGTAGCGCGGGTCGGCCTCCTGGCTGTACTCGTTGGCCGGATCGATGGGCGGCGGCGGAGTGTCATAGCTGCGCCGCCACAGCATGAACTGTTCGTCGCCGTACTGGTCGCGGACCTGCGCCTTGTTCTTGCCCTGCAGATCGCCATAGTGCCGCTCGTTGAGGCGCCAGTCGCGCACGACCGGGATCCAGTGCCGGTCGGCGGCGTCCAACGCGATATTCGCGGTGCTGATCGCCCGCCGCAGCACCGAGGTGTAGACGATATCGGGGAGGATACCGTGTTCGGCCAGCAGTTCCCCGGCGCGCTTACCCTCGGCGATGCCCTTATCGGTCAGGTGCACATCCACCCAGCCGGTGAACAGGTTCAGGGCATTCCATTCGCTCTCGCCGTGGCGCAGCAACACGAGGGTGTACGTCATGCAGGCCATTCTGGCATGTACGCGAACCGGCCTCGCATCCGTTCCCACTGCTCAGGAGATGGCATCGGCCGTATCGTGGCCCGCGGCGAGCACGCCCGCGCCAACGAGGGTGGCGCCATTGGTGATTCGCGACGGCACCACCTGCAGCGCGTGCAGGAAGTCCAAGCCCGAGTGCCGGGTCAGTGCCGCGCGCAATGGTTCCCAGAGCGGTTCGCCCGATTGGGCGAAGCCGCCGCCGATCACCACCCGGTCGATATCCAGCGTCGCGGCCGCGGAGGCGATGGCAGTGCCCAGTGCGGTTCCGGCCCGATGCAGCGCGGCCAGTGCGATCTCGTTGCCGGTATGCGCGGCCTTGGCCAATCCGGCGCCGGTCTCACCGCGCCAGCCCTGTTCGCGGGCCCAGCGCACCGACGACATGCCGCTGGCGATCGCCTCGACGCAACCGACACCGCCGCATTCACACGGCACATCCCAACCCGGCACCACGATGTGGCCGACGTGTCCGGCATTGCCGGTGCGCCCGAGTACCACCCGACCGTCGGCGATGATGCCGCCGCCGATGCCCGAGGAGACGGTCATGGCCAGGCCGTTCGGAATGCCACGCAGCGCGCCGACGTGATGTTCGGCCAGCACCAGGCAGGCTCCGTCGCTGGCGAATCGCACTGCGGCAGAAGGGAATAGCCGCTGCACCTCGGTCACGATCGGAAAGCCCGGCTTCCATTCCGGAATGTTCAACGGCCTGGTGACGCCGGTCCGCACATCGACCGGACCGGCCGTACCGATCCCGATCGCCGAAACCGTGCTGTCACCGGCCACTTCCAGCAGCAGGTCGCGGCATGCCGCCCACACCGATTCCCGAGGCACGTCGACCCGCCGCACATCGCGCACCTTCCGGCCCGCGGAGACCACCCCGGCGGCGAATTTGGTCGCGCCGATATCCAGAGCAAGAACCATCATTGCCGGGAGCCTCCTGTGCCCTGTTGAATTTGCAGCACCTTCGGCGCTGCGTGTTCGCGGCCCCCCAGTGTCTCGCGGCTGACCCTTTCGAGCGACCTGCAAGCAGTCGCCAGCGGCGCCGTCGAGACTCGCGCCCGCGGCGCATGCGCTTCGACGACTCGGACGCGAGACGGGCCGCAAACGGCCGCTCGTAAGACTCGCTCCGTGGTAGTCGCTGACGGCGGGTCCGTTCGGCGCCTCGCGCACACCGCCGGACTCGCTCCGTCAGGGCTGAGACCGGCTTGTCACGCACAATCCGCTACACCGTCGGCGAACCCGGCTCGAGCTGGTTCAGGGCTGGTCGGCGGCCTCGACGAGATGCTCGAAGGCGCGCAGGTTCTTCAGGGACTCACCGCGCGATACCCGCCACTTCCATTCCCGGCGAATGGATTCGGCGAAGCCGAGTTCCAGCAGGACATTGAAGTCGGCGTCGACGGCCTCGAGGATCTGGCCGAAGATCCGGTCCAGTTCGTCGGGAGTGACGGCGTGGGTGGCGATGCGGCCGACCAGATAGATATCGCCGACGCGGTCCAGGGTGTAGGCCACACCGTAGAGGCGGCGGTTGCGGCGCAGCAGGAATTTGTAGACGCCCTCGAAATTCTCGTCCGGCTTGCGGCAGACGAACGATTCGATCCGCAGTCCGTGCTTGCCGACGGTGAGCATCACGGTGGTCGCGAGTTTGCGCTCACCGGGCAGGATGACCACGAAGGTCGCCGGGCTGGGCTGGGTGTACTCGATCTCGCGCTCGCGCAGCGTTTCGTCGATCAACTGTGCGGTCGCGGCTGCCGTGCTCATCGGTGCGCTCCCGTCCGGCGCCGCCACAGCGCCCGCGATCTGGCCTGACTGCTCTCGCCGAGCAGAACAGCACTGCGTTCCCCCGGGAGGTTAGCGCGTTCCCCGGGCAACTCGGCCCGCGCGGCCTCGAAGACCGTGCGGCGGCCGGCACCGAGGCCGGCGCGCAACGCACGGAAATCGGCCAGCGCCGCCGAATAGCTGGCGAGCAGTCCGTCCGCGGTGTGCTCCCAGGAGAAGTGCCCGGCGTGCTCGACCGCGCGCAACCCCATCCGACGCAGTCGCTCGCCATCGTCGAGCAGGTGGCCGAGCGCATCGGCCCAGTCCGGCGTCCGGTGTCCGGGGACGAGCAGGCCGGTCGCACCGTGCCGCACGGCGGTGCCGAGTCCGCCGACATCGGCCGCGAGTACCGGGGTGCCGCTGGCCTGCGCCTCGATGGCGACCAGACCGAAGGATTCGTTGTAGCTGGGCACCGCGACCAGGTCGGCGGCCCGATACACCTGCACCAGGCGGTCCGGCGGTTGCGGCGGCAGGAAGGTGACGCGTTCGGCGATGCCGAGCGCGGCGGCGAGTTCGATGAGCGCATCGGGGCGCTCCAGTCCGGTGCCGGACGGTCCGCCGACGATGAGCACCCGCAGTTTGCGCGCCGGGTCCCGACACAGCAGTTCGGCGGCCGCGCGGACCAGCACGTCCGGGGCCTTGAGCGGCTGGATGCGGCCGATGAACGCGACGATCCGCTCGTCGGTGGACAGGCCCAATTCGGCTCGGGCGGCGGCCTTTTCACCGGGACAGTAGCGCGTCAGATCCGCGCCCGGCGGCACCACATCGATGCGCTCGGGATCGGCGCCGTACAACTCGACGAGCTGACGCGCCTCCTCCGCGGTATTGGCGACCATCCGATCGGCCTCGGCGATCACCTGCTTCTCGCCGATCTCGCGGGTTACGGGTTCGGGGCAATCGCCCTCGGCCAGCGCCGCGTTCTTCACCGCCGCCAGCGTGTGCGCGGTATGCACCAGCGGCACCCGCCAGCGATCGCGCGCCAGCCAGCCGACCTGACCGGAGAGCCAGTAGTGCGAATGGACGAGGTCGTAGTGACCAGGCAGGTGTCTGGCCTCCTGGCGCAGCACCTCGGCCGTGAACGGACACAGCTGGGTCGGCAGATCGTGCTTGTCCAGCCCCTCGAACGGGCCCGCCACCACATTGCGCACCAGGACTCCGGGGGCCGCCTCCTGGACCGGCGGCACGTTCGAGGAGGTGGCCCGGGTGAAGATCTCGACCTCGGTGCCGCGTCGGGCCAGCTGAACGGCGGTTTGCAGCACATAGACGTTCATGCCGCCCGCATCGCCGGTGCCCGGCTGAGCAAGTGGTGAGGTGTGCACCGATAACACGGCAATCCGATTCGGCCGTAGGTCCGGGCGTTGACTCACATCATCCATAGTGCACGTTGGATTGCCCAACTCAGACACCGTAACCGGGCCAAGTGACAGCCGTCACACCAGTTTCGTGAGGGTTCTCACGCACGGCGCACAGAATCCACCTGGTGCTGATCTCAGCACCAAGACACGGCCAGTCTGCTCGGGCCGCGCGCATGGCGCCAGTGAATTTCGGACGGCTAATTCAGACCGTCGATGAACGCGCTCACCTCGGCGACGAAGCGGGCCCGATCCTCGATGAACAGCCCGTGTTGCGCGTCCGCCCAGAACGAGGCGCTGCCGTCGGGCACCGCGTCGAGAATGTAGCGACCGTTCTCGATCGGCACGACCGGATCCTTGGTTCCGTGCAGGACCAGCACCGGAATATCCAGGGCGCGTAGCGTTTCGGTGTTGTCGACGGTCCGATAGAACAGCGCCTTGCGCACCCGAGGCGGCGTGCCGAGGCTCGCGCCGAAGATGCGCTGCGCGTCGACGCCCTTATCCGGACCGGGACCGGTATTCGCGTTGCCGAAGGCGCCGAATGCGCGCACTGCCCGCCCCGCACTCTCCTCGAAGACACCGGGAATGGCCTCCTGCATGGCCGGACCGGTCGCCGCACCGGGCGCGCGGCCGATATTGGCCATCGAACCCGAGAAGATGACGCCCGCGACCGTGCCGGTTCCGTACGCGGTCAGATAGTCGCTGATCACGATGCCGCCGTAGGACCAGCCGAGCAGCACCGCACCGGATTCGATGCGCTCGGCGGCAAGCACCGCGGCGATATCGGCGGCCCAGTTCTTCGGATCGTCGTAGCCGGTCTCCGGGGCGCCGGAGTAGCCGTGACCGCGCAGATCGACGGCGAGCACCCGGAAGCGCTCGGCCAGCTCATCCGCGGCCGCGCCCCAGCACTGCAGATTGGCCGACCAACCGTGTACCAGCACCAGCGGCCTGCCGTCGACCGGGCCGCCGACCCGATAGACGATGCCCGTTCCGTCCGCACTGACCGCTTCGCGAATAGCCATGCCACCGAGGCTAGGCTGCCCCGCCTCGCCGCGCTCCCCCGCCTCTCCGGGCCTTTTGCCGGTCGTGGGTGGGCCCTACATCTACCATTGCGGGCCGGCGGTTTTCCGGGATGGCTGAGTTCTGGGCGTCCCCGATGAGTTACCCATGTCCTCACGAAATCAGGCCTCACGCTGGTTTCTGCGGCCGCAGTGTTCGGCGAATATTCCGCATTTAGGATCACAGGCTATGAGCGTTCGCACTGCCGTTGTCACCGGAGCCAGCTCGGGAATCGGGGAAGCCACCGCCCGGGAACTCGCCAAACAGGGTTATCACGTGTACGTCGGGGCGCGCAGGCTCGATCGGCTGCGGGCCCTCGCCGACGAAATCGGCGGCACCGCACTGGAACTCGATGTGACCTCGGAAGATTCCGTGCGCGACTTTACCGATGCGATCGAGAACGCCGATGTGCTCGTCAACAATGCGGGTGGCGCGAAGGGGCTGGCTCCGGTCACCGAGGCGGATCTGGATGACTGGCGCTGGATGTGGGAAACCAATGTGCTCGGCACACTGCGGGTGACCAAGGCATTGCTGCCGAAGTTGATCGCCTCGGGCGACGGGCTCATCGTCACCATCACCTCGGTCGCCGCCTTCGAGGCCTACGACAACGGCTCCGGCTACACCTCGGCCAAGCACGCACAGGCCGTACTGCACCGCACCTTGCGCGGCGAATTGCTCGGCCAGCCCGTGCGGCTCACCGAAATCGCGCCCGGCGCGGTGGAAACCGAATTCTCGCTCGTCCGATTCGCCGGAGACCAGGAGCGTGCGGCCAAGGTGTACGAGGGCATTGATCCGCTGGTCGCACAGGATATCGCGGAGATCATCGGATTCGTGGCGTCGCGACCGTCCCATGTGAATCTGGACCAGATCATCGTCAAACCCCGTGACCAGGCCGGTCCGGGTCGCTTCGCTCGCCGCGGCTGACGGGATCGGCCATACTCCATCTGAATTCGAGCGTTTCTCGGGATTCGATGGCATGGCGTTTGCCGGCTATGTCGCGATCGGCCCCCGATCCGATTGCTGCGAGTTCGCTCCGACCCGGCGCGGGGGTTAGCATCGGGTGTTTGAAACACATATAGACCAGATTGGAGTAGTTCGGCTCATGCTCAAGGGCTTCAAAGATTTCCTGATGCGCGGGAACGTTATCGATCTTGCCGTCGCGGTGGTCATGGGTACCGCGTTCACCGCCGTGGTGACGGCGGTAACCAAGGGAATCATCAATCCGCTGCTCGCGGTGTTGGGTAAGACCAACGAGCTGGGACTCGGCGTTCAGCTGGTCGCCGATAAGCCCGCCACCTTCATCGCGATCGGGCCGATCATCACCGCGTTCATCGATTTCGTACTGGTCGCCGCGGTGCTGTACTTCGTGCTGATGGTGCCGATGAAGACCCTGAAGAACCGCTTCGGCACCGCGAAGGTGGCCGAGCCCACCGAGATCGAATTGCTCATCGAGATCCGCGACCTGCTCGCAAAACAGCAAAAGGACTCGGCCGTCGACACCGAATCGTTCGGTAAGGACGGATCACTCGTCGAGGAGAGCGCCGCGCGGTAATCACCGCGCCGAATATGTTTCGCCCCCGCCCGAATCGTCCGGGCGGGGGCGAATTTCATTCAGGCGCCGACATATACCGCGAGGTGTTCGCCGGTGAGGGTGGCGCGCTCGGCGACCAGATCCCCCGGCGTGCCCTCGAAGACGATCTTGCCGCCGTCGTGACCTGCGCCGGGACCGAGGTCGATGATCCAGTCGGCATGCGCCATCACGGCCTGGTGATGCTCGATGACGATGACCGACTTACCGGAGTCGACCAGCCGGTCGAGCAGGCCGAGCAGTTGTTCGACATCGGCGAGGTGCAGGCCCGTTGTCGGCTCGTCGAGGACGTACACGCCACCCTTCTCGGCCATATGGGTGGCCAGCTTGAGCCGTTGCCGCTCGCCGCCGGACAGCGTGGTGAGCGGCTGGCCGAGGGTGAGATAGCCGAGCCCGACGTCGGCGAGCCGGTCGAGAATCTTCTCGGCGGCCGGTGTGCGCGCCGCACCGGCGCTGAAGAACTCCCGCGCCTCGGTCACCGACATCGCGAGCACCTCGCTGATATCGCGGCCACCGAGGCGGTACTCGAGCACCGCGGCCTGGAACCGCTTGCCCTCGCACTCCTCACAGGTGGTGGCGACACCGGCCATGACCGCCAGGTCGGTGTAGATGACGCCCGCACCATTGCAATTGGGGCACGCACCCTCGGAGTTGGCGCTGAAAAGCGCCGGCTTGACGCCGTTTTCCTTCGCGAATGCCTTGCGGATCGGGTCGAGCAATCCGGTGTAGGTCGCCGGGTTGCTCCGCCGGGAGCCGCGGATCGCGCCCTGATCGACGGACACGACGTCCGCACCAGGTGGTATCGACCCGTGCACGAGCGAGCTCTTACCCGAGCCCGCGACGCCGGTGATGACGGCGAGCACCCCGAGCGGAATATCTACATCGACATCACGCAGGTTGTTCGTCGACGCACCGCGAATCTCCAATGCACCGTTGGGCTTTCGCACCGTTTCCTTCAGCGCGGCCCGGTCGTCGAAGTGGCGGCCGGTAATGGTGCCGCTGCCGCGCAGCCCATCGACGCTGCCCTCGAAGCAAACGGTGCCGCCACCGGTACCGGCACCGGGGCCCAGATCGACAATGTGGTCGGCGATGACGATCGTCTCCGGCTTGTGCTCGACCACGAGCACCGTATTGCCCTTGTCGCGCAACCGCAGCAGCAGTTCGTTCATCCGCTGGATGTCATGCGGGTGCAGGCCGGCGGTCGGCTCGTCGAAGACGTAGGTGACGTCGGTGAGCGAGGAGCCGAGGTGGCGGATCATCTTGACGCGCTGCGCCTCACCGCCCGACAGGGTGCCCGCGGGCCGTTCGAGCGAGAGGTAGCCGAGCCCGATCTCGACGAATGAGTCGAGGGTATGCCGCAGCGAGGTCAGCAGCGGCGCCACCGACGGTTCCCGCAGCCCGCTGACCCATTCGGCCAGATCGCTGATCTGCATGGCACAGGCGTCGGCGATGCTGATGCCCGTGATCTTCGACGATCGGGCCAATTCGCTGAGCCGAGTGCCGTCGCATTCCGGACAGGTCTGGAAGGTGACCGCGCGCTCGACGAAGGCACGGATATGCGGCTGCAGTGCGTCGACATCCTTGGACAGCATCGACTTGCGGATCCGCGGGATCAGGCCCTCATAGGTGAGATTGATGCCATCGACCTTGATCTTGGTCGGCTCCTTGTAGAGCAGATCATTGAGTTCGCGCTTGTTGAACTTTTTGATCGGCTTGTCCGGATCGAAGAAGCCGCAGCCGGTGAAGATGCGGCCGAACCAGCCGTCCATGCTGTAGCCCGGAATGGTGAGCGCGCCCTCGTTCAGCGATTTGGTGTCGTCGTACAGCTGGGCCAGATCGATATCGTTGACCGAGCCCCGGCCCTCACAGCGTGGGCACATGCCACCGGTGATGCTGAAACTGCGCCGCTCCTTCACCGTCTTCCCGGCGCGCTCGATCGCGACCGCACCCGCGCCGCTGATCGAGGCGACATTGAAGGAAAAGGCCTGGGGCGAGCCGATATGCGGCTTCCCGAGCCGACTGAACAGGATGCGCAGCATGGCGTTGGCGTCGGTGGCGGTGCCGACCGTGGAGCGCGGGTCGGCACCCATCCGCTGCTGATCGACGATGATCGCGGTGGTCAGCCCATCGAGCACGTCGACCTCGGGCCGCGCCAGGGTGGGCATGAAGCCCTGCACAAAGGCGCTGTAGGTCTCGTTGATCAGCCGCTGCGACTCCGCGGCGATGGTGTCGAATACCAGCGAACTCTTGCCCGAGCCGGAAACACCGGTGAACACCGTCAGTCGGCGCTTCGGGATTTCGATGCTGATGTCCTTCAGGTTGTTCACGCGCGCGCCGAGCACGCGGATCAGATCGTGGCTGTCGGCAGCGTGCGGGGCGGCGGGCGCTTGCGTGTCCGTCTTCTCGGCCATCTGATCGCTTCTCCATCTTGCTTGTCGGCGGGCCGCTGGCGCGGTCTCCGTCGGAGTCGACTGGCTCGATCCAATCAGCTTCGAGCAGTGCGTTCGGTAATTCTTCGGCAATTGTCGTGGCAATTGTTCGCCATCGGGTAAACACCGGTGACCGGCAGCGCCACCGGTGTCTGCTGCGATTGCCCGAAAGCTCAGCTCACTTGCTGGATACGGACCATATTGCCCGCGGGATCGCGAAAGGCGCAGTCGCGAACCCCGTACGGCTGATCGGTCGGCTCCTGGACGACCTCGGCATTGGTGGCCTGCACCTGCTCGAAGGTGGCGTCGACGTCTTTGGTACCCAGCAGGATGCTGGCATAGGTGCCCTTGGCCATCATCTCGGCGATGGTGCGGCGCTCGTCATCGGTGATGCCGGGGTCGGCGGCCGGTGGGTGCAGGACGATGGATGTGCCGGGCTGGTCGACCGGGCCGACGGTGAGCCAGCGCATCCCGTTGAATCCGACGTCTTTGCGCAGTTCGAACCCGAGGGCGTCGCGGTAGAAGGCCAGGGCGGCCTCCGGGTCGTCCTGTGGGAGGAAGCTCGCTTGAATGCTGATGTCCATGGCGTTCACGCTAGTTGCGCCTAGGTGACCTGCGCTTCTCGATTCCTGATCGGTCTTGTCACCCGTTTCACGACGAGCGTCGGCAGATCCACCGGGGCGAGCTCCGCCTGCTCCCGGTAGGTGCTCGGCGGTATTCCGACCAGTTCGGTGAACCGAGTGCTGAAGGTGCCCAGCGACTGGCAGCCGACCGCGAAACAGACCTCGGTGACACTGAGATCGCCACGCCGCAACAGCGACATCGCGCGCTCGATGCGCCGCGTCATCAGATAGGAGTACGGCGACTCGCCGTAGGCGGCCTTGAACTGGCGGCTGAGATGGCCCGCCGACATGTGCGCGTCCCGGGCCAACGCCTCGACATCCAGCGGCTGTGCGTACTCCCGGTCGATCCGGTCACGGACCCGGCGCAGGCGCGCGAGATCGCGTAGGTTGTCCTCCTTGGCGGTTCTACCGGTCACCTGTCCGATCGTCGCATGTCGCGCCGGGTTTGCCTAGCTCAGCGACCACCGGCCGGCAGTGGCGGCAGCGGGGTCGCGGACACCGGATTCTTGGGCTCGCCCTGCAACGCCGACAGCCCGGTCCAGGTATTCCAGTCGATGGTCCAGTCGTAGAGATCGCCGTCGGCGGCCGACAGCGCGATCGATGTGCCGGTCACCTCGACCGGATCGCCGTAGAGCGCGGTCGGGAAGAAGGCCTGCGCGTCGGTCGGCGACAGATTGATGCAGCCATTGGTGACATTCGAAGAGCCCTGTGCCGAAAGGGATTCCGGATTGGCATGGATGAATTCGCCGTTATTGGAAATGCGCACGGCCCAACGTTCGCGAACGTTGGTGTAGAACGGCGGATTCGACATCATGAAGTCTTCGTACTTCTCGGTGACGACGTGCACACCGGAGCGGGTGACATTGCGCGCTTCATTGCCCTGGCCATAGCTGACCGCGAAATCGAGGACTATCTGTCCGTCACGCACAACCTGCATACGATGGCTGGGTGCGTTGGCCTTGACGATCTGACTGCGGCCGATGCGGAAATCCGAAGTGAGATCGGAATATCCGTAATTTCCGCCGCCGAGATCCAGGCCGTAGAGCTTGGCCGCGACATGCACGGTGGTGCCGGGCGCCCAGTAGTCCTTCGGCCGCCAATGCGCGCGCGAGCCACCGTTCTCGTCCGGGAACCAGGCCCAGGCGCCCTCGGTCGGCGGATTGGTGGTGACGGTGAGCGCCTTTTCCACCGCGGACTTGTCCTGCACAGATCCCTTGAACTGCAAGATGATCGGCGCGGCGATGCCGACTTCCTGGTTGTCAGCGATATTGAGGGTCGCGGGGAAGGTGTTCTTCGGTGCCAGGGTGGTGAAGCTGCCGTCGATCGGGACCGGCTTGTGGTCGGTGCCGATCGCGGTGCCGGACCAGGTGTATTTGGCGTCGTAGCCGAGCGGTTCGGTGGTCTGGTAGCTGTGCCGGTCCGCGGCGAGTTCGCCGGTGACCTGCTTGCCGTTGGCATTGGTCAGTGCGATCTGATCGATGGTGCCGTCGGTGACGGTGACCGAGATCGGTGCGGTCGGGTTGACGTTCTTGGCGGCGGCGCCCGGTGTCAGCGTGACCTTCGCGACGGGGGTGTCGTCTTTGGCGGAGTCACTCTTACCGCCTTTGTCGGTCGTGCATCCGGCCACCAGCGCGACTACCACGAGCAACACGGCGGAGACGGCGGCGGCCGGTCTGTGGAGGGCTGGACGATGGCTCACTTCATCGAATTTACGCGGCGAAAACCGGCCGACTCGGCTGCGAAGACTGTGGTGTCCGTTTCACCGTTTAGAGAGCCACCCCGATGGGTACCGGCTCCGGTTCCAGCCGGATCCCGAATCGGTCGGCGACACCGTCGCGGACCGTGCGGGCCAGTGCGACCAGATCGGCGGCGGTCGCGCCACCGCGGTTGGTCAAGGCCAGCGTATGTTTCGTGGACAGCCGGGCCGGGGCGTCCGGACCCGGAAAACCCTTGGCGAAACCCGCCCGCTCGATGAGCCAGCCCGCGGAGAATTTGACGCCGTTGGGCGCCGGATAGGTGGGAATCGTGACGTCGCCCACATGGGCGATGATCGCAGCCTTCACTTCCGCGACGCGGTGGTCCGCGACGACCGGATTGGTGAAGAACGAGCCCGCGCTCCAGGTGTCGTTATCGGCGGGGTCGAGCACCATGCCCTTGCCCGCGCGCAGCTTCAGCACCGCCGCCCGGACCTGATCGGCGGGACGGGAATCACCGTTGTCCGCACCGAGTGCGGTCGCCAGTTCGCCGTAGCGCAGCGGTGCGCTCGAACCGTCCGGATTCAGTGCGAAGTCCACCGCGAGCACCACGGCGGTATCGCGATGCTTGAGTGCGCTGGTGCGATAGCCGAAGCCGAGTTTGGCCGGTTCGACCCAGCGGATCTCGCCGCTCGCGCGATCCAGCAGCCGCACCCGGCGCAGCAGGCTCTCGACTTCCACGCCGTACGCGCCGACATTCTGTACCGGCGTCGCACCGGCCGATCCCGGAATGCCGGACAGGCATTCCAGCCCGCCCAGACCGGCCTCGATCGTGGCCGCGACCACCGTGTCCCAGTTCGCACCGGCCTCGGCGACCACGCCGTCCGCGCCGATCTCGACCGCCTCGTTACGCACCCGGACCACGACACCGTCGAAGCCGTCGTCGCCGATGAGCAGGTTGGAGCCGCCCGCGAGCAGTAGTAGTGGAATGCCCGCCGTGTCCAGCGTCCGGACCGTCGCGACCAGCGCTTCGGTCGTCGCACATTCCGCGACCGTGGCCGGACCGCCGACCCGCAGCGTGGTCAACTCGGCCAGCCGCACCGATTCGCGCAGCCGCGCACCAGTATCGACCAGCAGCTCGCGCAGCTGGTCCGCCGACACCACCCGTGAAGTTCGCACGCCCCAGACGGTAGCCTGTTCGACCATGGCTACACCCCTGGCGTACACGGCTCGCTACTCGTATCCGGTTGCCGCCGTACGCGCGGCCTTCGCCGATGAGCAGTACTGGAAGGACCGCGTGGCCGAGGTGGGTGGCGATAAGGCCCGGCTGGATTCGGTCACCGTCGACGGCGACCGGGTCGAGGTGGAGATGGTGCAGGTCATCGCCGCCGAGCTGCTGCCGGCCGCGATCACCGCGGTGCGACCGGGCGATCTGATCATCCCGCGCACTGAGATCTGGACCGGCGATTCGGCCACCTTCACCGCGCGGGTCGAGGGTGCGCCCGCCGAGGTCCGCGGCACCATCGAACTCGCGGCGGACGGTTCCGGTTCGGTAGCGCGGACCAACGGCACCATCGAGGTGAAGATTCCACTGTTCGGCGGGAAGATCGAGGCCGCGATCGCGGAGCGGTTGACCGAACTGCTGGCGAACGAGGAAGAGTTCACCAACAACTGGCTCACCAGGCACTGAGGCTCCTGCGGGCGGTGATCACGCTGCACGCGCAACGCTCGCCGCAGTTCTGGATATCCACCAGCGATTCGACGCGAGTCCGGCCAGCCCAGCCCCTACGGCATTGACCAGGACATCGTCGACGGACGAGTGCCGGCCGATGCTCAGCACGAACTGCGACGCCTCCACCGCAGTCGACAGCGCCGCGCCGACCAGCAGCAGCCGCCACGGGTTGGCGAACCAGGCCCATCGCATCGGCAGCAGAAAACCGAGTGCGGCGAACACCAAGAGATTTCCACCGAGCTGCTCGACGACTCGATCGTCACGCAGCTGATCGAGCAGATCGCGCAGCGGCACCATATTCACCGAACGACCGGTGCCCGCCGGGGTGAGAATCATCCACAACCACGGCGCGGTGCCGACCACCATGCCGACCTCGCACAGGGCATTACGCCATACGCCCCGCCGGCGCGCCAGCCACCACACCACACCACCGGCGAGCGGAAGTGCCGCGATCGTCGCTGTGATCACCCCGCCCCACGACTCCCACATGCCGTTCATGCCGAGATTCTGTCCTGACGATGTGCGGATTCCGCGTGGCGAGGGTGTGGGGATTGTGGTGAATCCCCACACCTACCGCCGATCGATGCGGCAGCAACCGGTCCCGGTAACGTAATCCCTCATGGCTCGCCGACTGGACTATTCAGCCCGCTTCCCGCTGTACACCACCAAGGAACTGTACGCGGCGATGTCGACCCGGGAGTACTGGGAAGACCGGTGCGCGGCGATGTCGAAACTCTCGCCGGGCAATGAGGTCAGCAGCCTCGATGTCAGCGAGTCCGGTATCGACGTCGTGCTCAATCACATCCTGCCGCGCGAGATGCTGCCGGAGATCGCGCAGGCGGTCATGCGCAAGGATATGGTCATCACCCGCAAGGAGAGCTGGGGGCCGTTCGACGAGAACGAGTCCGTCGGCAAGTTCTCGGCCGCCATCCCAGCCGGGCCGGGCAGCCTCGGCGGCACCGTTCGGCTGTTCCCCACCGATACCGGCTGCACCATGCGGTTCTCCTCCGAGGCCAAGGTGTTCATTCCGATGGTCGGCCCGCGACTCGAACAGCTGATGCTGGTGAACCTGGTCGACCTGTTCCGTGGCGAGGCCGAGCAGACCGTGAAGTGGCTGGAAGAGCAAAACCCGACCCGCTGAGACCGGTCGGCACCATCACCAGGGGCACCACCGGTGTCAACCGATTGCGACGCAGCGACCGCTGGCTGATCCACGACGAGCTGGTGACCGGCCGACTGCGCGATGCGGCCGATCCGCTGGTCGTCGACCTCGGCTACGGGGCGAGTCCGTGGACCACATTGGAGTTGGCGGTCCGGCTGCGCACGGTCCGGACGGATGTGCGGGTTGTGGGGCTCGAGATCGATCCGGAACGGGTGGTGCCCGGCCGTGACGGTGTCACTTTCGCGCGCGGCGGCTTCGAATTGGCCGGGCTGCGGCCGGTGCTGGTGCGGGCGTTCAATGTGCTGCGGCAATATCCGGAATCGGCCGTCCCCGACGCGTGGGCCACCATTCTGTCCGGGATGGATTCGGAGGGTTTGCTCGTCGACGGTACGTGCGATGAGTTGGGCCGGCGCTGCGCCTGGGTGCTGCTGGATCGGTCCGGACCGCGCTCGCTGACGCTGGCCTGGGACCCGTTCACAGTCGAGCGCCCGTCCGATATCGCCGAGCGCCTGCCGAAGGTATTGATCCACCGCAATATTCCTGGTGAACCGATCCACGCGCTCTTGACCGCCGCCGATCGCGCCTGGGCCCGCGCCGCTCCCCTCGCCCCCTTCGGTCCCCGAGTCCGCTGGCGCACGGCAGCGGAGTACCTGCGCCACGAGGGTTTCCCGATCCACACCTATCGCCGCCGCATGCGCGACTGCGTGCTCTCCGTCCCCTGGACCACCATCGCACCCAACCAAACCACCTGAATCCCGTCGCCATCACCACAACCCTCGTGCGGATCAAGATCAGGTGGCACTGAGGGCGGTGGGTTCTCGCGCGATGCCGCCATGAATGCCACCTGATCTTGATCGCGGTTTGGGGGTGGCTAGTGGCGGCCGAGGAGGTGGAGGGTGTGGCCGGTTAGGGCTGCGAGCGGGAGGATCGAGGTGGGGTCGAAGGGTTGGCGCCAGAGGCCGCCGTGGGCGGCGCCGGAGACGAAGAGGTGGTCGGGGGTGGTGGTGGGGGCGGGTGGGGCGGAGAGGTCGGCGACGAGCTTGGCCGCCAGCAGGGTTCGGGCGGTGTCGGGGGCGAATACTTCGATGCCGAAGTGGCGGGCGCCGCGGAAGGAGGCGACCAGGGAGCGCTGGGAGCGGAGGGATTTCGTCCAGGCGGGCGGTGCGACGGCGGCCGAGACCGTGCGGCCCGCGGTGTGTGCGAGGACCGTGCGCCAGCGCAGGATACGTTGGGCCAGGGCGTGATTCGGCCCCTGGGCGGGGAGCAGTGCATCGGCGACGCTCCAGGTCGCGCCGAAGTGGTCGGGATTCGTGCTGCGGTAGTTGGGCCGGTACATGGCCGATGCGGTGAGCACGCGCAACAGGCGTGGGCCGATGCCGCACTCGTGCAGGCGGGCATGCGCATCCGCGATGACGTCCTCGGGCACGGCGTAGCAGTCGGTCGGCGATCCCAGGTACGCAACGGCGGCGTCTTCGCGGTGCTCGAGCAGATCCTCTACCAGGACATCCAGGGCGGCGGCCAACCGAACCCCGTGCGGTCCAGGAGCATTCGCGTACAGGCCGAATACCGGCCGCGCGTCGTGGTCGAACTGCGCGCGAATCCAGTGCGCCAAGGCCGGGAACTGCCTGGTGATATCCGCGCCCGACCCGGCCGTGACGGGATAGCGCAGCCGACCGGCTCCCGACTTCGCGATATCCGAAATCTCATGCCACCGCTGCGGCCCTGGCAGATCTATCGCGAGCACGTCAGCGCCCCACCGCAATAGCGGCCGTAGTGGGCCGAGTTCGGCCGCCGCCCCGGCAACGATCACCCGGAAGCCGGGCAGCGATAACCACTCCGGATGATCGATCACCCGCTCCACCGCCGCGGCGAAGGCGGGCTCGATAATGCCGCGGCGACGCCAGTCGGTCAGCTGCTGCCACAGCGCCTCCTCGGCCAATAGCGCGCCGCGGAACGGAATTTCCAGTCGGGGTGCGGGTTTCGCGGTTCCGTCGATCCGGTCGGTCCGGAGTCCGTCGGGTGTGGCGATCGCATCCACATCGACGCTGTGCAGCGGCGCGACCGTGTCCCCGCTCACGAAACGCAGCAGCTGGCGCGCCGCCCGCAACCCGTCGGTCGCGATCCCCACCGACACCTCGGGCGCACTCGCGGCCAGGGCGGTCAGGCCGCGGAATACGCCGCGATAGGCACGGTGCCAGTCCCGGCAGGTTTCGACCTGTTGCGCGAGGTCGGCGTCATATCTGCGGACCGCGTCGGCGACCACGGCGGTGGCGAACATAGCGCCGATGGGCTCGGGCGCTCCAGACGGAAAGACGAGATCCCACCTGCCCTGACCTACCGTCCCCATGATCAGTTACCCTGCCATGGTTGCGCATCGAGCAAAACCGGAGATCGGATGAATTGATAGCAGAATCGGATCATTCGCGTCCGCGCCGCGCCGATCACCCGGCGGTGAGGGCCCGGTACACCCGAGTCGCCGCACGCGGGGATAGTCGCCCACACGCGGAACGGATTTCATCGGTATCGCAGCGATGGATGGCGACCGCGTCACCGACCACCTCATCCAATGCGGATTGCCCGATATCACCCTCGGCCAGATCGAGCACGGTGCGCACGGGCGTGGTCACCAGGAAGGCGCCCGCGGATTCGAGATCGGCCGGAACAAGCGGACGGCGCAGCACCACCAGTCGCGGGGTGACCGGCGGGCGGCCCGCACCGACCGACATATGCAGGAATCGCGGCCGCAGCGAACCGAGGCCGTGCAACTCCGCGGCACTCTGATGCGATACCGCGGCGGCCCCGTCGAACCAGGCCGCCCACATCGCGTATTCGTCGAGCGGGCCGGTGGGCCAATCGGCCAACCGCAATAGCCCGACCCCGGCCCGCGTCACCGAACCGTCGCCGAGTCCGGCGCGAACGCGCGCCTCACATCCGGCCCGCAGCACCTGTCTGGTGGTGAAGAACCCGGCGTGGCGCCCGGCCAATCGCCGCAGCACACGCCACCCGTGCTCGGCGGAATCGAGTGCACGGCCCGCCGCATCGCCAGCCATGTCGACCAGGCTACGCTCGAACCCTGTGTCACATGTCACAATCGAACCCCTCACAGCGCCCACAGAGCGAGCTCAGAAATGTCGGGAAGAATCGACCGCATGAGTACGAAGAGCTCCTCTACCCTGACGATCAACCGGCGTGCCCTGGTGATCGCCCTCGTCGTGGTCGCGATTCTGCTCGCTACCGTCCTGGTCGGCGGGGAGGCGTATGCGCGGCATCAGGTTTCGCGGTGCATCAGCACGCAATTCGAAAAAGATATGGGTTCGAAGATCGACGTGAGCTTCGGAGCCAAGCCGATGCTGATCACCTGGATCGACGGGAAGGTCGATCAAGTGAAGGTGGACAGCGCAGATTCCAAGTTCGGACCGGCCGTCGGCATGGTGGTGCACGCCAGATTCAACGACGTCGAGGTCGACAACGGCAGCGGCGGCACCATCGGCAGCTCGTCGGCCGATGTCACCTGGGGTAACGACGGTATCCGGGAGACGCTCGGCGGCCTGGTCAGCGGCGTGAGTTCCTCCTCGTCGAACGGGATGCTGACCCTGGATGTGCTCGGCGGGCTCGCACAGCTGCAAGTGAAGCCGGAAGTGAAGGACGGCACCGTGCAGGTCGAGACGATGTCTGCGGCGCTGCTCGGCATGGGGATACCGAAGGATCTGGTTTCCGGCATCGTCGATGTGTTCACACAGAGTCTGCAGAGCTACCCGCTCGGAATGAAGGCCACCGAGGTCAAAGTCACCGATAACGGCGTCGCGGTGAAGCTGGCGGGCGGGCGGACCGAACTGCCCGCCGCCCAGAACAACAGCAGCAGCGTCAGCTGCTGATTCGACAGAGGGTGGCCGGCGAGCCGCGGAGCCTGTCGCATCCGCGGCCCGCCGACGTGATGACCGAATCGGCGACCACCTCGGACAGCACTTGGCGCACAACCACATTCGCCGAATGGGCACAGCACATCCGCCCGCCGAATGCCGTGATTGCGAGCAGTTTCATCAGGCGGCGGACTTCGGCCGTCACGCGCGTTGCGTATCCGCCCGTCTGAATACGGACTGCGAAGGGCGATTCGGTCGCCCGGCCTAGGGTCGAGGTCAGGCCGGGAATCCCGCCAGCACCGCACGGGATTTCGAGAGTCCGAGACGGGTCGCGCCCGCGGCGATGAGTTCGGCAGCGGCCTCGGATGTCCGGATGCCGCCGCTGGCCTTCACACCGAGGCGGCCGCCGACGGTCTCGGCCATCAGCTGGACCGCGTGCACGGTGGCACCACCGGACGGGTGAAACCCCGTGGAGGTCTTCACGAAATCGGCACCGGCGCGTTGGGCGGCGCGGCAGACCTCGACGATCGCGACATCGGACAGCGCCGCCGATTCGATGATCACCTTGAGCACCGCGCGATCCCCCACTGCCTCACGCACCGTCACGATATCGGACAGCACCGCGCTGTAATCGCCCGCGCGTGCGGCTCCGATATCGATCACCATGTCGACCTCGGCCGCGCCCTGCTCGACCGCGAGGCGCGCCTCGGCACCTTTGACCAGCGAATGGTGCTTCCCAGAAGGGAATCCAGCGACCGTCGCGACGACCACTGCGGACGCCCGAATCGGCAACATAGACGGCGATACGCAGATCGCGTAGACGCCGAGTTCGCGTGCCTCCGCGACCAAAGCGTCCACCTCCGCGGCCGTCGCCTCCGGCGCCAGCAGTGTGTGATCGATCATGGCGGCCACTTCGGCCCTGGTCAGCGACGCGGAATTTGCCACAGGGTGAGAGTCTGGCATACCGACGGCGAATTCCATTGCGCGCCTCCGGCGCATCGCGCACACTCGATACTGTCGGTGGAGCTACGGACAGCGCTTTGCGACTGCCCGGCCGACTGTTGCGCAGTTACGGATGGCCCATTCGTTCAGGAGGAGACGACACCGTGCTGATCCGTCGCGAACGCGCCGACGATGCCGCCGCGATCGCGGCCGTCCACCGCAGCGCCTTCGGACCGCAGTACGCGAACGCCGATAACGACCGGGAGATAACCGAACTCACCGGTGCGCCCACCGCCGACCCACCCGAGGTCGACCTCGTCGCCCGGCTGCGCAGCGACTCCGGCTGGATCCCGACCCTGTCGATGGTCGCGGTGGAACACGACACCGTCATCGGCCATGTCTGCCTCACCCGCGCGGGCGTCGGCCCATTCCCGGTACTCGCCCTCGGCCCGATCGGCGTCCTGGCCGAACATCAGGGCAATGGCGTCGGCGCGGCGCTGATGCACGCGGCGCTCGGTGCCGCCGATGCCCTCGACGAGCCGCTGATCGGACTGGCCGGCAGCCTCGACTACTACCCGCAGTTCGGTTTCCTGCCCGCCGCCCGGCTCGGCATCACGCCGGATGAACCGGGCTGGGTTCCGCATTTCCAGGTGCGCACGTTGTCGGCGTACGACTCGCAGATCACCGGCGAATTCCGTTACGCGGAGCCGTTCTACGATCGGTAAGGCGGCGGTTCAGGGGTGGTGGATCATGTCGTAGACGTAGGAGCGCTGGTGTTTGCGGGATACCCAGGCGCCTTCGGGGGGCAGGTCACCTCGGCCGGGGTCGTCGAAGGGGCGGCTCAGGACTTCACCGGAATCGGTGCAGATCGACCAACCGAACTCCGGTAGGCGCCGACACCAGAGGTCGTCATCGACCCGCTTGTACGACGGGTAGCCGTAGGCCCAGCCGTCGCGCACGAATTCATACGTCAGCCCGTCGAGCTGTCGCACGAACTTCACCCGCGTCACATCCCCATTGTCGGCTTTCCCGCAACGCTCGCTCAACACCTCACGGACGCGCAGCGCCGCAGGTGGTGCGAATTGCGCATAGTCGACCTGGGAGGATGAGGCCATGAGTTCCGCTCCACCTGCCTCGGACGATCGACGCTTCGTGCTCACCCTCGGGTGCCCGGACCGTCCAGGCATCATTGCCAGGATCACCTCCTTCATCGCCGAGTTCGGGGGGTCCATCGTGGAAGCGGGCTACCACTCCGACCCGGATATCGGCTGGTTCTTCACCCGCCAGGCGATCAAGGCGTCGACGGTGCCGTTCGGTATCGCGGAGCTGCGCGACCGGTTCGCCGGTGTCGCGGCCGACTTCGGAGCGGAGACCGAATGGCAACTGCTGGACTCCGGTGAGCGGCGCCGGGCCGTACTACTGGTCAGCAAGGACGGCCACTGCCTGCACGATCTGCTCGGCCGTGCCGCGAGCGGTGAACTGCCCGCCACCATCGAAGCGGTGATCGGCAATCACCCGGACCTCGCCGGTATGACCGAGGCACACGGCGTGAAGTTCCACCATGTGCCCTTCCCGAAGGATCCGGCCGAACGCGGTCCGGCCTTCGAGGAGGTACGGGCGCTGGTCGATGCCCACGACCCGCACGCCGTCGTCCTGGCTCGCTTCATGCAGGTACTGCCCGCCGAGTTGTGCGAACACTGGGCGGGCAAGGCGATCAATATCCACCACAGCTTCCTGCCCTCGTTCGTCGGCGCCCGCCCGTACCACCAGGCCTTCGCCCGCGGCGTCAAATTGATCGGCGCGACCTGCCACTACGTCACCGCCGAACTCGACGCGGGGCCTATCATCGAACAAGACGTCATCCGCATCGACCACGCCGACGAGGTCCGCGATATGGTCCGCCAAGGCCGCGATATCGAACGTGTCGTACTGGCCCGTGGCCTGCGCTGGCATCTCGAGGGCCGAGTCCTGGTGCACGGCCGCCGCACCGTCGTCTTCTCCTGACCCCTCGGCGCGGGGGGCAGGCTTATCCGGCTGCTTTGGCGGGCAGGCGCACCGAATCGAGGATCGAAGCCAGTTCCTCGTTGAACCGCTGGTACATCTCGGCATTTCCCAGATGCCCCTGCGGCAGTACCTCGTATTTGACCAGACTGCCTGTCGCCCTGAGCATTTCGGCGATCCGCTCGGCGTGCACCTGCGGCGTCATATCGTCGAATGCACCGGCGAGGATCGTGGTCGGCACAACGAGATTGCGGGCCGATTCGCCGAGATCCAACTCGGCGAGCAGGATTCCGAATTTCGCACGCACCCGAGCGGGGCACGAGCGGACCACGGCGAGGCTGTAGTCGACCACGTCGCCGGTGGAACGCGAGCTCATGATCTGCCGGGCGAAGGCCCACTTCACCGGGGCGATCGGCGGGAAGACGATCGGGGCGCCGAGGCCGAGGCGGCCGACGCGGTACGGCAGCGGAATTCGCCGGTTCAGCAGTGGCAGTGGCGCATTGAAAACCGGGAGGACGGTCGTCTCGGCGATCAGTCGACTCGGCGCGGTGTTGCTCAGCAGTACCGCGCATGCTTGCTTCGCCACTCGGTCCGGATAGCGTCCGGCCCAGGCCTGCACGGTCATGCCGCCGAGACTGTGGCCGACCACAACGGCCCGCTCGCCCGGACGCAATGTGGCGTCGAGCACAGTGGCCAGATCGTCGGCGAGTAGATCGGTGGTCAATCGACTGGAGCCGAGCTCGCTCTCGCCGTGACCGCGCACGTCGTAGACGACGACGCGGTACCGATCGGCGAACTCGTTGATCTGCGCATTCCAGTATTCGATGGCGCAGGTCCAGCCGTGTACCAGCACGATCGTCTGCGCAGCGGCGGGTCCATAGA
The DNA here is from genome assembly GCF_040680135.1 of Nocardia sp. NPDC052112. Taxonomy (NCBI): domain Bacteria; kingdom Bacillati; phylum Actinomycetota; class Actinomycetes; order Mycobacteriales; family Nocardiaceae; genus Nocardia; species Nocardia sp. NPDC052112. The sequence goes on along the minus strand of NZ_JBFAWD010000011.1, from coordinate 183,521 downwards.
CATGCACACGCAAACGCGCACCATCACCGGTGATGACAGGAACGACCTCATACGGCGCGGTCGGCGGATTCAACGCCGCGGTCGCATAGGTACGCGACCGCAGGTTGGCGCGGTGTATGTGAAGCAGCCCCCGGACCCGACCAGGGACGTCCACCAGTGCGGGCGGCATTGCGCGCATCGGACACTCCTTTGTGTAACTCTCCGATACACTAACTGCAAACCGCCGCGCTTGCTAGTGCAAGCACCCCAAAAAGTTATCCGACCTTCTGCGTAGCCCCCGTTGTGACCGAACCCAACGGCAGCGCCGATCACCTGATCGCCGGAAGGTCCAAACCACCTGTCAGCAGCACGAACCAGCACTGTGAACGCTGACAAACCGCCGCCGAATCGACTCCGGCGATCCGCGATGAAATCCCACCAAGTCGACCGAAAATCACACTCCATGCGCTGGTCGAATCCGCGTCGACACCACAACAGGTACGCAGACCCGTCGCGTCAATGCCGACCAGCGCGAGCGCTCGATGAGCACCAAACCATCCCGACCGGCTCAGGCACATAGTTTGACGGGCATGGAGCGGTAGGCGTGCAGATTGCGCAGCGGATGCGGGATCGGCGGACCGTCCAGGCGCAGATCCGGATATCGCTCGAAGAGGGCTCGCAGCGCGATGGAGCCTTCCAATCGGGCCAGTGTGGCTCCCAGGCAGCCGTGTACCCCGCTGCTGAACGCGAGATGATCCGCGGCGTTGGCCCTGGTCACATCGAATCGTTCGGGATCGGGAAAGACGGCGGGGTCGTAGTTCGCACCCGCCAACGACAGCAGGACCAGGGAACCGGATGTGATGCGCTGATGGGCGATATCGACGTCGCATTTCGCGACTCGACCCGTCATCCGCACCGGACCGTCGTAGCGCAGGATTTCCTCGACCGCGCGCGGCCACAGCTCCGGCTGCGCCGCCAACAGTTCCAGCTGGTCCGGATGGCTGGTCAGCAGGGCGATTCCATTGCCGAGCATATTCACCGTCGTCAGGAATCCCGCGTCCAGCAGCAGCGCCGCATTGGACATCTGCTCGCGGCGGGTGAGCTCGCCACCGGTCACGAGCAAGCTGAGCACGTCATCGCCCGGTTCAGCGGTGAGCCCGTCGAGGTGTTGATCGAAGTACTGCCGAACCTCGGCCAGGTCTTCGATGGCGTGGCGGTAAGTGGACCAGCTCAGGCCGCGTTCGATCAGTGGCGCACCGCTATCTCCCCACTTCAGCAGGGTCGAATGCATGTGGGCGGGCAATCCGAGAATCTCGGCGATGATGGCGACGGGCAACTGCTGAGAGAAGTCGACGATCAGATCAGGCCGCGGCTTCGATTGCAGGCCTTCGACTAGGTCATCGGTCACTTCGACAACCCGCTCCCGCAGTTTGGCAATCGCCTTCGGGGTGAATGCCTGCCCGACCAGGCGTCGGTACCGGGTGTGGTCCGGCGGATCGGTCACCAGCATCGAGGGCGGTTCCGCGAGGTTGGGAAGCCCCGGATCCGTTTTGGTCATCACCCAGCGGATCGGCTTCGGCAGAGCCTGATGGTTGGGCGTGACCACACTGAAGCGGCGGTCTCGCAGGATGAGTCGGCACAGTTCGTAGTCCGCGGTCACGTGCAACCCCGACACTTTGGGTATCCGGCCACGCTGTCGGATCTCCTCGACGTACCGCGATGAGCCGAGCAACCGATCCGCACCGACCGCGATCTGCCCGAGCGGATTGCCACGCCGCGCCGCCCACAGGAGATAGAACCGTGGCAGGCCATGCATCATCAGCCACCGAATCCATACGCGGATCAATATGCTGTCACCTCCCGCTCCGGCCCCTTTCCAATGTATAGATAGCCGCTATGGCGCAGGCTGTTATCGACACGGTCTAGAGGCTGCGGCACTACGACGCGCCCACCTGTAACCGTGTTTCCGAACGCGCACCAAGAGGGATAGATTTTGGGCACCGGAGGTGATGGAGCGACGTTCAGATCAGGTGAGGGGCACCATGGACAGGCGCGGTTTCATCAAGGGCGCTGGCTTGGCCGCGGCAACGCCAGGGCTTGCGGGTGCGGGCACGCGCGCGGCGGCACGGGCCGACGACTATAGCCCGAGCCCGAGAACGTCGGTGTACCGCATGCTGGTGCCGGAGATCTTCGCGCCGCTGCCGGATCCGCCCGATCATGTGCCCGCGATCGTCATCGGATCCGGATTCGGCGGAGCGATCACCGCACTGCGCCTGTCGGAGTCCGGAGTCCAGGTCGCGGTGCTCGAACGCGGATCACACTGGCCGAATGCGCCGTGGCGCGACATCTTCTCCGCCGATACGATTCCGGATGGCCGCGGCTTCTGGCATCGCACCACCTTTACCGGTGCGAACAAGATCACGATACGGTTCGATGCGTTCGGCGGGGTCCTCGACGTTTCCAGTTACCCCGGCATCGACGTCTGGCGCGGCGCGTGCGTAGGCGGTGGCTCGGTGGTGTTCACCGGGGTGATGATCGAGCCGGAGCAGCGCTTCTTCGACCAGGTGTTCGGCGGTGTGGTCGACTACCGCGAAATGCATGAGGTCTATTACCCCAAGGTCCGAAAGATGTTGCGGCTGAGCCCGATCCCGAACGACATCTATGACTCCTTGGCGTTCGCGCACTCGCGGGCCTGGGATGAGCAGATCCGCGCGGCCGGATATACGCCGCAGCACATCGACACCAGCTGGAAGTGGGACGTCATCCGCGACGAGCTGACCGGACGATCGAGGCCCTCGGCGACAATCGGCTGTTCGGACCTCGGCAATTCCAATGGCGCGAAGTTCGATCTGAACCAGAACTATCTGCGCTACGCCGAGGACACCGGCTTCGCCCGGATCTACCCTGGCCATCGCGTGGACGCCATCGCCGAGGAAACGGGGGCGGCGGGTCGCTATGCCGTCACCGTCACCAAACTCGCACCTACCGGCGAGGTATTGCGCACCCGGACGCTGACCTGCGACATGCTGTTCCTCGCCGCGGGCTCCGTCGGCACCTCCGAACTGCTGGTACGTGCACGCGAAACCGGCGCGCTGCCGAACCTGAACGAGCACGTCGGCGAGGGCTGGGGCGGCAACGGCGACGTCGCGTTGGCGCGGCCGGCCAGCTCGCCCGTCGTGGGTACGCAGGGCGCTGCGCCCGCGAGCCGGATTCTGGACGAGGCGGGCGCACCAGTATCGCTGGAGAACTGGTTCGTCCCCGGCGTGACACCCCTTGATATCGGCATTCTCGGATCGCTCGGCATAGTGCTCGACGACACCCGCGGCCGGTTCGTCTACGACCCGGCCGACGGGCGCGTGAACCTGCGGTGGCCGGACAACGGTGCGGCCGCCTACCTCGCGCGAGCGCGGGAAGTCAACGACCGGGCGGCCTCCCCCGGCATGCCCAGCACCCGCCTGCCCTGGGACGCGGACGCCTCGTTCACCTCACATCCGTTGGGCGGCGCGGTGATCGGACGCGCAACGGACCCATACGGTCGGGTACGTGGTTATCGAGGTCTGTACGTGATGGATGGGGCGGCTGTGCCTGGCAGCACCGGAACAGTGAACCCGTCATTGACGATCAGCGCGCTGGCCGAGCGCAATATCGAAGAGATCATTCGTTCCGGACGGTAGTCGGCGGACCCTTACTACCAGCGCGGCCCGCGCTGGATCTCATCCACCTTCGGGCGCACATCGGCCAGGTACACGCCGGTCGCGATAATCGACACCAGCGCAAGCAGACTCGTGACGCTCAGTGAGAGCAATAGGAACAGCAGGGCCGCGCCGAGGATTGCGATCCAGATCGGTTTGGTCAGCTTGTCGACCGCGGTGAAGGCGTCGGGGCGCTGACGGATGGCGTGGATGAGCGCGAAAATCGTCGCGCCGAGCGCCAAGAGCCGCAGCCCGTACAAGATCCAGCTGGCCAATCCGTGCGCTGTGTCCACCAGCCCATCATAGAAGCAACGACCCCGCACACGTCGGTGCGCGGGGTCGTCAGCGTGGAGAAGTGAAGAGCGTCAGGCCTTCTTGGGGGCCGCCTTCTTGGCCGCGGCCTTCTTGGCGGGCGCCTTCTTGGCCGGCGCCTTCTTGGGGGCGGCGCCGTCGGTGGCGGGCTCGGTCTCGGTGGTCACCTCGACGACCTCGGCCTCGACGAGCGGCTCTGCCTCGGCCTCAGCTTCAGCCTCTTCTTCCTTCGCCGGGCGGCCGATCAGCTCGTTGACCTTGGCGAGCGCATCCTCGGCGCGGGTGGCCGCATCCTTGTACAGCGTCTCGACGCGCTCGATCCGATCCTCGACGAGGTGGTTGGCGCGCAGCCGCTCGACGGTCTCTTCACCGCGTACGGCCAGATCCGCGTACAGGTCCAGGACCTGGGTGTAATACTTCTCGGCGAGCGCCTTCAGCTCCTCCGCGGTGAACTTCTCGCGCAGTTCGGCGAGGTCCTCCGGCAGCTCCGACGGCAGTCCGGACAGCCGCTCGCGCAGCGACTCGAACTGGGCCCGGACATCGGCAGGCACATTGGCGAAGCGCTCGCGGGCCTCTTCGACGCGACCGCTGACATCGGTGGAGGCGGCGCGCTCACGCACCTGGGTGACGGCGTCGACAACCGCGGTGTACACGGCGTCACCGGCACCGACGGTCGCGAACAGTGGCTTGATGGTTACGTTTTCGGTCATTCTTCGCTCTCCTGGCGTGGCGGAGTTGGTGATGTGCTCGGAACGTCGCTGTCCCACTCATTCCCCCCCCGGTTCGCTTCCTCCGTTTTCCCGGCGAAACGATTCATAGATGTCCAGCAGCACCTGCTTTTGCCGTTCGCTGATCGACGTATCGGCAAGCAGGGCATCCCGGACCGGACTGTGCGGCCGCTGCTCGAGATAGCCAGCCCGTACGTACAACACCTCCGAAGACACCCGCAGTGCCTTGGCGATCTGCGCGAGTACTTCGGCGGAAGGATTACGCAATCCGCGCTCGATTTGGCTGAGATATGGATTGCTCACTCCCGCCAGCGTGGCGAGCTGGCGCAACGAGACTTGCGCGGCTTCTCGTTGTGCCCTGATGAAACCTCCGATGTCGTGCGCCGCGTTGGCCACACGAGCCGCCTTGTCGCCGACGCCGCCGGATCTCTCCGGCGAATCGTCGGTGTACTCGGCGGAACCTTCGGGCTGGTCTGCCATCACTCACCTTCTGGCGGTTGTACGTGTCAATTCTAAAGCAGGGTGCTAACTATTGCAAGCACGCTGTTAGCACCCTTCCGGCAAACATTCAGCGCGCTACGGTCAGCCGCCGAACATCACCTGCGAAATCGTGTAGATCACCAGCCCCGCAAGCGATCCTACGACCGTGCCGTTGATGCGAATGAATTGCAGATCACGCCCGACCTGCAATTCGATCTTCTTGCTGGCTTCCTCTGCATCCCACCTGGCAACCGTATCGGTGACCAGCGTGGTGATCTCGGCGGCATAGTTTTCCACCAGATACCGCGCCCCGCGGTCGATCCAACCGTCGACGTTGGCACGCATCTCGGCATCGTCGCGCAGCCGCTCGCCGAGCTGCTGCACATTCTCGGCGACCTTGCGGCGCAGGGTGGAATTCGGATCGTCGGCCGATTCCAGGATCAGCCGCTTGGCCGCGCGCCAGGTCGCCTCGGCCATACCGGTGATCTCCTCGCGACCCATGATCTGCGCCTTGATCCGCTCGGCCTTTTTGATCATGGCGTCGTCGTGCTGGAGGTCGTAGGCGAATTCCTCGAGGAACCGATTCGCCGCGAGCCGAACCTCGTGCTCCGGATTCGACCGCACCTTCCAGGTGAACTCGACCAGCTCCCGATAAATCCTTTCTGAAAGCAGAATGTTTACAAATTTCGGAGCCCACTGCGGCGCATCCCGCAAAACGATCCGGTCGATCGTCTCCTGCGAACCGAGCGCCCACTGGTGCGCCCGCTCGGCAAGCAGGTCGAGCAGCGGCAACTGCCGATTGTCGGCGAGCAGTTCGGCCAGCACCCGACCGATCGGCGGACCCCACAGCGGTTCGGCGATCCGCTTGACGATGGTGTTGTCGATGACCTGCTCGACATCCTCGTCCCGCAGCACCCCGACCACCGCGCGCAGAATGGTCGAACTTTCCTGCGCCACCCGCCCGGCGTGTCCGGGTTCGGCCATCCAGCGCCCCACCCGCCAGGAGACCTGCGCCGAACTCACCTTCGCCGAGACCACATCCGGGGCAAGGAAATTCGAGCCGACAAAGGAGCCGAGGCTGGCGCCGAGCTGATCCTTCTTCTTCCTGATGATCGCGGTATGCGGAATCGGCAGGCCGAGCGGATGGCGGAACAGCGCGGTCACGGCGAACCAGTCGGCGAGTGCGCCGACCATGCCCGCCTCGGACGCGGCCCGCAGGTAGCCGACCCAATCACCACCCGCCCCGCGCGATTCGAGCCAACGGCAGAACAGGTAGATCGCGGTCGCGAACGCCAACAATCCGGTGGCCACTGCCTTCATCTTGAACAGATCGCGACGCTTGCCCGCCTCGTCGACGAAGGCCGCGAAACTGGCCGGTGGTGCGGGCGTGGGCGCGTCCAGCACCACTGTCTCGGATCGGCGGCGTTCGCCGGGCCCTACGTCGGCCCGCCCGTCGCCCACCGCCGCCCGCAACGGGCGGCCTTCGGATGACTGTGCCTGGCCGGCCGCTTCCGCCTGCGGGCCGGTCGCTCGCGCCGCAATGTTGCCGGGAGCTTTCTCCATGACACCCATTCTGCTGTGTGTTATCGACCGCCCTCCCGGCCGATCACAAGCGACACGCAACCGACGCCGAATCGCCCGATTATGTGCAACCTGTCGCAACCAACACCCAAACGCGCATGTCGGTCGTTGCCTGGACCTAAGCTGGTGGTCCACGAACCGATACAAACGAGGGAGCTCACGCTGTCCACCGATGACCTTGTCGATGTCGGCGAGCTTGCCGAACGACCGGCGGCGGTGCGCACCGGCCGGACGGACGGTCGCAAGCGCCGATGGCGGCAGCACAAGATCGACCGTCGCGAAGAGCTGGTCGATGGCACCCTGGCGGCTATTCGCGCACGGGGCAGCAATGCGGGCATGGACGAGATCGCCGCGGAGATCGGCGTCTCCAAAACCGTGCTCTACCGCTACTTCTCGGATAAGAACGACCTGGTCCACGCGACCATGCAGCGGTTCATCGAAACCACCCTGATGCCACGGGTGTACGAGGCGATCAGCCTCGACGCGGACGAGTACCACCTGGTGCGTTCGGCGCTGGCCGCCTACGTCGGCACGGTCGACGAGGACCCCGAGGTCTACCGGTTCATCATGGGCAACGGTTCGACCGATCAGTCCTCGCTCGCCGAATTCGAGAAGCTGTTCGCCGACGTCGTCACCACGGTCATCATCGATCGCAGCGCCGAGCACGGCTTCGAGACCGAGGGTGCGCAGCTGTGGTCTTATGTGCTCGTCGGCGGCATCCAGCTGGCGACCCACTGGTGGACCACGGATAAGGCGATGTCGCGCGAGGAAGTCATCGACTACCTGACCATGATGGCCTGGAGCGCCATCGAGGGGATGGCGCGCGCGGGCGGCTCCAGGGCCATCTTCAACGCCCAGCCGCACATCTTGCCGGAGCCACCTGAGCGCTAGCTCGTGATCGCCAACCGACCAATCGCCCGACTTCGCGCGCTAACAGGCCGCTAGCTGGGGCGCTAGCTGAAATAGTGACGGCGGTCTCGACATTGCCGCGAGGTTGGCTACTCTGAACCCGAGCGGTACATGGGTGTCCCACGTCACCGGCCCGCGCTGCGCCTGATGGCGGTCTGCGCGGAGCGCTGGCGGGCACGCGACCTACCGCCTGCGCGCCCGACGCGCCGACCGCTGGCACCAATGGAGGTACCTCGATGGCGAAGCAAGTGCCGACGTCTCGGCTTGCTCGTGGCACCAAGCTGGGTGCGGTGGCAGCCAGTTCGGTCATCCGAACCCAGCGCACACGCTTATCGATGCGGGGCCGGTCGGCGGCCGTCCGCGCGAAGATGGCCGAGGAGTCCATGCTCCGCACCACCGAGCAGGTGGTCACGGTCCTCGGGACCATGAAGGGCGTGGCCATGAAGCTCGGCCAGATGATGTCGGTGCTCGATCTCGATCTGGTGCCCGACAGCCATCGTGAACGTTTCCAGAAACGACTCGCCGTGCTGCGCAATGCCGCGCCGACGGTGTCGTTCGAATCGATGCGGCAGGTGATCGAGGAGGACTTCGGACAGCCGCTGAACGCGGTGTTCGTCGAGTTCCAGCCGGAGCCCATTGCCGCGGCCTCGATCGGTCAGGTGTATCTGGGGCGGCTGCACGACGGTCGTCAGGTCGCGGTCAAGGTGCAGTACCCGGGCATCGATGCGGCGGTGCGCGCGGATCTCAAGAATCTGGCCATGTTCCGGCGCGTACTGCAATCGGCCATGCCGTGGGTGACGCCCGCCGTACTCGACGAACTGCGGCTGAATATGGAGAGCGAACTCGACTATCACGCCGAGGCCGCTACCCAACTCCAGATCGCCGAGCTCTACGCGGGACATCCGTTCATCGTGGTGCCGCGCTCGCTGCCCGAACTCAGTACGACGCGGGTGCTGGTCAGTGAATATGTGGCGGGCAAGGGATTCGAGGAGATCCGGCAGCTGCCCGCGGCCGAACGCAATCGGATCGGCGAGATCATCTATCGCTTCTATGTCGGTTCGCTATTCAACTTCAACGAATTCTGCGGCGATCCGCATCCGGGAAATGTGTTGCTCTCCGAAGACGGTCGAGTCGGCTTCCTCGATTTCGGCCTGTTCAATCGGATGGATTCCGAACATGTCCGATTCGAGACGATCTGTCTGCGCGCGGCGGCCGAGGATCGAGCAGAAGACCTGCGGCAGTTGATGATCGAGCGCGGCGTGATCGACTCACCGGACGAGATCGCTGCCGAGGAATGCCTGGAATATGTGCTCGCAGCCTCGGAATGGTGCCTGGTCGACGAGGAACTGACCATTACCCCGGAGCTGGCCAGCGGCGCGTTTCTGCTCGCGGTGGATCCGCGGGCCAGTGAATTCGCCGGGATGAAACAGCAGAATCTGCCGCCGGAGCACCTGTTCTCCCGGCGTGCCGACTTCCTCACCTTCGGCATGCTCGGCCAGCTCGAATGCACCGCCAACTGGCACAAGATCTCCCGCGAATGGCTCTACGACGAGGCGCCGGTCACCGATTTGGGTAAGGCGCACCGGGACTGGCTGATCGAGCGCAAACCGACGCCGACCAAGAAATCGCGGGTCCGGGCGAAGAAGCCGGCGGCGCGCGGTTCCGGGACCAAATAATCCACTACAGCGGCTATCGAACGGAAGATCATGGCAGAGAACCGAGAATTCGACCTGGTGCTCTTCGGCGCAACCGGTTTCGTCGGCAAGCTCACCGCGCAGTATCTGCTCGGTGCGGCACCCGCCGAGGCGCGCATCGCACTGGCGGGACGTTCGCTCGACAAATTGACAAAGGTCCGTGACGAACTCGGCCCGGCCGCCGCGGATTGGGGTCTGGTGGTCGCCGATTCGACCGACCAGACCGCACTCGACGAACTGGCGGCACGGACCACGGTCGTGGTGACCACCGTCGGCCCGTACCTGCGCTACGGCATGCCGCTGGTGGCCGCGTGCGCGAAGGCCGGGACCCACTACGCCGACCTCACCGGTGAGCCGCTGTTCATCCGGGAGGCGATCGACCGATACCACGAGCAGGCGGTGCAGACCGGCGCGAGGATCGTGAATTCCTGTGGTTACGACTCGATTCCGTCGGATCTGAGCGTGTACCAGCTGTACAAGCGCACAGTCGCGGACAATACCGGCGAGCTCGAGGACACCACCCTGATCGCATCGCTGAAGGGCGGGGTGAGCGGCGGCACCATCGACTCGGGCCGGGCCATGATGGAGGCCATCGCGGCCGATCCGGCCAAGGGTTCGGTTATGAGCCACCCGTACTCGCTCAGCCCGGACAAGTCGATGGAACCCGATGTGGGCCGGCAAACCGACCAGGCGCTGCAGCGCGCCAGCAGTATCGACCCGAGCCTGGACGGGTGGGTCGGCACCTTCGTCATGGCCGCGCACAACACCAAGATCGTGCGCCGCACCAATGGCCTGCTCGGCTGGGTCTACGGCAAGAACTTCCGCTACCGCGAGGTGATGAACGCGGGCAAGTCGGCCGCGGCGCCGCTGGTGGCCGCCGGTATGGCGGGCGGCATCGTGGCGACGATGGCGGCTGGTGCGGTGCTGTCGCGAGTCGCGGTGGGGCGCAAGCTGCTCGACCGGATCGTGCCCAAGCCCGGCACGGGACCGAGCGAGCAGGCGCGCACCAGTGGCTGGTTCACGATGAAGACCTACGCCCGCACCTCGTCGGGCGCGAAATACGTGGCGACCTTCGCCGGCACCGGCGATCCGGGCTACCAGGCCACCGCGGTAATGCTCGGACAGGCCGGACTCTGCCTGGCCTTCGACGGTGCCGAACAACCCCAACTGGCAGGCATTCTCACCCCCGCGTCCGCAATGGGCGACGCACTCACCGAGCGCTTGCGCGCCGCGGGCATGACCATCGAGGTCGCGCGCACGTAGCTGTCACGAGGCGGCGTCCATCGGGAGGGCGCATCGCACAAGCGGGTTACACCGGTCGGTGCCGAACGGTAAAGTGCCCGCAAGTGCGGTGGGTGGACCGAACGTGAGGGGGCGACCCAGATGGCGGTACCGGATACCGGTCAGCGGATGGCCAGGCAGTTGTATGCCGCCGCCACCGGAACCAGCGGCGGCGAACCCTTCGTATTGGCCGAGGATGTCGCCGAAAACCTCGCCGCCGCATGCGACAAGCTCGTCGAGGACCTCCAAAAGGCTACGGCTACCGGACATCTCGTCACCGAGGTGTCCGGTTTCCCCAACCTGCCGACCGGACAGGGCCTGGCAAAAGGCTTCGGCGACAAGGGCACTCAATTCCTCGACACGGTCACGGCTTTTCAGGAAACCGCCCTGCTGTACAAGGCCGCGTATCTGGCCGCGGGTAAGCGCTTCGAGGATGCCGAGGCCGCGAACCGAGCCGCGCTGCAACTGATCACCGACTACCTGGAGTCGCCGCGGGGCGAACCGGCCGACGGAAATCACTGACCCATGGCCGATTCCGTAACCAGGGCAGCCGCCGACGCCATTCGGGTCCAGCAGCGCGCCGTCGCCGCATCCGCCGGATCGGCAAGCGGTGGAACCGATTCCCCGTACGCACCCGAGCGCGAACTGTTCGGCGCCTATTCGCACCAGGAGATCTGGGATCTCGTCCACGAGGTCATCGATCCGGCCGCCCTCGGCCGGGTCGCCGATGCCTGGCGCGCCAATGCCGCCGCGATCGCCGACGCATTCCAAGCCTTCTCCGATGCCACCAATCGCGAATTCGCGCACTGGTCCGGCCGTTCCGCCGATGCCGCGCTGCGCACCACCCGCGAATTCGTCCGCGCCGGTACCGAGGCGCACGATGTCTGCCGCGCGGTACAACGCCTGATGGAGCTCAATTCTGATGCGGCACAGGCCATCCGAGCGGCGATTCCGCCGCCGCCGCAGTATCGTGCTCTAGAAGATCCGGCCGCCGAGGCGATCCACGGCGGACAACGCAGGATGGACCACGACATGGCCGCTGCTACGGCGCAGGCCGACGTCCAGGACACGATGACCTATGTCTACACCCCGATCATGCCCGCATCCGGCGACCATGTCCCCCGATTCACCCCACCGCCCGATGGACCACAGATGGCGCGGCCGAAGGCCGGCAGCGGGGGCGCACGGTGAAATGGGTATTCACCCCGGACGAATTCACGCATGTCTGGGAGAACGAAACGAGTCTGGACCGCCGCCCCTACCCGGTCAATCTGGCACCCGCCGCCACCGTCCGCACCGAATCCGAATACACCGCACTGCGACTACCCCAGCGCTTCACCCGCCAGGCCGATGCCGATCTGGCCGCCGCGCTCATGCTGTGCGCCCGCACCGACGCCACCACCATCACCGTCTCCGGTGAGTCGGGCGCCAGACGGATCCTGATCTTCGCCGCAGTGGTACACAACCACGCCGGCATCCTGATCGCCGATATCGACAAGGTGACAGTGCGCATGTGCCACGCCCGCAACCTCGGCAAACACCTCATCGAGATCATCGGCTCGGCCGAGCCGGGCAAGCTCGCGCCCATGCGAGAGCCACAGGACGCGGTACTGAACTCCGAGGAAGGCGACAGCGCGACCAACGGCCATCGCCGCGCCGCCCGCTTCCGCCAAACGCTCCGAAAACCGGTGGACGGTCGCGGCTTCATCACCGTGACCGTGGAACCGGAAAACCCGATGTCGCCACCCACCCGGCACCGCAGCTGGCTCGATTTCACCGGCGACGGACGCTATCTGCTCACCACCTCGCACGAGCTGACGCTCACCCCGGTCACCGACGAGGATTTCGCCGACCAACTGCTCCGACTGGCCCAGATCCACTGACCCCCTTGGCCGGAGGGTCGACAATCGCCACGCCCGAGCATCCGCGACCCCCACGGAGCGAGTATTACGAACGACCCGTTCGCGGCCCGTCTCGCGTCCGCGCCGAAGGTGCCGCCATCGAACACAACCGAGCCGTCGAAGCGCATGCGCCGCAGGCACGAGACTCACCCGTCCGGCGTGTGTACATCAGGTGCCGAACACCCCGCCATAAGTAACCACCGCGGAGCGAGTCTTGCGAGCGAGGTTCGCGGCCCGTCTCGCGTCCGAGCCGTCGAAGCGCATGCGACGAAGTCGCGAGTCTCGACGGCTCGGACGCGAGACCGAAGGGGGCCGCGAACACGCCGCGCCCGCGCGGCCAAAAATCCAGCCATAAGATATGTCGATGGCGAAGAAATGGTCTCTGCCGCCCATCGAGGCCCTGCGGGCCGATGGTTTGCGCATCGCCGAGCTCGACGCCGCCGGTACGCCCGGATTCAAAGGTGACAAGGGCGAGGGCTTGGAGCTGCTCGCCGAACGCACCACCGTGCTGTCGGGTCTGCAGGAGAAGCTCTTCGCCAGCGGCCGCTCCGGCGACACTCGCAGCGTGCTGCTGATACTGCAGGGGATGGATACCGCGGGCAAGGGCGGCATCGTCCGGCACGTCATCGGTTCGGTGGATCCGCAGGGCGTCGACCACGCGTCCTTCGGCGTCCCGACCGAGGAGGAGAAGAGCCACCACTATCTGTGGCGCATCCGCAAGGCACTGCCACGCGGCGGCCAACTCGGCGTCTTCGACCGCTCGCACTATGAGGATGTGCTGGTCGCGCGGGTGCATAATCTGGTGCCGCCGGAGGTATGGGAACCGCGCTACGACGAGATCAACGCCTTCGAGCGGGAACTGATCGACCACGGCACGACGCTGGTGAAGGTCGCCATGTTCGTCTCGCTCGACGAGCAGAAGAAGCGACTGCGCGAACGTCTGGACCGACCGGACAAGTACTGGAAGTTCAATCCCGCCGATATCGACGAACGCGGCTACTGGCCCGCCTATCAGCAGGCCTACCAGGTCATGCTGGACCGCACCTCGACCGACCACGCCCCATGGCATGTGATCCCGGCTGACCGCAAGTGGTTCGCCCGTCTCGCGGTCACCGAACTGCTCATCGCCGCCCTCGACGCGCTGAAACTCGACTGGCCACCGGCCCAGTTCGATATCGAGGAGCAACAGCGCCGCCTCGCCGAGGCCTGACCAAGGTTCCTCTCAGGTTGACCACGGATGATGTCGCCGTGCCCGTCCACGCCCCGGGGGAGTTCTGGATCTACCATCGTGGCGGCAGGAAACCGGCAGGCAAGCGAAAGGCGTGGTGAACGCACGGTGAGCAACAAACCGGGTGGTAAGACGAATCCGCTGGCGGCGGCGGAGCGCGCCGACCGCAACCGCAAGATCCTCATCCAGGTGGGTGTGGCCGTCGTCCTGGTCGGGCTCATCGCGGCGATCGGCATCGGTATCGCGGTGAAGAACGCCGGCAAGAACGATCTGGGCGCCACCCCGTCCATCGCCGCCACCGCGAGCCAGCTGCCCAACGGGGCCACCGCGACCATCACCGATAACGGTGCCGTCCGCATCGGCAAGCCCGATGCGAAGGTCACCGTCCGCGTCGTCGCCGACCTGCAGTGCCCGGCCTGCAAGGGCTTCGAGGCCGCCAACGCCCAGGCCCTCGTGAATGCCGTCGACAACGGCACCGCGATCGTCGAATACAACATCATCTCGTTCCTGGACAAGGCCTCCACCACGAAGTACTCCTCGCGCGCGGCCAATGCGTCGTACTGCGTCGCCGAGGCGGATCCATCGAAGTACCTCGGCTGGTTGGCCACCATGTACGAGCAGCAGCCCGCCGAGGGCAGTGCGGGTCTGACCGATGACCAGCTGATCGATATCGCGAAGAGTGCCGGCGTTCCGGATTCGGTCGGGCAGTGCATCAAGGACAACGGCTACAACAAGTACATCGGGGCCAAGACCAAGGACGTGCTGAACAGCGGCGTCCAATCGACCCCGACGATCTTCGTCAACGGCACCCAGCTGAACAGCCAGGACCTCGCCTTGCCATCCGGTCAGTTCAAGCCGGACGCGATGACAGCGATCATCGCGGCCGCTGCGGCCAAGTGAACAACACCTCCGCCAGGGCCGCCTGGGTGCTGCTGATCGGTGGGCTGGCCGGGTGGCTGGCCTCGGTCACGCTGACCATCGAGCGGTTCAAGTTGTTCACCGATCCGAACTACCGGCCCTCGTGCAGCATCAATCCGATTCTGTCCTGCGGCAGTGTGATGACCACCGAACAGGCCGCCAGATTCGGATTCCCCAATCCGATCATCGGCATCGTCGGCTTCTCGGTGGTGGTCACCCTGGCGGTGCTCGCGGTCGCCGATGTGCGCTTTCCGCGCTGGATCTGGGGCGGACTCTGGGTGGGGACCGTGCTCGGCACGATCTTCATCTGCTGGCTGATCTTCCAGAGCCTGTATCGGATCGGCGCGCTGTGCCCCTACTGCATGGTGGTGTGGGCGATCATCACACCGCTGCTCGCGGTGGCCACCGAACAGGTGTGGGGTGGTGCGCGCGGGCCGATGCGGATCGTCGTCGAGTGGCGGTGGACCTTCGTCGCGGTGTTCTACGCCGTCGTTCTGCTGCTGATCTTCCTGAAGTTCCAGGACTACTGGCTGTCGCTGGTCTAGTTCGGTGTGCCGAGCGCGAGCACGACGGTCACCGTGCGTTGCCCGCCGCCGACACCGAGAACGCCCAGTTGCACAGTGTCATCCGGTTTGTGCACATTGATCGCCGCCCGCAGCGCCTGCGCGCTGGTGATGTCACGACCGTCGATCGAGGTGATCACATCACCATCGGTGAGCCCGGCGGTATAGGCCGGCAATCCATACAGTGCGACATCGACCCGTGCCCCGCTCGGTCTCGCATCGGAGATCAGTACGCCGAGCGTCGCGGTCGGTCCGATGTGCACGGTTTCGGTGGGCGTACCGGAACGGATCTGGCCTACCACCCGCATCGCGGTGTCGATCGGAACCGCGTAGCCGTTCGCCGTGTGCCCGACATCGCGTGCGCTCTCGCCGGACGCGGCGGTGATCACGCCGACCACCGCACCGCCCGGATCGGCGAGCGCGCCGCCGGACTGTCCGGCGGTGACCGGCGCCGCGATCTCCACCATCCCGGTCAGCGCTTTGCGGGTCAGATCCGAGGAATTGAGCGCGACGATCGTACTGTTCAGATCGGTGATATTGCCCCGGATCGAGGTCGGAATGCCGCCTACGCCGCCGGCATTGCCGATGGCCAGTACCTCCTCGTGTACGCGCAGCTCGGCGGAGCGTCCGATGCGCGCGATCGTCAGATCGGTGGCGCCGGTGAGCTCCAGCAGCGCGATATCCGCACCGGCGTCGTAGCCGAGCACCGTCGCGTCGTAGACGGTGCCGTTGCCGACATCGGTGACCGTCACGGTTTCGGCGCCCTTGACCACGTGATGGCTGGTCAGCACCTGTCCGTCGGCGGTGAGCACGATCCCGGATCCGGCCGCGCCGACTCCGAACGGCCACGCGGACGTGCTGATATTCACCAGCGCCGGTTGGACGGTGTGCGCCACCGCCGCCGGATCCAGCGGCGGGAGCGGCTCGAGCAGAGCGGGCGGGGAGTTGTCCGCACCCGAGGACGACGACCAGTCGGGCAGTTCACCGCGCAGGCCGAAGAATGCGGCGACGGCGAGCAGCAACGCCATGAACAGCGCCAGCGCGCCCCCGCCGCCGACTCGCCGCCCCTCGGGCACGCGGTGCCGCTCGTCGTCCATGCCGCTCTCCCGCCTCCGGCTGGGCCCTTGACCAATTCCATTGTGGCCGGAGACCTACGCGGTAGATCAGAAAATGGCGCGCACAATTGCTCCGGCGGTGCGGTTGGCAAACCTGCGCATGCAACGGTAGGCATGTACGCATGACCGTTGCCGCCGCGTATGCGATGTCCGAGCCCGATGGGCATTTCGAAAAGCTCGCGATCGAGCGGCGCACGCCCGGGCCGCGCGATGTGCTGATAGATGTCAAGTACGCGGGCATCTGCCACTCCGATATCCACACCGCCCGCGACGAGTGGGGCGGCGCCAAATACCCGTGCGTCCCCGGCCACGAGATCGCGGGCATTGTCGCCGCGGTCGGCGCCGAGGTGACCAAGCATCGGGTCGGCGATCGCGTCGGCGTCGGCTGCATGGTCGATTCCTGCGGTGTCTGCGGTCCCTGCCTGGCCAATGAGGAGCAGTACTGCGACAACAGGGCCACCATGACCTACAACTCCCCGGTGGACGCGTCCATCCAACCGGGTGGCTACACGATGGGCGGCTACTCGACCCAGATCGTGGTGACCGAGAACTTCGTGCTGTCCATTCCGGAGGGCATCGGACTCGATGTCGCGGCGCCGCTGCTGTGCGCGGGCATAACGCTGTTCTCTCCGCTGCGGCACTGGAATGCGGGGCCGGGCAAGCAGGTCGCGATCATCGGCATGGGTGGACTCGGGCACGTCGGGGTGAAGATCGCCGCGGCGATGGGGGCCGAGGTCACCGTGCTCAGCCATTCGCTCAGCAAGCAGGACGACGGCAAACGCTTCGGCGCGCACCACTACTACGCGACCGGCGATCAGCAGACCTTCCGGGATCTGCGCAACCGCTTCGATCTGATCCTCAATACGGTCTCGGCCGATCTGCCGATCGACAACTATCTGCGACTGCTGAAGCTGGACGGCACCCTGGTAATCCTCGGCCTGCCCGAGAACCCGATGAGCATCAAGCCTTTCACCATCACCGGACGCCGGCGCGCGCTGGCCGGTTCGAATATCGGCGGTATCGCGCAGACCCAGGAGATGCTGAACTTCTGCGCCGCACACGGGATCGGTGCGGAGATCGAGTTGATTTCGGCCGACGAAATCGATGGCGCGTACGACCGGGTCGTCGCGAGTGATGTGCGGTACCGGTTCGTCATCGACGCCTCGACCATCTAGTCCGTGTCGTTGCGCCGATTCGTCGCCGGTTCAGTAGCTTGGCGGTGTGTCTGCGGATGAAGAGCAATCCCCGCCCACCGAAACGGCGGTGGTCACCGCCGATGTGACTGCGGGGCCGCCACCGTGGCTGCTGCGAGCGTTCCTGCTCGCGGCGGCCACGGTGGCTGGACTGGTATTCGGCTTCTGGGTTCTTCAGAAACTGCAGGGTTTCCTGCTGGTACTACTGGTTTCGCTGTTCTTGGCCTTTGCCATCGAGCCCGCGGTGAATTGGCTTGCCGCGCGCGGCGTTCGACGCGGGCTGGCGACCGGACTGGTCTTCCTCGTATTGGCCGTCGGCACCGTCGCATTCGCGTGGACGCTCGGCGCACTGTTGGTCGATCAGGTCACCACCCTGGTCAAGAACGCACCCGACAACGCGGATCAGGCCGTCGACTGGGTCAATCGCACCTTCAGGACGCATCTGTCCAGCGACGATCTGCGGAAGTATCTCGGTGAGTGGAGTTCCACCATCGACCGCTATCTGGTCGGGCTGGCGGGTAATGCCTGGGGTGTCGGCACCGCCGCGATCGGTGCCATCTTCCAGGCCCTCGGCGTCCTGTTGTTCACCTACTACTTCGCCGCCGACGGACCGCGCTTCCGCAATGCGGTCTGCTCGCTGCTGCCGCCGCGCCGCCAGCGACATGTATTGCGTGCATGGGATATCGCCGTCGAAAAGACCGGCGGCTACATCTATTCGCGCGCACTGCTGGCACTGTGCTCGACGATCGCACACTATGTCGCGCTGCGTATCCTCGACGTACCGTCCGCATTCGCCCTCGCGCTGTGGGTCGGCGTTGTCTCGCAGTTCATTCCGACCGTCGGCACCTATCTCGCCGGTGCGCTGCCGGTGCTCGTCGCCCTGGTGCACGGCCCGTCCACCGCGCTGTGGATTCTGGGCTTCATCGTGGTGTACCAGCAGTTCGAAAACTATGTCCTGCAACCGAGGATCACCGCGACCACGCTGGATATGCATCCGGCCGTCGCATTCGGCGCGGTCATAGCGGGTGCGGCGATACTCGGGCCGACCGGTGCACTGCTGGCGATTCCGGTCACCGCGACGGTGCAGGCGTTCGCGGGCGCCTACATCCGTCGCTACGAGGTCGAGGCTGACGGCGATTCCGAAGGGCCCGAGCGGCCGCCGAAGAAACAGCGAAAGTGGACTCGCCAGTTGACCATTCGCCTCACCGGCAGCGGTCGACCACCGGAGTGATCATGCGGCGCGCATGCCTTGCAGTGCGTCGATCAGCGCCAGACCGACCTTGCCCATCTGGGCGCGGCTGTACAGGGCGGTGTCGTATTCGACCTGGATGGTCAGGCGCCCGCCGACGGTGAAAACGGTGAGCTTCGGCGGCATGCCGGGGCCCATGGCGTAGACATCGTCGCGAATGTGGCGGATACCTTCGGGGGTCGAATGTGCGGGCAAGCGGCCGATATTGGAGATCGCGACCGTTGGCGCGGCCGCGAGGACCGTGGCGGTCGTCTCGTCCTGGACGCGCTGCGAGGCGAGTAGGAAGATGGGGGCTTCGCGCTGCTCCAGTGCGGCCGCCATGCCGGCAGCCACCTCGTGTGCGATGTCGATCGGCCCCGCGTCCTCGGCGACGAGCGCGGCGGTGCCTACGCCGGAAGCGCAATTCAGGATCGTATCCGCGGGCAGCGGCGGGTTCAGCTCGGATCGCACATCCACCGCGTGGCCGCAGAATACCGGGAGCCCTCCCGTCGCGGGTTCGAGCTGGGCACGGATCGCGACGAGTGCGGCGCCGCCGAGCAGGCTGTTGACCGAAAGCCCTTGTGCGCGAGCGGTGTCGACCATGTGCTGGGTTTCCGTGGTATCCAATTCGATTCGCTGCACCGCGAATCGGCCGAGTGGATCGTTGCCGAACCCGTCACCGTCGATCGGTAAGTTATGCGGAGCCGATTCCGGACCCATTGTCGCGGCCGCGGCCCGGATTTGGTCGAGCCACCCGGTGACTTCGACATCCGAGACAACCTCGGCGAGTTGGGTATCAATGCTATCGGGCAAGTCGTGATCGAAATCCGACTGCGGCAGTGCGGTTCCCGTCGCATGTGCGGTGTAACGCTGCCACAGCTGCGCCAGCAGCGCGAAAGCCGATCTGCCATCGGCGATTCCGTGATGGATGACCAGGACGATCCGATCGCGGTCACCGTCGCGGAGCAGATGGGCGCGGAATAGGCCGTCGCGCCAATCCCGGGGTCCATTGACCAGATTCAGGTATTCGGCTTCACCGCCATCGGCGATCTCGAGACGCGGCCGGTAGGTGTCGTCCCTGCGCAGATACCGCGTGCCATCGGCATCGGCCTCCGGCCTGGTGCGTAGCAGCGGATGCCGAGCCGCAAGTTCGTCGAGCACCCGGCGCAGGATCTCGATATCCAGCAGGCCGTGCACGGTGGATCCGATGAAAAGCGGCATACCGCCGGTCGGCACGCTGCCGAGGCGGGTTTCGGAGCCGAAGAAGGTGAGCTCGAACGGAGAAAGCCGTCGCTGTGCGGTCATTGGTCGTCTCGTACTTCCGTGTGGTGGAGCAGGCTACGCCCTCAACATACAGATGTTTCAAACATTTGTCAGAGACGATTGTTTGAAACGTGCGTCACAAACGGACGTATGCCACGCTGATGGGGTGGGAACCCGAGAAGATCTGCTCGCAGCGGCCAAACAGTGTCTAGCCGAACGCGGCTATGCACGCACCACCGTGCGGGATATCGTGGCCGCCTCCGGCAGCAATCTGGCTGCCATCAACTATCACTTCGGCACCCGCGACAAGCTGCTCTACCAGGCGATGATGGAATCGAGCGCGGATGCGGTGCAGCAGATTCTCGAATCGCTGCGCGCCCACGATGCCGAGGATCCGGCCGCCCGTCTACGCGATTTCCTCCAGCGGCTGATCACCTCGTTCACCGAGGATCGCGCCCTCTGGTCGGCCAATGTCGAAACCCTGACCCAGGCGCTGCACTCCCCCGAACTGCGCACCGAACTCGGCACAGCTCAGGCCGAGGCACGCGACGAGCTATCCGACTTCTTCGGGCCGGACGCCCAGGACCCGCGACTCGGCGCGATCCTGCAAACCATGATCGGCGGCCTGCTGATCCAACACCTGGTCGACCCGGACCATGCCCCGACCGCCACCGATATCACCGCGGGCCTGCACACCCTCGGCACGCTGCTCCCGCCCGCGCACCGCCCCCACTGATCCCGCAAACCGCACGTCACCAGACCTCGTGGCGAACCGACCGCGAACCCGATGTGCGTATATCGCAGCGCCGTCGGTTTCGGTGGCAGATGCTGGACCGGTGGCGATTCTGCTTGCATTGGTATCGATGTGCTCGACGCTGGTCGGCGGGCTGGTGGCGGTGCGGATCGGCGACCGCAAGCATCTCGTGCTGGGGCTGGCGGCAGGTGTCCTGTTGGGTGTGGTGTTCTTCGACCTGCTACCGGAGGCATTGGAGCAGTCGGGCGATAGCGTGCTCGGCCTTCCGGCTGCGCTGGTCGCCACCGTCATCGGCTTTCTCACCATCCACGTCATCGAGCGCGCGGTCGCCATCCATACCGGTCATGAAGGCGAATTCGGTTCGCACAAGCACGGTTTCGAATCGGTCGGGCTGGTCGCGGCGGCCGGGCTGATCTTCCACAGCACCCTCGACGGTCTCGGCATCGGATTGGGTTTCCAGGCCGGAGCCACCGTCGGTATCGCGGTCGCCATCGCCGTCATCTGTCACGATTTCGCCGACGGCTTCAACACCTTCACCATCACCACGCTCTACGGCTCGGCCCGCAGACGCGCCTTGATCCTGCTCGCCCTGGACGCGATCGCCCCGGTCATCGGTGCGATAGTCGGCACCGTCATCCGGGTTCCGGCGGGGACCGTCGGCCTCTACCTCGGATACTTCGCCGGATTCCTGCTCTACCTCGCCACCGCCGATATCCTCCCCGAGGCCCACGCCGAACACCCCTCCCGCCTGACCCTCGCCTGCACCGTCACCGGCGCGACATTCATGTTCGCGGTCTCTGCGCTCAGCTGAGACCAGCGGCGTCAGCGGAGCTCCGGCAGCACTTCCTGGGCCACCCAAGCCATGGCGTCGGCGAATGCGGGACCGGGTACCGGCAGCCAGATCGAGCAGGCGTGGAGTCCGGCTTCGTGCAGCGCCCCGAGTTCGTCGACAATGCTCGCGGCCGTCGGCTGCCCGCCACCGAGCAGCCGTCCCGGATCGCGGTCGATGGCGGTGAATCCAGGTGGGACCACGAAGGCCACCGAGGTCACTCGCAGCGGCTGCCGCTCGATGCCGGATGCTGCGGCGAGTTCGGTGAGTTGCCTGCGGATTCGGTCCAGTTCGGCGGGATCGGCGACGGGACCGTGCCATGCGCTGCCGAAGCGCACGGCTCTGCGCAGTGCTGCATCGCTGCGCCCACCGACCCACACCGGTGGTCCATCGGCCGTGCGCGGCGCGACACCGATCCGCGGCTCGGAATCACCCCGCCACAACGACGTGAGCACTGCCAAATGCGCGTCGGTGCGCCGGCCACGTTCCCCGAACGACACCCCGACCGCATCGAATTCGGACCGGTCCCAACCTGTTCCGACGCCGAGCGCGAACCGACCACGCGAGAGCCGGTCGAGTGTCGCGGTCTGATGGGCCAGCACGACCGGGTTGTACAGCGGCAAGATCAGCACACTGGTCGCGATGCCGATGCGCGAGGTCGCACCCGCGATCGCCGACAGCAGGATCAACGGCTCATGCGTGACCCCCAGGTCGCCGGCGAGCACATGACTCCCCGCGACAATGCGGTCGAACCCCAATTGCTCTGCGGTACGCGCGGTTTCGACAACGTCGTCGATCTCGAACGCATTGTCCGGCCACAACCGGTGCGGTGCGATCCCGACCCGAAGCGCGCTCCCCTCCTCGACCACTTCTCCCAAACGCATGGCACTCCCGATTCCGGCGTCCTAACAGAGTTCATATGGGGCACCCCGTCTATGCACCGGGCACCCTGCACACCGGATGCCCGGATGGTGGACGGGGTGCCCGGTTCAACGGACCAACACCGGCAGGCGGCCGACCATTCCGGTCAGCGGGCTATGGCACGGAGCAGGTTGTCGACGGACTGGGCGGCTAGGGAGTCGGTCAGGGGGAGATGGCCGAAGAGGGCGCGGTAGTAGATCGGCGCGGCGACGGCGTCGAGGACGAAATCGAGATCGATATCGGGATCGATATCGCCTCGGTGGATCGCCGACTCCAGGGCGATCGCGGTGGTTCGCCTGCGTGGTTCGAATACCGTTGCCAGGAAATGCGCGCGCAGCTCCGGGTCGTTGGCGAGATCGGCCACCAACGCCGGTAGTACGTGGCTCAGCGAGGTATCGCGTAGCGCGGCGACCAGGTTGCGCATTGCGGCGGTCAGATCGGCGCGCAGGTCGCCGGTATTCGGTGTCGGTTGCAAACCCAATAGGTCGGCGACGACATCGACGACCAGGTGACGTTTCGAGGGCCAGCGACGGTAGATCGCCGGGCGGTGCAGACCGGCTCTGGCCGCCACCTGGCCGATGGACATTTCGGCATAACCGTTCTCGCCCAACAGCTCTCGGGTGGCGGCGAGCACCGCGGAGTCGATGCGGTCCTCGCGGGCGCGTCCCGGCATCAGAAAACCGGTCGTGGCATCAGGACAACTCGCCAGCCGTCCGGATCCGGAAAGGTCAGGCCGCCGTTAGCCGCCCAGTACGGGTTCTCGGCGGGCACCGGCTCGACACCGAATTCGCCGAGGCGCTCTGCGACGTCGTACATCTGGGTTTCGGTCGAAAAGTAGAGCACGAGTAGGTTTTCCGCGCTCGGCGCATCGCCGGGACTGCCGTCCACGTGGGTGGTGAACTCCAGGTGATATCCGGTGCCCGGCAACCCGAGCATTACACCGTCGTAGCCCGCGTGATTTTCGAATCGGTAGAGCTCGCGCAGTCCCAACCCCTCGACGTAGAACCGCACGACCTCTACCAACCGATTGGTGGGCCTGGCAATTCGAACCTGGGCCACCGGCAACGACTCGGGCCATGTCTGCTCAGCCATATCTCAACGATACGGTACGTACTGTACCGATTTGAAATGGCATCCATCCCCCGAGCCGAAAAGGCCGCCGCCACGTCCCGAGACATGGCGGCGGCCTTCGCCTCCGGCATTACTCCGGCAGTGTGGCCCGCCGACGAACGCGACGCGCGGCCGCGACCATATTGCGCAGCGAGGGCTCCAGCTGCCAGTAGTGGCGGGTCTTCAGACCGCCGTCCGGATTCGCCCACAGACGTTCCGGACTGACGGCTTCGGCGGCGGCCGTGAGCAATTCATCGAGCTCATCGATGTCCGGAATCCGCGCCGAACGACTCTCGTAGACACCGGGACCGACGCCGTGACTCAGGCCGTGCCCCGTTGCGGAATCCTCCTTGAGCGCCTTCAACACCCATTCGATCGAGCGGGTCGCGACGATCGCGGTGACATCGGCATCGAGCTCTTCGATCGCGTCGACCACTTCGGTGCGACCGGAGTAGCCGATATGCGTGTGGATCTGGGTCTCCGGCTTGACGCCGGAGGTGGCCAGGCGGAATGCCGCGACCGCCCAGCGCAGATATTCGGCGCGCCCCTGCGGACGCATGGGTAGCAGTTCGCGGATGGCGGGCTCGTCGACCTGGATGATCGAAATCCCGGCCCGTTCGAGATCCACGACCTCATCGCGAACGGCCAGCGCGACCTGATCCGCGGTCTCGTACAGCGGCTGATCCTGCCGCACGAAAGAGCGCGCGATCATGGTGACCGGACCGGTGACCATGCCCTTGACCGGCTTATCGGTCAACGATTGGGCATAGCTGATCCACTCGACCGACATCGGCGCGGGCCGGGAAACATCACCGTAGATGATCGGCGGTCGCACACAACGGGATCCGTACACCTGCACCCAACCGAAGTGGGTAGTCGCGAAGCCATCGAGCAACTCGGCGAAGTACTGGATCATGTCGTTGCGCTCGTGCTCACCGTGCACGAGCACATCGAGGCCGATGTCCTCCTGCAGGCGGATCGTGGCCTCGATCTCGGCCTCGATCTTCTTGCGGTATTCGTCGTAGGACAGTTTGCCCTGGCCCAGGTCGTAGCGGGCCTGACGGATCTTGTCCGTCTGCGGGAAGGAACCCAGCGTGGTCGCGGGCACCAGCGGCAGATTCAGCTTGCGCTGCTGGGCATCGCGGCGCACCTCATACGGTTCGCGCGCGCGCATATCGGGTGTGATGGCGTAAACCCGTTGCCGCACCGCATGTTTCTGCTTGAAGTGCACCTCGGTGGGCCGCTTGCGCCACTTGTCCGAGGGCCCCTCGGTAAGGGCTTTCGCGAGCGAAACCACCTCGCCCACCTTCTGCTGTGCGAAGGCGAGACGGTCAGCGACATTGCCCTCGATATCGTATTCGGCGAGCACGTCATAGGGCACGTGCAGCAGTGTCGTGCCGGTGGACACCACGAGATCGGGACACACCTTCGCCAATTCGTTGAGGTATTCCAGCGTCACATAGCGGTCCGCGCGCCACACATTGAGGCCGCTGATCACACCCGCGTACAGGCGCTTACGCCGAATGCCCGGAATCTGCGCGAGCTCTTCTGGTTGGATCCGATAGCTGGCCAGATCCAATCCGATGGCCTCGATATTGGTTTCGGCCAGGATCCGCAGCGCCTCACCGAAATCACCGTATTGTCCGGTGACCAGCATGCGCGGCCGCAGCGCCGACGTCGAA
Organism: Nocardia sp. NPDC052112; assembly: GCF_040680135.1. Lineage (NCBI taxonomy): Bacteria > Bacillati > Actinomycetota > Actinomycetes > Mycobacteriales > Nocardiaceae > Nocardia > Nocardia sp. NPDC052112. The sequence goes on along the minus strand of NZ_JBFAWD010000011.1, from coordinate 158,160 downwards.
AGTCGTTGGTAGGCTCGCTCGAACGCCGCCAGCTCGGCCGAGTTGCGCTCGCTGGTGAAGCAGGGCTCGTCCAACTGCACGCAGGTCGACCCGCGCTTGGCGAGGATTTCGAACAGCTCCTCGTACACCGGGAGCAGCTTGTCCAACAGGTTGAGGGTGTCGAAACCGCCTGCCTCACCGGGGATATGGCCCGCCTTGGACAGCAGCAGCAGCGACACCGGACCCAGCACCACCGGGCGCAGCTCGATATCGCTGGCCCTGGCGCGATCCCATTCGTCGAGCAAAGCCTCGGGGTGCAGCGAGAATTCGGTGTTCTCGTCGAGTTCGGGCTGGCGGTAGTGGTAATTCGTACCGAAGAACCGCACCAGCTCCAGCGGCGGCAGGTCCGGACGACCGCGCGCCATCAGGAAATAGAAGTCCAGCGGGTGCAGCTCGTCCTGATAGGGCTTGAACCGTGCGGGCACCGCACCGAAGAGCAGCGCATTGTCGAGAACGTGGTCGTAGAAGGAGAAGGTATTGCCAGGCACCTGGGTCAGACCGGTGGCGGCCAGCCCGCTGTACTGCCGCTGCTGGATATCGCGCCCAACCGCGAGCAATTGGTCGCGGGAAACGCCACCACGCCAATAGCCCTCGAGGGCCCGCTTGAGTTCCCGGTGCGGCCCGATCCTCGGGTAGCCGAGAATGCTGGATCCGAAACCGTCGGTGACGTTGACCATGAGCGGGGTCCCTTTCGATCACCTGCGCGGAGTCCTCGACCCAGTCCCCGCGGCAGCACTGCGCTCTCGGTATTTCGGCCGAGCCGCTGGTCACGGCCCGACCTTGTCTTGCAGCCTATGCCGCTGACAGCATCGGCAGGATCAGACTCCGCGGTGGTCGCTCGAGTGACCGTTGACACCTGAGCGACCACAAGGGAGTGAGTCTTACGAGCGACCTTCGCGGCCCGTCTCGCGTGCGAGCCGTCGAAGCGCACGCGCCGCAGTCGGAGACCGGCCCCGTCTGGCGCGTGTACATCAGGTGCCGAACGCCCCACCAGCACCGACCACCACGGAGCGAGTCTTACGAGCGACCGTTCGCGGCCCGTCTCGCGTCCGAGCCGTCGAAGCGCATGCGACGAAGTCGCGAGTCTCGACGGCTCGGACGCGAGACTGAAGGGGGCCGCGAACACGCCGCGCCGCAGGCGCGGCAAATTCAACACAGCATCAGACCTTGTACTGATAGAAGCCCGCGCCGGTCTTCTTGCCGAGCAGTCCGGCCTCGACCATGCGCATCAGCAGCGGCGGCGCCGAGTACAGCGGCTCCTTGAACTCCTGGTACATGGAGTCGGCAATGGACTTCACGGTGTCGAGACCGACCAGGTCGGTCAGTGCCAGCGGACCCATCGGGTGGGCGCAGCCGAGCACCATCGCCTTATCGACGTCCTCCTTGGTGGCGAAGCCGGATTCGACCATCCGGATGGCCGAGAGCAGGTACGGCACCAGCAGCGCGTTCACCACGAAGCCGGAGCGGTCGGCCGAGCGCACGACCTGCTTGCCGAGCACATCGCTGGCGAAGGCCTCCGCGCGCGCGGACACCGCCTCGCTGGTCTTCAGCGTGGTGACCAGCTCGACCAGCGGCAGCACCGGCACCGGGTTGAAGAAGTGCATGCCGACCACGCGCTCCGGATTGGCGGTGGCGACGGCGATCTTCATGATCGGGATGGAGGAGGTGTTGGAGGCCAGCACCGCGTCCGGATCGGTGACGACCTTGTCGAGTTCGGCGAAGATGGCGGTCTTCACCTTCTCGTCCTCGAGCACTGCCTCGACCACCAGCTGGCGGTCGGCGAAATCGCCGAGGTCGGAGGTGAACCGCAGCCGCCACGCGGCCTGTTCGCGTTCGCGCTCGGTGATCTTGCCGCTGCTCACGCCACGGTCCAGCGAGCGCAGGATGCGAGCGCGGCCCGCCGCGGCTAGTTCCCGAGTCTGTTCGTAGACGAGCACGTCGATATGCGCCCTGGCACACACCTCCGCGATTCCCGCACCCATCTGTCCGGCACCGATGATGCCGACGCGCTGAATCTTCTCGCTGCTCACGTCCCGCTCCTGCTGTTTTTGTCTGGCTGTCGGGTGGCTGGTGGCGAAGGACGCTCGGATGTGAGCGCGCCCTCGATGGTCCAAGGTATAGGGATGCCCTCCCCGCTGGGGCTGTTCAGCGGGGAGGGCGGTACACCCCTACTGGAGTAGAGGATTAGCGGTATTCACGTCGGGAAAACCTCATTCCCTGAAGCGAGCACCCGGTTCAAGCTCCGAAACTGCCTTAGCGACAACCACGGAGGGAGTCTTACGACCGACCGTTCGCGGCCGGCTCGCTTCCGAGTACTCGAAGCGCATGCGCCGAAGGCGCGAGTCTCGAGTGCTCGGAAGCGAGCCTTCGGGGCCGCGAACACGCCGCGCGAAGGCGCGGCTAGTGAAATTGCCCCTCTTCGGTGGAACCCTTCAGGGCCGCCGTCGAGGTGTTCGGGTCCACGGTGGTGGCGATGGTGTCGAAGTAGCCGGCACCGACCTCACGCTGGTGCTTGATGGCGGTGAAGCCACGCTCGGCGGCGGCCTTGAACTCGCGCTCCTGCAGATCGACGAAGGCGGTCATACCCTCGCGGGCGTAGCCGTAGGCCAGGTCGAACATGCCGTAGTTGAGCGAGTGGAAGCCGGCCAGGGTGATGAACTGGAACTTGAAGCCCATGGCGCCGAGCTCGCGCTGGAACTTCGCGATGGTCGCGTCGTCCAGGTGCGCCTTCCAGTTGAAGGACGGCGAGCAGTTGTAGGCCAGCAGCTGGTCCGGGAACTCGCCGCGGACGGACTCGGCGAACTTGCGCGCGACCTCGAGGTCCGGCACACCGGTCTCCATCCAGATGAGATCGGCGTAGGGCGCGTAGGCCTTGGCACGCGCGATGCAGGGCTCGATGCCGTTCTGCACACCGAAGAAGCCCTCGGCGGTGCGGGTGCCGTCCAGGAACTCACGGTCACGCTCGTCCACGTCCGAGGTGATCAGGGTGGCAGCCTCGGCGTCGGTGCGGGCGATGATGACCGAAGGCACGTCGGCGACGTCGGCGGCCAGACGCGCGGAGGTCAGGGTGCGGATGTGCTGCTGGGTCGGGATCAGCACCTTGCCGCCGAGGTGGCCACACTTCTTCTCGGAGGCCAGCTGGTCCTCCCAGTGCACACCGGCGGCACCGGCGGCGATCATGGCCTTCTGCAGTTCGTAGGCGTTCAGCGCGCCACCGAAGCCGGCTTCGGCGTCGGCGACGATCGGGGCCAGCCAGTTGGCGACGGAGGTGTCGCCCTCGACCTTGGCGATCTCGTCGGCACGCAGCAGCGCGTTGTTGATGCGGCGGACCACCGACGGCACCGAGTTGGCCGGGTACAGCGACTGGTCCGGGTAGGTGTGGCCGGACAGGTTCGCGTCACCGGCGACCTGCCAACCGGACAGGTAGATGGCCTTCAGGCCGGCGCGGACCTGCTGGACCGCCTGGTTACCGGTGAGGGCGCCGAGGGAGTTGATGTAGTCCTCGTTGTTCACGAGGTCCCAGAGGATCTCCGAGCCACGACGGGCGAGGGTGGCCTCTTCGACGACGGTGCCCTGCAGCTTCGACACCTGCTCGGCGGTGTAGTTGCGGGTGACGCCCTTCCAGCGCGGGTTGGTGTCCCAATCCTGCTGGATCTCCGCAGCGGTCTTCGGGGTGCCGACGTTCGACATCTCTGACTCCACTTCTTCGTTTCGGTGCCCCACGGTCGAGCAGCGCTCGAACTGCTGTGGCGGCAATTTGCAGGCTTGCTAGGCCCATGGGGTGTACTTCCACACGATGGCACACCAGGAAATAGCCGTCTACCTGTTGCAAGTGTGAATCCGAGCTAGGTTTCAACAGGTGTTTGCCAACTTTGCGAAATTTGCCTGCAAATTGCACGCATGCAACCTACCCGCCGGTAGCTCTGACATGCGGTTTTAGCGTAACGCCCGTACTGTTTGTGATCGGCCGAAGAGTCGCCATCCGACGCGCCCGACATTCCGGGTTGTGAGCACCTTCACAAGCGTCTGTGTGGCCTCCGCCACCTCGAGAGGGGACGGCAATGGTTCGATCGGACAGACCGAGTCCATCACGGACAGACGTCCAGCGTCCGAAAGGAGCTTCTGTGCGGAAACTGTGGTTCATCGCTGCCGTCGTATGTGGTCTGGGGCTGCCGCAACTGCCCGCGGCGGGCGCCGATCCGGGCGCAGTGCAATCCGTGGCGCCGCTGGCCGCGGCGGCCACCCCACCCGGTTCGGCGGATTCCAGCCGCATCTTGTACGCGACGACCACCACGAACGATGCGCCGACGGTGGCCAGCGCCGCGGTCTACTTTCCGCCCGGGGAGGCACCCGCGGGTGGTTGGCCGGTGATCGCGTGGGCGCACGGCACGGTCGGGCTCGGAGACGACTGCGCCTACAGCATCGCCGGCCCCGCCGCGGTCCAGCGGGACTGGGCGTATCTGGGGACCTGGCTGCGCCAGGGATACGCGATCGTGGCCGCCGACTATGCCGGAATCGGAACGCCGGGCGAGCATCCCTACCTCGATGGACGCGTCGAGGCGCACAATGTCGTCGACGCGGTCAAGGCTGCCACCAGGCAGTACTCGTCGCTGGCGCGGAAATGGGTGGTCGTCGGACAGTCACAGGGCGGCGGCGCGGCCGTGTTCACCGCCCGGTACGCGACCGAATTCGGCGGACCGGAACTCGATTACCGCGGCGCGGTCGGCACCGGCGTGCCCGCGTACATCGAAGACATTCTGCAGTTGCTCGGCCCGCAGGTGCCGCCGATCACGGTGAACCGCCACAGCACCGCGTATGTGCTCTACATCCTCAACGGGTTGCGCACGATCTATCCGGAGCTGGATATCGAATCCTTCCTGACCGACTCCGGGCGCGACTGGCTCATCCGGGCCCGCGAGATGTGCGTCAGCCCGCTGGCCGATGCGCTCGGCGCGGACGGCGTGCTGGTCGGCGATCTGTTCGCGCGCCCGCTCGCGCAGATTCCGAATCTGCACGGACTGCTGGCCGGATATCTCGGCCTGCCCGAATCCGGTTACGACCGGCCGCTGTTCCTGGGCCAGGGCCTGCGCGATACCGATGTGATCACCCCGGAGACGCTCCGGTTCGCCGCGGTGCTCACGGCCAACCGCCAGCCGGTCACACTGCACGTCTACCCCGACGATCACGACGGGACGGTCAACGCGTCGCTGCCGGATTCGCTGCCGTTCGTCCGCGATCTTTTCTCCTGAAACGATCCGAACCGCCCATTCCCGCACCGGTTTCGGTGGGCGCTGTCATCGGACGCCAATCGGGGCCGGGTGGGTACGGCGCCAGTGCTCGGCGATATCGATGCGCCGGGTGATCCAGACATCGTTGTGGGACTGGACATGGTCGAGGAAATGCTCGAGAGCCGCGATGCGGGCCGGGCGGCCGACCAGACGGCAGTGCAGACCGATCGACAACATCTTCGGACTGCCCTCCGCGCCTTCGCGATAGAGCACGTCGAAGGCGTCGCGGAGCTGGGCGAAGAATTGGTCGCCGCTCGGAAAACCCGCGGGTGAGGCGAAGCGCATGTCGTTGGTGTCGAGGGTGTACGGAACGACCAGGTGATTGCGGCCGTGCACGGTGACCCAGTACGGGAGATCGTCGGCGTAGGAGTCGGAGTCGTAGACGAAACCGCCGTGTTCGACCACCAGTTCCCTGGTGTGCGGGGAATCGCGGCCGGTGTACCAGCCGAGCGGGGCCGCGCCGGTGAGTTCGGTGAGAATTCGAACCGCCTCGGCCATATGCTCGCGCTCGGTGTCGCGGTCGGTGAGTTGGTAGGACTGCCAGCGCAGACCGTGGCTGGCGATTTCGTGGCCGAGTTCCCGAAAGGCGGCCACCGCCTCCGGATTTCGCTGCATGGCACGGGCGACGGCGAAAACGGTCAGCGGTAGGTCGCGGCGTTCGAAGGCGCGCAGGACCCGCCACAGTCCGGCGCGGGAGCCGTATTCGTACAGCGATTCCATACTCATGTGGCGATTCGGAAAGGCTTGTGCGGGAGTCATTTCCGAGAGAAACGTCTCCGAGTGCGGATCGCCGTCGAGCACATTGTGCTCCGCGCCCTCTTCGTAATTGAGGACGAACTGGACCGCGATCTTCGCACCACCCGGCCACCGCGGATCCGGTGGCGTGGCGCCGTATCCGACGAAATCTCGTTCGCTCATGCCGGCTCAGCCTCCCAGTTCGCCGAAGAGCCGCAGTCGCGCGAGCCCGCCATCCGGGTAGATATCCAGCCGGACCTCCTCGACCGAGGCCGCCATCGGCGCGATCGCGAAGCGATGCCTGGTATCGGGCAGCAATTCGGTGCGCGGCAGCAATTCGAGTTCGGTGCCGTCGGTGGTGCGGCCGGTGAGCCGGGCCGAACCGGGGCTATTGCCGAGGAAATACGACGTATCGATCTCGGCGAGGCGGATGAGGCCGGGTCCGGCCAGTCGGATGCGCACCCAGTCATTGCTGTCGTCGCGGCGGCGGGCGGTTTCCCAGCCGTCGCCCATTTTTCGCGCCAGCCCCGGGTAGAGCAGTTGATTCGGCGAACTGTAAAAGCGGTTGGAGCAATCCAGGACCAGGGCGCCGTTTTCCAGTGCCGCCAGGTCCAGCGGGCCGAGGCCGAGCAGCCTCGGATCGGGCCTGCCCTCGCCGTGTACGCGCAGCCGGGCGACTCCGCCGTCCGGGTGCATGGTGAGTTTCACATGGGTCCAACGGTTTTCGTTCTCGATCAAGAACCGATTGCGGCTGTCGCCGGTTATCGGGGCGCGGTCGATCAAGGTTACCCAGTCGTCGCGAACGGCAATGGTGTCCGCGGGCGGATAGCCGTCGATCTCGAGTGCGGAAACCGAAACCGCGGGCGGATAGTTGCCCTTGAACCAGGCGGTATCCACCACGATGCCGCGGACCACGCCGGGGACGCCCAGGCGCACGATGGCCGAATCGTCGCCGGGTCGGCCGCGGTGCCTGCGGGTTTCCCAGCCGTCGTAGATCTGGCCCTTGTGTCCGAAGGTCGACGGTCGGTATTCCGACGGACCCGGATTGATCAAATTCTCCTTCTCCGCGAAGAATTCGTCGTTGGCCCAGATGACCGAGCCGCCGAGCGGGCGGACCGCCAGATCGGGCAGCAGTGTGAAATCCACGGCGTCACGCCGACCATCGACCCCGATGGCATCGCTGCTCATAACACCTCCTGCGTAGTCATGCCCACCCGTCGCCCGACCACCACGGCCACGCGATGCTCCGCTCATGACGCCTCCTGCGGAATCGGCGCGCGCGCGACGAGTGCCCGCAGCACGTCGGGAGTCAGTACGGGCGCGAGCGCACGCAGTTCCTCGGTGCTGCGCGCACCACAGTTCAGGCCGCGTAATACCGTGGCCGCCAGGGCTTCCGCGGTGGCGGGTTCGTCCATCACACCGCCGGAGCGCCGATCGAGGTAGGCGACCAGACGCGGGACCGCGACGTCGATGGCTCGACGGAAGAACTCATAAGTGGCCAGCCAACGGGTGATCAGGTGGCCCGGGTGCATATCCCAGCCCTGGTAGTAGCCGAGGCGCAGCGCCCGGCCCACGAGCCGATGGTGGTTGCGCAGTGCGGATTCCGGGTCACGGTCCGGCACGATCTGAGTGGAGCCGTCACAGATCCAGACCCCCGTCTGCGCCGCGGCCACCTGCATGACCGATTTCGCATAATCCGCTGCCGGGTGGTCGAGCGCCTGATCGGGCGCGGCGATTCCGCAGGCGGCCGTGTAGTCGTACGTGCCGAAATGCAAAGCACTGCAACGACCTTCGGACATACCGAGCATCTTCGCGATCGGTGCGCTGCCGTCGGCGGCGATAATCGCCTGCGGGCTCTCGATCTGCAATTCGAACCGCAGCGTGCCCGCATCGAGTCCGGAGCCGTGCTCGAGTCCGTCACAAAGCGCGACCAGCGCTGAAACCTGTTCAGCCGCACGGATCTTCGGGACCGTGAAGACGAATCCCGGCGGCACCCCACCGGCGGCATCCAAGACCAGCTCGAGGGTGCGCAAGGCACGAGTACGTTCGGTGCCGCCCAGGCCCTTCATCCGGATGCCGAGACCGGCCGGCCCACCGGGTTGGCGCACCCACGCGGCGAGTGCCGCGCCCGCATCAGTGGCGGCCCGGTCCTCCTCGGCATCGGCACGGAAACCGTAGCCGTCCTCGAAGTCGATGCGCAGATCCTGGATCGGCCGCTGCTCGAGTTGTGTGCGCACTGCGGGCAGCGCGGCGGTGCCGTCGATTCCGGCGAGCAGGTCGCGGTGGCGATCGAGCAACTCCAGCGCCGCCGCACCCCAGTCAGCGGGGGTGGTGGCGGTGGCCCGGTCGGCGGGGACGTAGGCGGTGTGGATCGGCTGGACCCGACCGTCGGTGCCCGGGTACCGGGTCCGCAAGTCGGCGTCGACCGTGTCGAGCAGCGCGTCGATGCGAGCGCGGACATTCTCGGGTAGCCGTGTTGTCACCCCTGGTCTCCTTCCTGAAGGGCGCGCCAGATGCGGTCCGCCGTCATCGGCAAACCGGTCTGTCGTACCCCGACAGCATCGCGGATGGCATTCGCCAATGCGGGGGCGACCGGGTTGTACGGGGATTCGCTCATCGATTTGGCACCGAGTGGGCCCAGGTCATCGGCGGTTTCGGCGAAGTAGACCTCGGTATGCGGCAGATCGGCGAACTGCGGGATGTGATAGTGCCGCAGCGTCCGCGTGATTACCACGCCCTGCGCGGAACGCATGTCCTCGTAGAGTGCGGTGCCGATGGCCTGGGCCACGCCGCCGACCACCTGACCGCGGCACTGCACCGGGTTGAGCACCGTACCCGCATCGGCGGCCTGGACGGATTGCAGGATGCGCACCACCCCGGTCTCCGGCTGCACGGCGACCCGGAAGGCCTGCACATTGAAGCTGACCGAACGCGGGCTGCCCGCGTGTTCGCCGTATCCGGACAACTCGCCATCGGCCAGGAGTTCGGTGGCACCGATCAGTCGATCGCCACAGCGGACACCATCGGCCGTCAGCACGCACTCCGCTTCGACGCTACCGGTCAGCTTGGCGGCGCGGACCAGGATGTGCTCGCGCAATGCCACGGCCGCGGCGTAGGTGGCCTTGCCCGCGACGGTGATGCCCGTGGATCCGAAGGCGCCGGTGTCGTGGCCGACGACATCGGTGTCCGATTGACGGATCACTATGCGGCGCACGTCGGTGTGCAGCGCCGTCGCCGTGAGTTGGGCGTGCACGGTCGTGGTGCCATTGCCGAATTCCACTGTGCCCACCCGGAGTTCGTAGCGTCCGTCGGGGAGCAGGGTGACGGTGGCCTCGGAGCGGTGACCGCGCGGCGGAATGGTGGCGATCATGGCCAGCGCCATTCCGGTGCCGACCCGCCAGTCCGGTCCGGGCGCGCGGGCGCCGTTGCCGCGCAGTAGGGCTCGTTCGGCCAGGTCGAGGCATTGATCGAGGCCGTAGCTGCCGAAGTCCAGATCACTGTCGCTCACTTGCGCGCCGACGAACGCGTCACCGGGGACGATGACATTGCGGCGACGGAGTTCGAACGGATCGATATCGAGTGCGCGTGCCAATTCATCCATGGCCGACTCGACACCGAAGATGAGCTGGCCGAGGCCGTAGCCGCGGAATGCGCCGGAGGGAATGTTGTTGGTGTAAACCGTCTTCGCCTCGACGCGCTTATTGGCACAGCGGTAGACCTCGATGGATTCGCCGACGCCGTGGAACAGCACGCCGGTACTGTGATTGCCGTAGGCCCCGGCGTCGGCGAGCACGTCGATGGACAGTGCCGTCAACAGGCCGTCGGCATTCGCGCCCGCGGTGACCGCGACCCGCATCGGATGACGGCAGGTGGCACTGGTGAATTCGTCGGTGCGGGTGAATTCGTACTGCACGGGACGGCCGGTGCGCAGGACCGCCAGTGCTATCAGATCCTCGGCCAGCATCTCCTGTTTGGCACCGAACCCACCGCCGACGCGCTTGGCGAATACGCGCACCTGGTCCCGCGGCAAGCCGAATATCTGACACAGCTCGTCGCGCACCAGAAACGGGACCTGTGTGCTGCAGCGGATGACCAGCCTGCCGTCCGCGTCCAACCAGCCGATACCGCCGTGGGTTTCCAGATGGACGTGCTGAGCGCGCGGTGAATGCCAGACACCACTGATCACCTGTGCCGCTGCGGCGAGGCCCGCGGTGACATCGCCGACCTCGCCGTTGATCTCCGCGATCAGATTGCGTTCGGTATCGGCGATGCGAGCCGAATCCGGTTTATCGCCATGCAGTTTCGGCGCGGCCGGCAGCAGTGCCTCGGCCGGATCGAATACCGCCGGTAGGACGTCGTACTCGACTTTGAGCGCTCGGCAGCCCGCGCGCGCGATATCCAGGCTGTCCGCCACCACGGCCGCGACCCGCTGTCCGACGAAGCGCACCGTGCGATCCAGGATGTAGGTGTCGTCCGGATCGTCGACTCGAAGTTCGTGGCGCGCGGTGGAAAAGGCGATATCGGGCGCGTCCGCGTAGGTGAGCACCGCGTGCACACCCGGCAGGGCCTCGGCCGCTGTGGTCTCGATGGCGACGATTCGCGCATGCGGATGCGGGCTCGGCAGGACCGCGATGTGCAGCGGGGCCGTGGGTGGCGCCTCGGCATCACCAGGCAGGATGTCAAAGGTGAATGGCTCTGCGCCCGTGACGATCCGGGGCCCGGCGGGCGCGCCGACACCGGTGCCCGCTCGTCCGAAGGCGGCGTCTGCGGATTCGGGCTGGGTACCCGAACCGACGATCCGCGATATCGCGACTCGATCCGTCCCGCCCACCGTGGGTGAACCGGGTGCCGAGTCGGGGGCGACGTCAGCGCCCGCATCAGGGGGAGAACCGGGCGCCGCGCCGATGGCGTCGGCGATCACGCGGTACCCCGTGCAGCGGCAGAGATTTCCCTTCATGAGCTCCGGTAGCGTCTCGGGATCCGGGGCGGTCGGGCCGGCACAGCCGAGGCCCGCGGCGGTGACCACCATGCCCGCGGTGCAGAAACCGCATTGGAAGGCGGCGGAGTCGAGGAATCGCCGCTGGACCGGGTGCGGCTCGTCGGGGGTGCCGAGCCCGGCAGCGGTGGTTATGGTGCGGTCGGCGGCACGATAAGCGGGAACGAGGCACGAATGCACGGGCACACCGTCGAGTTGCACGGTGCACGCGCCGCAATCGCCCGCATCACAACCTTTCTTCACCGCGAAATGGCCGCATTCGCGCAATAACGTACGCAGGCATTGGCCGGGACGAGGTTCGGCCCACACCGACTGACCGTCCACCTCGAATCTCATTGCCCATCACCGACTTCGGTGCGTAACTCGGTCGCGACCGCGCCGGCCAGCGCACCGGCGATATGGCGCCGCCAGTCCGGGGCTCCGTGCGGATCGTCGAACCAGAGCGTCGGATCGATGGCCGCCACCGCACCCCGCACCTCGGCGTCACCGGGCGTCCCATCGAAATCCAGCACTATCGGCCGGGTCGTCGCGGCGGTTATGGTCAGTGCGCAGTGGCCGTCCACCTCACGGCGACCCATGACAACCGCACCGGAGCGACCGAGCGGCGCCAGCGCGAGCTTCCGGAAAGCGGTGCGCGCGTGCAGACTTCGGGTCGGTACGGTAATCGATCGCAATACCTCGCCCGCGGCGAGCACATTACGTTCCGGACCGAGCACGAACTCCCGCAAGGGAATCCGCCGATCACTCCCATCCGGACGCCACACCAGCGCGACGCCGTCCAATGCCACCAATGCACCCAATACCGCCCCGGCGGGCAACGACAGACACACATTCCCACCCACCGTCGCCGTGCGCCATATCTTGTGTGACGCCACCAACGCCCGACACGCCTGCGCGAACAATGCCGTCCCCGGCCAGTGCGCCCGCAACGCCTGCGCTCCCAGCTCCCGCCCTGGCGCGGCCCCCGCGAACTCCGCCAACGTGCAGGTGGCCGCGATCTCCAGCCCCTCGTCCGTCTCCGCTAACGCGGGCCACCCGAGCGCAGTGATATCAACCAGCCGATCCATCCCCTCCTGCGGCTCCGAAAACAAGAACGTCCCCCCGGCAAGCACCCCACAACCCTCGCCTACGAAAGCCAGGTCGGCCCGCCCCCGCGCCACAACCACATCCCGAATCGTGTCCAGATCCACGCCACACCTCGCTCCACGTTCCCCTGCCGCCAACCCTAGGAGCGCAGCGTTGCGCCGATATTTCACAACGGACACCCCAGATTGCGGGACGGTAACCACACCATCCTCCCTCGAGAACTATGCGCAGGTCAGCGGCAGTCGATCCGGTGGACACGTATCTGCAGCGGGGGCGCGTTTCGGCGTGTCCCGGCTCAGGGTCCGACGACTTCCATCGGGCACTCTCGACCGCAGACGAGGGCGTTGACGCAGGCGATCGAGCGCGGCGTGCCGGGGTCGCTGAAGTATCTACTCGTCACGGGACCGACCCTCACCACCATGACCTCGCCGTCCCATAGCCCGGGGACTTCGCGAATCCCCGGGCACCGGCAGGTTACGGTCGCGATGCTGGCTCGGCTCGCGGTCGGTCGCGACGACGATCCGCTCGAACGATCGCCGGGCGCGAGTCCGCTCGCACCGCGACACCGCCGACAGCACGGGGCCAGACAGCACGAAACAAGGGCAGAGAAAGAGGGACGGACGGACCCTCCGCAGGAACGACCGGACACCGGCCCGACCGGCTGCGGCACCGCAACACCGCCGACATGGCGCGACGACGGATGTCTATATACGTGTTGTATATAGACAATCCTGGATGACACCCGGCCGGGGATATGCCGTCTGACCAGTGGTCTCGCAGTTTCGGGGCGGCGTGTTTTGATCGTCGCACGGAAGACGCCACCGAATACCACCACCGAATGCCCCACGGAATGGCCTCATCAACATCAGAACACAAAAATTTGGTCTGCTATTGGAGCGTCGCGGTTATCCAGAATAATTGAAGATAATATCGGTACCCGGTCTGACGGGCGGCCTTTTGTCGCTGCAGCGCTACGACAGATTGAGATGACGATTCATCGACATTGCTGCGTCTGCCAGCTCGGGAAGCTCAATAACGGTAACGCCCTGCTGCTCCAGTTTCTCGACGCCAACACAGTCCTCAACGAACGTCGACGGCTCACGCCAGGCGATGACGACTTGCGGGATACCTGCCTGCAAGATGCGGTCGGTGCAGGGCACGCGGGTCTTGGTCGCACGCTCGGAACAGGGCTCGAGGGTGCTGTAGATGGTGGCCCGCGTCAGCCGCGGATCGTTTGCGTCGAGCTTGTCGAGCGCCGATTCCTCGGCGTGCACCTTCGGGTCGGTCTCACGCGAGTAACCGGTTGCAATCTCCGCTCCGTCGACCACGATGACCGCGCCGACCGAGAATGCACCCTCCACAACGGGGCACAGCTTAGCGAGGTCGATCGCACGATTCATCCAGTAGTGGTGGTCGCGCTGACTCATGAGATCTCCTTGAAATCCGGTGCATTGGACAGCATTAGGTGTTCAAGTGCTGCTGCCGTAGACGTAGCCGTCGACGCTGGCCGCCGATGGAGAGCAGGATGTGCGGTCACCCGATTGCCCATCGCTCCGCTGCGGCGCGGAATTCGACGACCTCGGCCTGTCGACTCTTGTGGTCGATCATGTTGTAAACGTTGCGGACGTTGTGCAGGATGCGTTCCGATCCGGTGCTGACGCCAATTTCCAGCACGGCCTGACCGAGGCGGGCGGCAGGTTCGGCGTCTCCTGCCTTGGCGTAGGCGACTGCTTGCCGCGCGACATAAACAGCCTGGTCGCGAGTTTGCCCGGACCTCATGGCGCTGATCGCCCGGCTGAACTGGTCGATCGCACCCTGGTAATCGCCGAGTGCTACTCGTCCTTGCGCTTGGTGAACGTCGATGTATGAATGGTCCAGGAAGAATCCCCACGACGGATCAACGCTCGCGTCGTCGGCCAATGCACGGGCGCGGTCAAAGGCGCGTTCGCTGTCACCACGATTACCGGACAGCGCGCAGCCTTGTCCAGCAAACGCGTATGCGACTGCGCCGAACCGGGTTCCGGGCGGGGCGGCGCGTTCGGCCGCTTCCGCGAGTTCGAGCGCTTCGTCCCCCTCACCCATATCGTTGGCGATCTGGGCTTTGCGGATCAGCGTGGCCGCGATCGAGTACGGGTCGCCGAGCTGATGTGACCATGTCAATGCTCGGTCGGTCCAGTGTTGTGCCCGATCCCAGTTGCGGCAATCTTGGTGCAGCCAGGCCGCGAACTCGGCGTAGAGGACGCGCATTCGCTGCATTCCGGCTGGATCGCCGATCCCGGCGCGCCTAAGCTGCCCGATCCTCTCAATGCTCTGCTCTACCAGAGGGATTACGTCACGGGATCCGTGTAAGTTGTCGCTCTCGATGAGGTTCAGGCGCAGCCTTCGGAAGTGGTCGAGGCGGTCGATGTCGGGTGTGTTCGCGAGGACGGCCGCAGGCTTGATGCCGACAGCGGCGGATAGCGCGCCGACCCCGATCCCGGTGACTATGGTGCGACGTGGGAGTGACACGAGAATGACCTCTCCAGCGGTGGTGCGGGCCGGAACCCATACCTGATCAGCTTCATCGGCACCCAGAACGGCCAGCGTGTGTCGACCTAGGGTGTCATTCGCCAGCGTAACCGTTGCCAACGAACTGCGATCGACGTTGCTTGGGTTGTCGGGCTCGAGTCCCAGCCTCGTGGCGAACCTGGCGACGACACTATCTGGTGCTGAGGCCAGCACCTTTTCGAGTTGACGTTTGCTGGATGCGCGTAGTGAGGCGTTCGCGCCCGCAGACTCCCATGCGTCGATGCTTCTCGGCGAAACTTGAACTGCCAGAGCGAATTCCTCGGTGGTCAGTTGCATTGCTTCGCGCAGCGCCTTGGATTCGATTCCGGTCCATTGGTAGATGATCATCGGCCCAGCTCCAGCCCCTGCTCATGCCGCGTTGTTGATCGAAAAATACACCGGTTCATGCGGTCTCGTGAATCGATCTGTCGACCACACGCATGAAGTTGCGGAAAGACTGCGGAACTACTTCGTGGTTGCTGCAAGCACGGCAGATAACGCTGGTCATTGCACCCGCCGCAGGGTTGATGCGCCGCCGTACTTGGACGCCGCCACGTGTGGCGAATCCCCCGGCGTCGGGTGTGTTTCCACTGTCAAGCGAATTGGGAGACAAGGGATGCCAGAACTGCCGCACCGGGCTGCGCTCGTAGGGCCGCCTCGCCCGGTCCGTTGCGATGTGCCGGGGGAGGTGATCGCGGCGTTCCGCGATGGCCTCCACGAATGGGACGCCACCCTCGACCCGGTTCCGGCGCTGAGCGATGAGATCGCTCGCGCTCACCACGCCCTCGGCGCGTGGTCCACCCCCGAGCGCCCCGATGGCGGGCCGTCGATGACCCCGCCATCGGGTGCAATCCAAGAGTTCCTGTTCCGGAGCCGATCATGAGCCGGGATAGGACGCGGACCAGTACCTCCCCCGATGGCCGCCTGGTCGCACAATGGCACCTTGACGGCACAATGGCCCGAATTCACCAGGTGCACAACCATGCTGGCGCCTCGACAGCGTTCTCATGGCCGAGCCACCAGCAGATCCGTAGTCGTGAGCGCGGGCTCGTGGTGTTCGACGCCTGGCCTGACCTGTCGACGGCGCGGGAAGCGTTCCCGGGCTACGAGGCCGTATGGGACGTGATCCGGCACGAACGGTTGGAGCTGGTGTTCACCGTGGCCGACCTGCCGACGGCCAGCGCGTGAGCGACAGTGCACGCGCGACGCTGGCCGATCGGGCACCGGTGCGCGTCAATGCATCCAAGCCGAACGCTGCTCGGGTGTACAACTATCTGCTCGGTGGCAAGGACAACTATGAGGTGGACCAGCACGTCGCCGCACGAATGCTCGCGGTCGCTCCGGACACCAAGACAACGGCTTGGTTCAGTCGCAAATTCCTGCTCAACGCCGTGGAAGACGCGGCGCGGGCAGGGATTCGGCAGTTCATCGATATCGGTTGCGGTTTCCCCTTCTCGCCCAACGTGCACGAGGTGGCGCAGGAGGTCGATCCCTCGGCACGCGTGGTGATGATCGACTACGACCCAGTCGTGTACGTGCACGCCAACGCGCTGCTGTCCGGTACATCCGGTGTCACGTCGATACTCGGTGATATTCGCCGAACGAACGAGATCATCGACAAGACGAGGACCGAAGGACAGATCGATTTCGACCAGCCGGTAGCGATCCTGATGGTTGGCTTGCTGCACTACTTGTTGGACGAGGAGCAGCCGTTCGATATCGTCGCGCGCCTGCGCGATGTGATGGCATCGGGAAGCATCCTGGCCTTCACCCACGCTTCGGCGTTGTCGTGCGATGAGCTTGTTGCGCGGGTGACTGCCGACACCGACGGCAGCTCGGCGCAGTGTCAATTCCGGACACCAGATGAGGTGGCTGTCTTCCTGCAAGGTTTCGAGGTGGTCGAACCCGGTCTGGTGCCGGTACAGGATTGGCTCGATGACGACCTGCCGCGCACCAGATTGGTGATCTTGGGTGGCGTCGGACGGACCCCGGGGGTGGGCTGATGGTTGGTTTCGCAGTGGTATTCGCCCCCGCGTGTGGCGGCTTCGCCCTGGCGCTTGCCCTGGTTTTCATCGGTATGTCGTTGTGGCCCAAACGGATTCCGCAGGGTCGAGGTGTTGGTGAGATCACGGACCGCGTGATCAGCGAGCGCAACCCCGCCCTCGGCAGTGATATTCGACGGGCCTGACCAGGCCCGCAACCCTGATGGAGGTATCTGCTTTGCAGGAAATGTCGAAGACAGGTGAGCCGGAACCCGTTGATATTCATTGCGAGGCCGGGTTGATCACTGAGACCCGCCCGGAGGATGACCGGGTACAGGAATATCGAAACACTCTCTCGAGGGGAATCATGCGTACTGCACGTCTGGCAGCTACCGCAATCACGACAGCCGCTTTGACCGCCACATTCGCCATCTGTACCGCCGAGGCCAATGCGGACAAACAGGACGGCCCGGTCAGCCTTACGGTGATGGGTACCGGCCTGGTTGTGGGCAAAACCGTCACCACCTATGCCAGCCCTGGCGGCGAGGGCCAAGTGCAGGCTTACTACATCATCGTCGGCCCGGACGGTCAGGCCAAACGGATCAATAGCGAGGTGACACAGCCCGGCGCGAAAAGCAGCGGCGTCTACCGGGACAGCTACGGGCCGACCGGAGGGTTCTTGGACGGTACGCGGATCTGCGCTGGGTGGTGGGACCCTACCGGTCGGGTCTCGATCTCCGGCTATCCGTGTGTGACAATCCACAAATGACCCTCCGCGATCAAGGCTGGGAGCCGGTCACACCGGTCGGCTCCCACGGCGAATACAGCTGGCGCGTCTGGTGCGACGCACGACGGCCCCCGGAAGCCGATCTGATGGGCTGGCCGAAGGATGGCGACTTCCTTATGACCTTTGTGGAGGTCACCAACGGCGCGGGCAAATTGCACTCGGGCGGCATCGGCGGAATGCGCGAGCCAAACGAGCAACTCCGGTATTGCACCGGCACGAGCGACGGGTTCCCGGAGATCGTTGCCGTCCGGGTGGCGCAGGATCGGCCTGGCATCCTGATCGAGACGACGCGGCGACACATCGAGGTCGACGCCGCTGAACTCGGCGAATCACATTATGGGATGCGGTTTTTCGCGATGGCGCTGGATGACGGGGAAGACCTCGTCGCAGTCATCAGTGGCGATGTCCGGCGTGAACATATTGCACTGTCGGCGCGCTGAAACCCGACGTTGCGAACACGAAGCCCCTGGGACATGGACAGGAGCCTCGGTTTCGTTGAGCTTGTGCCGGACTTTGACCAGATCCTCGCGGCTACGGCGAGCCCACCAGCGCGGCCTGTCCGCTCGGTTCACACCCTTTTGTCAGCGGGCTAGGCACAGCGCGGCAGCGAACCTGATCTGCATTCCGATCTGTCGAACTACGCCATCGCCGACAAGTCTCAGAGACCGCAAATCGCCACTGGCGCAGGGGAATAGAGACACAGGGTGCATAAGCCCACCGATCCAGCCGGATCTCGCAAACGATCGCGCTGTCGAAACCGTCGTCCTAACGCCTCAGCATCGTCATGACGATGGTAGCTATAGCTGTGACGATCGGCGTCAAGGTCATCACCCACAGTCTGATTCGTTCCTCGCGAGACTCGCGTCTGGGGCGTCGGACTCGGGGCCGGTGACCCGAGTCTTCTGTGGTCGGCCGTCCGGGGATTCCCGGCTCGTTTACATTGGCGTTCGCGCTGTCCATGCGAAACCCCCCTTTATGGTGGTCTTTCCACCGCGTCGGGACGGGGTAGTGGGGCAGAACAACTTTCGCTGGCTTTCCCGTCCTGTGGGTGCCATTGATCGGTGCTCGCAGGGTGTGACGATCGGCGTCGCACGCCCCACTAAAAACCAACCTACAGTCTGTTATTCGGCTTGTCTACAAACTGTTGACCTGTTTTCTGTGTCTCAGTGGTTCGCCGGTGCATCCCGACGCGCCCGCTCACGGCCGCCGGATACCGACCGGCATGATTCGAATTGCTGGTCCTTCGACGGTCAAAGTGTTCGGATTGTGGCACGTTAGGCCCACAAACTGGGAGCCGAGTGCTCATGGAGAGCGCTCGCCGCTGTTTGTTCCGCGTGTTTTTGGGGTGCGAAGCCGTCAAACCCACCAAGTGCGTGAGCGCGCCGTTAGGGAAGGTGTTCCCCAGAGGTCAGCCCTAAGAATCTTGGGAGGCTCTTTCGTGGCTCTGCACGATCAACGTCATCCCGATCGTGCTCGGCCCCCAACGCGCCCCGCTCGCGGGGAGGACGGCGGCCGCGGACCGAGCTTCAGCCCGCCTTCGCGACGAGCGCCGCCTGGGTCCGCGCGACCTCGCCGCCGACCTTCTCTTCGTCGACCGTGCGTACCTCGCCGTCTCGAACGACCATCCGCCCGTTGACGATCAACGCGGCCAGCGGCGGCGCGGCACCGAGAATCAAGGCGGTCACCGGATCATCGATGCCCGCATGTGCGGGCGTATCGAGCCGCCACAGCGCGAGATCGGCGAGTTTGCCCGGTTCGATCGACCCGATTTCGGCTGCCCGCCCCAGCACCCGCGCACCGCCGATGGTGGCGAGCTCGAGGGCCTTTCGAGTGCTGATCGCGCGCGGTCCGCCCTTGGCCCGTGCGTAGAGCAGCGCATTGCGCGGCTCCTCGATCATCGAACTGGATTCATTGCTTGCCGCACCGTCCACGCCGAGCCCGACCGGCACCCCCGCCGCGACCAGATCCGCGGTGCGCGCCGTACCGGCACCGATGCGCGCATTCGAGGTGGGGCAATGTGCCACTCCGGTACCGGTTTTCGCCATGATGCCGATGGCGGCGTCGTCCAGGTGGATGCCATGTGCGTACCAGACATCGGAGCCGAGCCAGCCGAGCCGCTCCAGGTACTGCGCGGGTGTGCAGCCGAACTTGTCCGCACAGAACTCCGCTTCATCGATCGTCTCCGCGAGATGCGTATGCAGGCGCACACCGAGATCACGTGCCAGCACGGCGGATTCACGCAGCAGCTCGGTGGTCACCGAGAACGGCGAACACGGTGCCAGCCCGATCCGCAGCATCGAGTCGAAGGATGGATCATGCCAGCGCGCAACGGCATCCGCGCTCGCGGCCAGAATGGCGTCGAGGGGCTCCACGACCTCGTCGGGGGGCAGCCCGCCCGCACTCTGCCCGAGATCCATCGAGCCGCGCGTCGGATGGAAGCGCAACCCGACCTCGGCGGCCGCGGCGATCTCCGCGCCGAGCAGATCACCACCCGCACGCGGGAATACGTAGTGATGGTCGGCCGAGGTGGTGCACCCCGTCCGGGCCAGTGCGGTGAGCGCACCGGTCGCGGCGACCCGAACCGCATCTTCGTCGATGCCCGCCCAGATCGGGTAGAGCGTGGTCAGCCATTCGAAAAGGGTGCTATCCGCGGCCAGACCACGGGTGATCCACTGATAGAGATGGTGGTGGGTATTCACCAGCCCCGGCGTCAGCAAACAACCACGGCCATCGATGCGCCGCACATCCGCGCCGAGGTCGGGTGCGTCACCCGCACCGACCGCGGCGATCCGGCTACCCTGCACCGTCACATACCCCCGACGGTATTCGGTGCCGTCCGGATCGACCGTGGCCACCGCGCACCCGTCGATGACCGTCATTGTCGTCATGGTGCCTACGCTAGCCAAGCGGACCCGGCTTCCGGGGCATCTTCCCGCTGCACAGTGGCATGGATGAGGCCGTAGGGCCGGTCGTCGGCGTGATAGACCTCGCCGTGGTTCTCGATGCCGAAGCGACCGAGGTCGTAGTCGAAATGGTGCTTATTCGGCGCGGCCAGCCGGATCTCGGCGAGCACCGGAAAGGCCTCGAGCGCGGCCTTGCCCATTTCGAAGAGCGTCTGCTGCAGCGCCTTCGAATGCAGCGTCGCGAAGACCTCGACCAGCCGCTGCCGGACGCCCGCGTACACCGCATCCCAGTCCACGCCGGTCGCGACGGCGAAACGCCACTGCGCGACAAGTGAGGTCGCGAGCATTCGGTCGTGTGTCGGCGCGAGCACCGTGAAATCGTCGGTCAGGAAGTCGGCGAACTCCGAACCGGTCGACTTGAGGATCACCAGATCCTTGACCCCGCCGATCACCCAGGCCTGCTGCCGGTCGCCCTTACCCGCCACCGTGACCGTCGCGGTCCGCACCTCGGAACCTTGCCGCACCCAGGTGTAATCGTGCGCACTGCCGTCGACGGTGACCCGCTGCCAGGCATACTCCTCGACCTCGACGCGCGCGCTGTCGACCGGGGCGATCTCGTCGACGAAATGTGCGGCGAGCGTGCGCGCATAGTCCTCGATCGGTTGCAGGCCAGGCTTTTTCGCATATGCGTAGGCGGTCTGCTTCTGGGTATCGGTGGGCAGCACCTTCGACTGGTCACCGCTGACGTAGGCAGCGGCGAAATCGCCGCGCAGCACGGTGGAGACGTTCACATCGCGGATCTCATGGCGCGGCTGATCCCGGTAGATCCGAACGATGCGGTTCTCCGCCTTTCCGTACCGGTTGTCGGACAGCACGATCGGCCCGGTCAACTCCATGGCTGGCTCAGCTCCCTCGATAGGTGGAAAAGGCAAAGGGCGACAACAACAGTGGGACGTGGTAATGCCGCTCCGCGATGACAACGAAGGTGATGGCGACCTCCGGATAGAACGATTCGAGCCCGCGTTCGGCGAAGTAGGCGCCGGTATCGAACACCAGTCGGTACGTGCCGGGTGGCAACGCCACACCGAGCGAGGCGATCCGGCCGTCGTCATCGGTGGTCGCCGAACCGAGCACCTCGGTGTCGCGATGGAGCACCACCGCGACACCGGCCGCCGGCGCACCCGCGACGGCATCGAGCACATGCGTGCCGATCGTGCTCATTCGGCAGCTCCGACCAGCAGCCGCGCCAACCGAATCCGATTGATCTTCGCCAATTCCGTTCGCATAACCCGCCTTTCGGTCTCCAGATCATTACCGAGCCGGGCGGTGAGCAAGGCCAGCAGCTCATCCCCGGACTTACCGGTCGCGCACACCAGATAGATATGGCCGAACTTCTCCTCATAGGCCAGATTGCCCTCGGCCAACCCCCTGCGCACCGCGTCCTCGGCCCCGGCCACCCCGGCCTGCTCGCGCGCCGATGCCGCGGTATCGGGCCGGGCACCGATGCGCGGATGTCCGTCGAGTGCGCGATCGATCTCCGCTTCGGACAACCCGGCCAGCACGGCATCGGCCGCATCGAGTACGGCATCGATACTCGGATACGGCCGCCCGGCGACCAGCGCACGAGCCCATCCCGGCGCAGAGCAACACACGAGCAAGGCCGCATTCGCCGCCGCCGCGGGCAACGCGTTGAATTCCACGAGGCCCAACCCGTCCGGTGTCATCGAACCAGCATCGAATACGACCGACCCGGCCGCCAGTCGAACGAGACAGATCACTCTCCGGCGTGTCGCCGCATCCAACGGTCCACTTCACAGCACTTTTCCGTAACCCATCGGCTACGCGGCCGGGCTACCGTCTTGGCATGGCTGCACCACCCGATCCGGTCTGCGCGGGCATCGTCCTGGCCGCGGGCGCCGGGACGCGCTACGGAATGCCCAAGGCCTTGGCCGAGGGTGGTGCCTGGCTGCGGGCGGCGGTGGCGGCACTGCGCGACGGTGGCTGCGATCCGGTGATCGTGGTGCTCGGCGCGACCGGACCATCGCCGGACACGGTCGACCTCCCCGAGGGCGCCGATCATGTGTGGGCGGCGGACTGGGCGACCGGACTCGGCGCCTCCCTGCGGGCGGGCCTGCGAGCCGTTGCGGGCACGTCCGCCGAGTACGTCGCGATCATGCCGGTGGATACCCCCGATGTCGGTGCCGATGTGGTCGCCAGGGTGGTCGCCGCGGCCTTCGCGGCACCGACCGGCCTGGCCAGGGCTGTGTTCCACACCACTCCCGGTCATCCAGTTGTGATGTCCCATAAACATTGGACCGCGGTGTATCAAGCAGCCGTTAGAGATTCCGGCGGGCGCACCTATTTGGCCGGTAATAACGATATGGTGTGCGTCACGTGCGACGATTTGGCGACAGGCGATGATCGTGACTTCCCGGCCACGCCGCACGGGTGAGTGGAGCTGAGCAGATGCGCGACATCGTCGACGACCTATTGCGGGTATGGCATTCCGGCCGGACCGGTGGACTGGCCACCATCGTGCGCACTGTTGGTTCCGGACCGCTGCCGGTCGGCACAGCGATCCTGGTAGATGCCAACGGCGCGGTCTACGGTTCGATCCTCGGCGGCACCGTCGAAACGACCGTGATCGAGGCGGCCGCCGACGCCGCGCGCAGCGGTCGACGCGGACTACACCGGTTCGGCGTTCCGCCCGGCGAGCCCGGATTGGACTCCGGCGGCATGGTCGATGTCTTCATCGAGCCGTTCTCGCGCCGGGACTTTCCCGAATTCCCCTCCATCGCCGCGGAAATCGCCGCGCACCGCAGGGTTACTCTCTTCACCGTGGTGTGGAACCCGGATCCGGATCTGATCGGACAGCATCTGATCACCCCGCAGCGACATGCGACCGAACTCGTCGCGCTGCCCGAATCCGATGTATTCGTCTCCTCGTTCCCGCCGCCACCGCGGCTGATCATCTTCGGCGCCAACGCTTTTGCCGCGGCGCTGACCATACAGGCCAGACTGCTCGGCTACCGCGTCACGATCTGCGATTCCCGGGACACCTTCGCGACTCCCGATGCCTTCCCGGGCGCCGAGGTCGCCGTCGATTGGCCGCACCGGTACCTGAACACGCTCTCGGCCGCGGGCGAGATCGATAACACCACCGCGATCGTCGTCCTCGGACACGATCCGAAGTTCGAAATCCCGCTGCTCACCGTGGCACTGCGACTACCCGAGCTGGGGTATCTCGCCGCGAACGGCTCCTGGTCCGCACACCTGAGACGCATCGAAGACCTGAAGGCGGGCGGCTTCGACGATGCGACGCTGGCCCGCCTGCACTCCCCCGCCGGTCTCGATATCGGGGCGCGCACCGCCCCCGAGGTCGCCGTCTCGATCGCCGCGGAACTGCTTGCCGCTCGTTCCCGAGCCGGGCAGCAGACCACCGAAAACCGGGACGCCGCACCGGAATTCAGCGAATTCCCGGCCAACGCCCCGGTCGCACTCTAGCTCTACTTCAGGCCCGGATTCTCCGCGTACACCTCACGCAAAACCGAGAGGTCGAACAGCTGGTCGGCCTTGATATCGATCTTGGCAGTGCGCAGCGCGGCGATATTCTGCTCGATCAGCTGATCGGTCATGGTCAGCAAACCATTGGCGGTCGAATCCGCGGAGACGACGAGACCGTTCTGCGCGGTCGCCTCCTGGGTCTGTTCGTTCAGATCGAGCTTCTGATCCTTGCCGTAGACCTCGACCGCGAGCCGGGCCGATTCGGCCGGATTCGCGACCGCATCCTTCCACCCCTTGATCTCGGCGATCAGGAAGGCCTTCAATTTGTCGCGTTCCTTATCGATGGTGGACTGCTTGACCGTCAGGGTCTCCGCCACCAGCGGCAGGTTGTAGTCGGCGAAGAGGAAGTTGGTATTCGCGAATCCCTTGGCGGTCAAGGTGATCGGCTCATTGGTCACATAACTGACCCAGCCGTCGACCTCGCCGTTGGCCAGCGGGGTCGGATCGTATTGCGCGGGCACGATGGTCACATCGCCGGGCTTCATGCCATTGGCGGTCAGCAGTGCGTTGAAGATCAGCTGATTGGTGTCCTGGACGCCGATCTTGCGGCCCTTCATATCCTGCGGGGTCTTGATCGGCTTGGCGGCGGAGCTGACGATACAGAACGGGTTCTTCTGATAGGTGGTCGCGACGATCTTGGCGGGTAGGCCCTCCAGGATCGCGGGCGCGGTGGTCTGCGGAGCAGAGGTGCCCAGCCAGACCTTGCCGGTGTCCAGGCCCGCCTCGACCGAGGTGCTCGCGGCGCCACCGGCGATCAGATTCACCGAACCGAATCCGGCCTCCTTGTAGTAGCCCTTGGAATCGGCGAAGTATTCGCCCGCGAATTCGATGTTCTTCAGCCAGGACAGCTGGATGGCGACGGAACCGTACTTGGATCCGTCCGCCACCGACCCGCCCGACGAGTCTTTCGAATCATCGCCACATGCGGCCAACAGGCTCGCACCGCCCAATGCGGCGCCGGCCAGCGCGGAGTAACGAAGCAGGGATCGCCGGTTCAGGTTCGGCCCGAACGAAGAGCGTTGTACGGGGTTCATGAGCCGAATCTAAAGGGATTGGTGTTTCGATTTCTTTACTTTGGCGTTCCGAGCGTTGATTTGCGAAAAACTAACCGGTCAGCGGCGGCCCGCCTCCGGGCCGAAGCGGGCCAACACCAGATTTTCGATGACGCCGACGATCGCGTACAGCAGCACCGAGACGATGGTCACAATGACGATCGAGGCCCACAGCTTGCTGTATTGAAATGTCGGGATGGCGCGAATCAGACTGGCCCCCAGTCCGGTTCCGCTACCCAGCCATTCACCGAGCAGTGCACCGATCAGCGCCCCGGGCACCGAGATCCGCGCCGCCGCGAATACCGAGGGCAGCGCGGCGGGCACCGCGACCATGCGCAGTCCGGTCCAGCGGGAGCCGCCGTATGCGGCCACCAAATCCATTGCCTGCCGGGGTGCGTTGCGCAATCCGGCCATGATCATGACCAGTGCCGGGAAGAACACCACGATTGCCGCCAGTACCGTCACACCGGCCAGTCCGCGCCCGAATACCAGCACGATGATCGGGGTCAGCGCCACCAGCGGCACCGACCGCAAGAGCATGGCGACCGGCATGAATGTCTGCTCGACCACCGAGAACGAGACGAACAGCGCCGCGACGACAAGCGCCGCCAGCATGCCGACGCCGAAGCCGATCGCCGCGTCGCGCAGGGTGATCTGCAGATCATCGAAGATGGCTTGACGTGCCGTGTGTGCGCCGGCGGAGTCGAACAGGTACTTCCAGATATCGCTCGGCGTCTTGCCTACGCGCGGGCCGACCTGCGGGAAGGCCTTCAGGAAGACGTACCAGATCACCAGCATCAGCAAGAGTGCGGTGCCCAAGGGGAACAGGAAGCGGCCGATCCTGGTCAGCACAGTGAACGTCCCCACGGCGGCACCGCGCTGGGGCCGTGTGCTTTCCACCGCGGGCGCTGTGGGGGCAGTCACGTTGTCCACCGGCCCGAGTTCGTCAGTCATCGCATTCCTCCAAGCGGGCCGCTCGGCGCGCGGTCTCGTCCGGCGCGCACTGTTTTCCCACCGCGCACCTCCTGGCTCGACGCACGCCGACATGTTCCACGCACCCGAATTCATCCGGCGACTGCGGGGCGCTGATTTGTGCGCGGCTCATCGCTGCGCGGTCCACGGGGTGACCAGTCGAGCGACCAGCGCGACAATCGCGTAACCGAGTCCCGCGAGCGCGGCGGCGGCCAGCGCCATCCCCCACGTGCGCGGCACGTTGTACGCGGTCTGTGCGGCGGTCAGCGCGACACCGATGCCGCTGTCCACACCGCCGAGGTACTCCCCGATGATCGCGCCGAGCACCGCCGACGGCGCGGCGATCTTCAACGCCGCGAACAGATTCGGCAGCGCCGCGATCGCCTGCACCCGGTACAACTGCTGCCAGCGACCGCCGCCGTAGGCGCGGATCAAATCCAGACTGGTGACATCGGCCGAGCGCAGTCCGGTGACCGTGCCGACCATGGTGGTGAAGAAGCAGTACATCGCCGCGAGGAATACCGTCGGGGTGCGCCCGCCGAAGACCACCAGGATGATCGGCCCGAGCGCGAGCAGCGGGATGCAGTAGCTGAGGATGGCGAGCTGGGTCGCCAGCGGTTCGATCCATGGGATCAGCACGATCAGGATCGCCAATCCGATGGCCAGCGCGTTGCCCCAGATGAATCCCTTCAGCGCGCCGAGCGCGGTGATCCGGAAGTTGGGGCCGTACAGGTCCCAGCCGTCGGTGTACACGGTGTGCAGCACGGTCCACGGACTCGGGATGGTGCCGCCCGCCACCTCCAGCGCGGCCAGTAGCCACCACACCGCGATCAATCCGAGGACGCCGATCAGGCCGCCGATTCGTTTCATGCGACTCCACCCTTGCCGGACTTTCCGAACAACAGCTCGGAGAGATAGTCGTGCAACTTGTGGAATTCCGGGGTCCGCATCATCTCGGGCGTGCGCGGGCGCGGCAGATCGATCTTCACCAGCTCCAGCACCCGGCCCGGCCGGGGGCTCATCACCGCGACGACATCGGAGAGGAATACTGCCTCCGCGATGCCGTGCGTGACCATCAGGGTGGTCGCGGGCTTCTCGGTCCAGATGCGCAGCAGTTCCAGATTCAGCCGCTGCCTGGTCATATCGTCGAGGGCGCCGAAGGGCTCGTCGAGCAGCAGCACGGTCGGCTTCACGACCAGGGCGCGCGCGATCGAAACACGTTGACGCATACCGCCGGACAGCTGCGCCGGTTTGGCCTTCTCGAAGCCCTCCAGGCCGACCAGTCGGACCAGATCCGCGATCAGCGCCGGATCCGGTGCGATGCCCGCGACCTGCAGCGGCAGTTTGATATTGGATTCCACCGAACGCCACGGCAGCAGCGCCGAATCCTGGAAGGCGATACCGAGTTCGTGGCGGCTGCGCAGTTGGGCGGGGGTCTCACCGTCGATGAGTGTCTTACCCGCGGTCGGTGTCTCCAGCCCGGCCAGGATGCGCAGCACCGTCGATTTACCACAGCCCGATGGTCCGAGCAGGGACAGGAATGCGCCCTGTTCGGTATGCAGCTCGACTTCGTCCAGCGCCTGCACCGTTTTCCGGCCGACCCGGAATGTCTTCGTCAAACCGCTGATGTGGATGCCCGTCCCCCCGATGGGCTCCTCGGTACCGCTCGCCGTCATGACCAAAACACTAGGAGCAGGTCGTTGCACGGATATTGCGAATCGCCACCCCAGATTGCGCAATCGTTACGCGTGCCGTGCCGGCCTTTCGATCCGGGTGCGTCGAATCCGCAGGTTGGGATGAGATATCGACCCGCCCGGGTTACAGCGGTGGTGAACCCACTTTCCGCGCTGCTCGACGCCGAACTGCATATCGCGGGCTCGGAGATCCTCTGGCGCGAGATCATCGGCAATGGCTTCGGTCTGGCTTCCGCGGTCGGCGGTATGCGGCGGCGGGTGTGGGCGTGGCCGGTCGGGATCGGGGGCAATGCGCTGTTGTTCACCGTATTCGTCGGCGGAATCTTCAATACGCCACAGCATTTGAATATGGCCGGACAGGCCGGGCGCCAGCTGATGTTCATCGCGGTCAGCGGATACGGCTGGTGGAGTTGGTACCGGCATGCCCGCGCCGAAACCGGACTAGAACACCGTGGCGTCGCGCCGCGCTGGGCCAGCGGACGGGAACGGCTGGTGCTGGTGGTCGCGATGTCGGCCGGCACGGCGGCATTCGCCGAGCTGTTCGCACTGATCGGCTCCTACGGGCCGTGGGCGGAGGCGTGGATCTTCACCGGATCGGTGCTGGCGACCTACGGGATGGCGCGCGGGCTCGCCGAATTCTGGTTGATCTGGATCGCCGTCGATCTCGTCGGTGTGCCCTTGCTGCTGAAGGCGGGCTACTACCCGTCCGCGACGCTGTATTTGATCTACGCGGGCTTCGTCGCGTGGGGCTTCGCCGTCTGGGTGCGCACCCTGCGCACCTCGTCCGTGGCGGCCGAACCCGCACCGGCACGACCCTAGAAACTTTCTTCGAAACCTCCGATGAATCGGCACCGCGGCGCCGGTACATACCCGCACAACCATCGGAGGAATGCAATGAAGATGACCACCCGACAGCGCTGGGTGCTGGCGCTGACCGCACTGGCGGGCTTGATGATCGTGCTCGACGCACTGGTGGTCACGACGGCGATGCATGCGATCCAGCTCGATCTGCACGCATCGATCGGCGAGCTGGAATGGACGATCAACTTCCAGCCGCAGCAGCGGACCAAGGCACTCGGACTCTTCGCGGCGGCAACCGGATTGGCCCCCCTCGGCGGACCGCTCGTCGGCGGTGCGGTGGTGCAGGGCCTGGCCCGGCAGTGGATCTTCTGGTTGAACCTGCCGATCGGCGCGGTGCTGATCCCGCTGGCGCACACGCGTAGCGGGCAATCCATGCGCGGCGCAATACCATCGACACGCCAGCCTGCCCGGTCATGTGGCGCGTGGCAGGCGAATCCGTGCGCGGCGCAATGCCGTCGACGCGCCAGCCTGCCCGGATCAGACCACGTCGACCCGGACCCCGGCGGCTCGGATTGTCGCCACCGCGGCTGGGTCCGCGTCCGAATCCGTTACCAGCACATCGACCTGGTCGATCCCGCAAATCCGTGCCAATGCGGAGCGCTCCAGCTTGTCGGCGGTGGCGACGACCATTACGTGACCGGAACGTCGCACCATCTCGGTGGTCACCCCGGCCTCGTCGATATGCCGACACTGGGCTCCGCCCTCGGCGGAGATGGCGTTCACTCCGAGAATCAATGCGTCCAAACGCAATTCGGCCAATGCCCGCTCGGCCAGCGGTCCGTGCAGCTCATAGGACTCCCGGCGCGCCACGCCACCCAGCACGATGGTGCGCATATGTGGCCGCAGGACCATTTCGCCCGCGATATTGAGCGCGTTGGTGACGATGGTCAGTGGGTCGCCGGCCGCATTGGCCAGATCGGTTCGTCCGGCCAATGCCCGTGCTACGGCGGTTGTCGTTGTGCCACCGTTCATTCCGATTACCGCGCTTGGTTCGATAAGTCCCGCGGCATGTTCGGCTATCCGCTGCTTCGGCTCATCCGCACCCTGCCGGTAGCGCGCGGGCAGGTCGTAGGCGACCGAAGTCGCGACCACACCGCCGTGCGTTCTGGTCGCCAGCTGCTGTTCGGCGAGTGCGGTGAAGTCGCGGCGCACCGTCGCCGGGGAAACCCCGAGGCGTTCGGCGGCCTGCTCTACCGATAGCCGCCCGGATTCGGCGAGCAATTCCAGCAGTCTGTTCCATCGCTGCGGCCGGTCCACCGGTCCGGTCATCTCACACCTTCCCGGCCAGGCGGGCGACCTGCCGTTTTTCCATGCACGCAAACAATAGGACCAC
The DNA here is from genome assembly GCF_040680135.1 of Nocardia sp. NPDC052112. Classification (NCBI taxonomy): domain Bacteria; kingdom Bacillati; phylum Actinomycetota; class Actinomycetes; order Mycobacteriales; family Nocardiaceae; genus Nocardia; species Nocardia sp. NPDC052112. Next base: position 128,321 of record NZ_JBFAWD010000011.1, on the reverse strand, counting down.
AGGCACGTGCAGACCGTAGAGATTCGGTCGCCGCATTGCCAAGCCGGGCATCCGCATCACCGCGCCCGCAACCCATCGAGCACGATCTCGACCACCCGACGCACCGCCTCCGGATACGATTCACCGGCCCGGGTATATATCTGCAAAGTCATCAGCCCGGCCACCTCCCCTGGTTCGATATCGGCGCGCATGGCACCCGCATGCTGCGCCTGCCTGGTCATCCGCGAGACCAACTCGACAATCCGGCCACGCACCTCGCGCAACCGCGGATCGGCCTGAATCTCGGCATGCAGATTCGGCTCGATCGCCGAGGCCAGGGCCCCGACCCGCCGCTGCGCACATTCGTGCAGAAACCGGGAAAGCGCAGGCCACGCCGCATCTTCCTGTACCAACGCGGTCGCCGCCAATTGCGCGAGATCCGCAAGGTAGGACTGTGCGGTCTCCGCGATCAACGCATCCCGGTCCGGGAAGTGCCGATACAGCGTGCCGACCCCCACACCCGCCCGATCGGCGATCTCTTTCATCGGCACATCGACACCGCGCTCGCGGAAGGTCACCAGGGTCGCGGCAATGATCTGATCCCGATTGCTCCTGGCATCCGCCCTCTTCGGACCGGTCGACGCCCTCACCTCCAAGACTAAGTGGACGAAATCCTTCCGTTTACTGTACCCTTCGGCTAACCGGACGAAATTCGTCCACATAGCCGAAAGGTGTTGCGATGAACAAGACGGTGCTGATCTCGGGCGCGGGCGTCGGCGGCTCGACCCTGGCGTACTGGCTGGCCGACCGTGGCTTCCGGGTCACGGTGGTCGAGCGGGCGAAGGGTCAACGCTCCAGCGGAAATCCGGTCGACGTCAAGGGACCCGCCATCGATGTGGTCGAGCGCATGGGCATCCTGCCGCGGCTGCGCGACGCGAATTCCGCTGTGTCCCAGATGAATTTCGTCGATGCACGCGGCCGCCGCGTCGCTCGGGTCGACCTGAGGGCCTTCCAGGGATCGGCGGGCGACCGCGAAGTCGAGGTCCCCCGGGCCGATCTCGCCGCGATCCTGCTCGACGCGAGCCGCGACACTGCCGAATTCCGCTGGGGCGATACCATTACCGGCCTCACCCAGCACACCGAGGGCGTCGACGTCACCTTCGAATACGCCCGACCCCGACGCTTCGACTTCGTGATCGGCGCCGATGGCCTGCATTCCGCGGTGCGCCGCTTGACCTTCGGCGAGGAATCCGAATTCGTCCGACATATGGGCATCTACATCGCCACCATCCGGATCGACAAACCATTCGGCAGCGAGCGCGAGGTCCTGATCTACAACACTCCGGGACGGGCACTGTCGGTGCACCCGACGAAAGGCGGCGCTCTCGCGGCATTCATGTTCCGACACAAGGGCGTACCCGGTTTCGACCACCGTGCTACCGAACTGCACAAGCGCCTGGTCATCAAGGCCTTCGCCGAGCAGGGCTGGCGGATCCCCGAATTGCTGGACCGCGTCCGCGACACCGACGACCTGTTCTTCGACTCCGTCAGCAAGGGCGAGCTGCCGCGCTGGTCGGACGGACGCATCGCCCTGCTCGGTGACGCCGCCTCCTGCGTTTCACTGTTCGGCGACGGTTCCACCCTCGCGATCGCCGGCGCGTACACGTTGGCGGAGGAACTGGCCGCCGCCCCCGAGGACCACGCGGCCGCGTTCCAGCGCTACGAGACCCGGCACCGGGTCATGGTCGATCCCAAACTCAACGGCGTGGCCGCCGCGGCTGCAATGCTCATTCCGGCGACCAGGGCCGGAATCGTACTGCGCAATACCGCAACTCGTGTCCTGCCCGCAGTCACGGCTATCCGCAATCGGACCCGGCACGTCGCTTGAAGAGGGCTAACCCACGGCGAGCCGCCGATAGCGACGGAATCGCGAATCAGTTCAACGCAAGTCCGGAATTCACGAAATACGCGATCTCCTCGCATATTTCATCCAGTGACACCTCGGCATCGGGATGCGTGGTCCGCACCAACTCCTGGGCCAGTGAATTCACCGCACCGATTACCGCGAGCGCGAACAGATCGAACCGCCGTCTCTTGGTCTCGCCCCGCTCGACGGCCCGCTCCGCCTCGCTGATCAGCAACGATGAGAGTAGACGCCGCTGCTGCCCGCGCCAATCTTCCACCGCCGCACTGACCCCGACCACTTCGACATAGACCACCCGCGCCGACCGCCGATCGGCACAGGTCACCTCCAGGTAGGACCGGAAACCGTCGATGACCCGCGCGGAAAGCGGTTGCCCGGCAGTCTTCGCCATACTGTCCAGCGCCCGCTCGACCGCATGCGCGGTAATGCGGTTCACCAGCGCGATCAATAGTGCCTCGCGACTGCCCATATCCTCGTAGAAACTGCGCGTCGAAACATTCGCGACGGCACACAGCCGTTCGATCGAGGTGGCGGCATAGCCCTGGGTGCCGAATAATTCCAACGCGGCATCGATGAGTCGCGCCTGCCGCTGGGCTACCCGCTCCTGTTTGGACAGCCCGCCGTAACTGCGAGCCTCCTTGGGTTCGTCATCCTGCCGTGCCACGGATTCGATGCTACCGGTCGGAAGCGCCTACCCCACGGTACGGACACAGCCACCCGCGAACACGAAAACGGCGGGGGCACATGGCCACCCGCCGGCTATCGGGCTACTACTTGACGCTGCCCGCGGTAAGCCCCGCGACCAGGCGCTTCTCGATGAACGCGAACAGGATGACCACCGGAACGATGCCCACCGTCGAAATCGCGAAGACGTACTGCCACGCCGTGTCGTACTGCCCGACGAATTTGGTCAGCGCCACCGACAGCGGCTGGTTCTCCGGGGTGGTCAGCACCACCAGGCTCGCCGCGAATTCGTTCCAGCAGGCCACCACCACGAAAATCGTCGCGGTGACGATGCCCGGCCAGACCAGCGGCAGACTCACCCGGACCAGGATCTGCCAGCGACTCAGACCGTCGAGCTGCGCGGCCTCCTCGATCTCCACCGGAATCGCGGCGAAGAAGCTGTGCAGGATCCACACTGCGAACGAGAGGTTGAATGCGGCGTTCACCAGGATCATGGCCAGCCAGGTGTCATTGATGCCGAGGGTGAAGAACTGCCGGATCAGGCCGGTAACCAATACCGTCGGCTGCAACATCTGGGTCACCAGCACCAGCGCGAGGAATAGCGCACGTCCAGGAAACTTGTGCCGCGCCGTGTAATACGCGGCCGGTATGGCCACGCAGAGCACCAACAAGGTGGCGCAGGCCGAGATGACTATCGTGCTCACCAGGTTGTATGGCAGCGGCGTCTCCGGCGTGTCCCACATGGTCGCGTAGTTGTCCGGATGCCAGGTGTCGGGCAGATAGGTCGGCGGAATGCGCAGGATTTCGGCGCGGCTCTTCAGCGAACCGAGCACCATCACCACGAACGGGGTCAGGAAGATGACGGCGAGCACCACGCCCACCGCGGTGAGTTCCCAACGCCGGCGCCGAGTTCGCCCGGTCGGCACCTCGGCAATCGTGGTGTCCGGCGGGAGTTCCACACCCTCGATGTGAATATCGGCCTGTGTTGTCATGCGTCCACCTGCTGGGTCGGCTTGATGACCTTCACGTAGATCGCGATGATGACCACGATCAGCGCGAAGTTCAGCACGCTCATGGCGGCGGCGGTATCGAGCTGTTGATTCTGCCGAATCAGCTTGAACGTCAATGTCGTTGTCGTATCCGCACCGAAGCCCGCGATACTGCCGGTGATCACCTGCAGAATGGGCAGCGAATTGAACACATTGATGATGTTGATGATCGTGGCCACGGCGATCGCTGGACGCAGTTGCGGCAGCGTGAGATACCGATAGCGCTGCCACGCACTGGCGCCGTCCACCCGGCCCGCCTCATCGATCTCGGCCGGAATGGATTGCAGCCCGGCCAGAATCGTGTATGTGGTGAACGGGATCGAGACGAAAACCGCGACGCCGATCGCCACCAGGAATGCGGGGGTCGGCTGTTTGGTGAAACCGTAACCCCGATCCAGCAGCCCGATATCGACCAGGAACCGGTTGGCGATGCCGACATCGGGATCGAGCATGTAATAGAAGATGGTCGTCGTCATCACGACCGACGCCGCCCACGGCACCAGAATCGCCATGCGCACCGCGGTGCGTCCCGGAAAATCCTTGTTGAGGAACTGCGCGAGCCCCGCCGAGAGCACCAGGGTGATCAGCACGACACTGACCACCCAGACCACGGTATGCACCAATACCGATCCCAATTCGTTGATGTCGAATAGGTTTCGGTAATTGGCCAGTCCGGCGGGACCGCGGTCCTGGCCGTAGGCGCTCAGGTCCCGGGTGCTGGTCCAGACCATATAGCCGACCGGGAACGCGACAATGGCCGCGATCAGCACCAGGGACGGTCCGATCCAGGGGACGGCCCGCAGTGTCGAATTCTTCCCCGCTAGTACCCGGGTACCTGTGCGCTCCACGCTATTTCGCTGCTTCCTGTATCCGCTGCAACACCTGAGCCGGGTCCGCACCCTGCGCGATGGTGCCCATCTGCTGATGCATGGCGCCCTGCACCGCGGCCCATTTCGGGTTATTGCTCGGGTAGAACTTGGCCACCGGCAGGGTCGACGCGAAGGCCTTGGTCACCGGGTCGTCGGCGAGCACCGTGGTGGCACTGCTCGTGATCGGGATGAAGTGCTCGTTCTTGACGAAGTTCGAGTACACATTCGCCGAGTAGAAGAAGTCGAGGAACTTCTTGATCGTGTCCGCCTTCTTGCCGTCCTTCTTGAAGGCCATCAGGTGATCGGCCACGCCCAGCGTGACGGGCGTACCGTCCTTGGTCGGCGTGGGCGCGGTGGCGTACTTCAGCCCCGGATTCTTATCGGCGATCTGGGCGATGGTGGGCGGCAGGCCCGCGATCATCCCGATCTTGCCCTGGATGAAGGAATTGATGACATCCTTGCGGTTGGTCGCACCGGGATTCGGCTGGGTGACACCGGCATCGAAAATCTCCCGCATGGCCTTGACCCCCTCCAGGTTCTGCGGGGTATCCACGGTGATCTTGTCGCCATCGGACCAGTTGCCGCCCGCGCCGAAGGTCCACAGCGACGTCTCGGCCTGGGATTCCTCACTACCCAGCGGCAGACCGTAGCCGGAGACACCGCCGCCGAGCGCCTGGATCTTCTTGGCGGCGTCGGTCAGCTCGGCCCAGGTCTTCGGCGGCGTGGTCACCCCGGCCTTCTCGAAGAGGTCGGTGTTGTAGAACAGCGTGCGGGTGGAGGCGAACAGCGGCATCGCGTACTGCGTGCCGTTGAGCGAGGCGTTCTTGGCGAAGCCGGGCTGCACATCCGACAGCACATTCGGGGAGACGACCTCGGACACCGGATAGAGCATGCCGTCACCGGCGAAGCTGGCGTAGGCGTCGATATTCAGCAGGTCCGGGGTGGTGGACTCGGACTGCAGCTTGGTCTTCACCACATCGTTGATCGACTCCCAGGACTCCATCTGCAGGTTGACCTGGTAGCCCGGGTTCTGCTTCTGGAAGTCGTCGATGATGCGGTCCCACAGCGCCTTCGTGCCATTGGCACCGTCGCTGTAGGTGGGAGCCAGGAAGTTGATCGTCGTATCGGAGTCGGCCGAATTCTTGGAGCCGAAACCACAGGACGAGACGGCGAGCGCGAGGCCGGTCGCCAACGCGATCCCCGCGAGTACGCCGTGGAGGGGTCTTTTCACGAGCAGAACCTTTCAAATTTTCACTCCGGGCGCTACCGCACCGCCGATGATGGAGCGAACGAATCGACTGCCCAAAAGATTAGACCCAATTGTGATCAGATGTGACTGATTTGATCGTAAATTTGACATGAACGATCACATGGGTTGATTCTGTTGGTGTGCCGATCTCCGCTCACCCCACCCCCGTGACTCATCTGGCCGCCGAAGTCGCCACCCAGCCGGACGACTGGGTGCGCGCCGAGACCACCGCCGCCGAATACCGCGCCGTACTGCCCCAACCGGGCGAGCGCGTCGCCGTCATCGGATGCGGCACTTCCCTGTTCATGTCCCGTGCCATCGCATCGCTGCGCGAGGGCTCGGGGCAGGGCATAACCGACGCCTGGCCGGCCAGCGAGGTCCGCGCCGGTCGCGATTACGACCGCTACCTGGTCATCTGCCGCTCCGGCACCACCACCGAAGTGGTCGATGCCATGCGCGCGATTCCGGCGCACATCCCGCGCACCGTCATCTGCAGCAGTCCGGGCACCCCGGTGCTCGACCTCGGCGATCCGATCCTGATCGACGAGGTCGACGAGCAGTCGGTGGTGCAGACCCGCTTCGCCACCACCGCGCTGGCGATCCTGCGCTGGCATCTGGGCGCGGATCTGCGTCCGGCCATCGAGCAGACCAGGGCAATACTCGCCGAAGATCCGGCGACGGCACTCGCCGCCGTGCGGCGGGCCGAGCAGATCAGCTTCGTCGGGATGGGTTTCGCGGCCGCGATCGCCGAGGAGGCGGGCCTCAAGCTGCGCGAATCCTGCCAATCCTGGACCGAGGCGTATCTGCAGACCGAATACCGGCACGGCCCGATCAGCATCTCCACCCCCGGCCGCGCCGTCTGGGCCTTCGGACCGCTGGTCCCCCATTTCGCCGCCGATGTGGCCGTCACCGGCGCCCACTTCGAACACCGCGAGATCGACCCGATGGCCGATCTGGTCCGCGTGCATCAGCTCTGTGTGCTGCGCGCCGCCGACCAAGGACTCGACCCGGACCATCCACGCAATCTGAACCGTTCCGTCGTCTTGGATCGGTGAGCGGTCGCTACCAGGAACTACTGTGCCGATATGGGAACGGAACAGCCCCCGACCACCGTGCACCGCGACGATCTCGCGGACCGCACGGGTTCGGTGACTTCGGCGATGCCGGACGCCGCGGCAGCGCCGGGACCGGTCGCGGAACAGCCACGACCGGTCACGGCGTTGACCGACGATCTGCTGGTGCTCGGCCTCGATGTCGGCGGCACCACGATGAAGGGCGAGGTCACCGATGCCGCGGGCACCGTGCTCGCCTCGGGTGTGGTGGCCACACCGCAGGGCGAGGCGGCCTTCGAAACCATGGGGGCACTCGGCGATCAACTGCTCGCCGAGTTGACCGATGACCAGCGCGATCGCGTCGCGCGCGCGGCGGTGCTGCTGCCGGGCATTGTCGATCCGGTCCGTTCGATCGCGGTATTCAGCAGCAATGTCGGTTGGCGCGATGTGCACATCGGCGATCGGTTCACCGGTCGCTGGGGTATGCCGGTGCTGATCGAACACGATGTCGCGGTGGCGGGCTGGGCCGAATGGCGTTTCGGCGCCGGGCGCGGCCACGACGACGTCTGCGTGGTCATTCTGGGCACCGGCATCAGCGGCACCCTTTCCGTCGGTGGTCGTCTGATGCGCAGCGCCTATGGGCAGACCGGCGAATACGGGCACATCCCGGTTCGGCACGCGGACGGATTGCGCTGTCCCTGCGGCAATATCGGCTGTGTGGAGACCGTGGCATCGGGCGCGTCCATCGCCCGCGCCTACGCGAAGCGTACCGGACACGAAACAGCCAGCGCGGCAGATGTCTTCGCGATTATCGACCACGATTCGGATGCCAAAGCCGTTGTCGACGAAGCGATCAGCGCACTCGCCGACGGCCTGCTCGGCCTCATCCACGCGGCCTGCCCCGAACTGATCATTCTGGGCGGCGGCCTGGCCGGGGCCGGGCCCGCGCTCACCGAACCACTGCACCACACCATTGCCGAACGCCTGCGCGTGGTGCCCGCACCGCGGGTGGTGCTCGGCGAATTCGGCGCCCGCGCGGGGCTCATGGGCGCGGCCCTGTTCGCGAGACAGGGCACCCTCGTATGACTCGCGCCGGGATGTTCGCATGAGTTCCGAGGTACGCGGGCGGATCGTATCGGCGACATCGAACTTCGACGACGGTGTCGTTTCCATCCGCGCGGACCGGATCGATCGGGTGCTATCACTGGCGGACTGGGTTGCCGCACATCCGGATTCGACCGTGCCGCCATTCTCCGGCACCGTACTGCCCGGCCTCGTCGATATTCACAACCACGGCGGATTCGGCCACCGGTTCGACACCGTCGACGGTGCCGAGGCGCGCGCGGCCGCCGAGTTCCATCACACGCACGGCTCCACCACCGTGCTGGCCAGCGTGGTCACCGGCACCGCGACCGATATGGTCGCGCAGGTCGCGACGCTGCGAGCCTTGGCGGCGGACGGCACCATCGGCGGAATCCACGTCGAGGGACCGTTCCTGGCCGCGGCCCGGTGTGGTGCACAGGATCCCCGATTCCTGCGCGATCCCGATCTCGAGCTGACCGAACGCCTGCTCGCCGCCGCCGACGGGCAGCTGCGGGTGATGACGCTCGCCCCGGAGCTGCCGGGATTCGACAAGGTCGCCCAACGGCTTTCCGACAGCGGTGTAGTGGTTTCGCTCGGCCACAGCGATACCGACTTCACCCGGTTCCGACAGGCCATGCGACCCAATGGATTCGGCGGCCTGGTCACGCACTTGGCGAATGGCATGCCGCCATTGCACCACCGGAGGCCCGGTCCGGTGGCCGCCGCGCTCGTCGCCGCGGCGCAACGTCAGGTCGTCGTCGAGCTGATCGGCGACGGGGTGCACGTCGACTCCGGCTTCGGCGCATTGGTTTTCGCGGCCGCGCCCGGACAGGTCGCGCTGATCACCGATGCGATGCAGGCCGCGGGCATGCCCGACGGCGAATATCAGCTCGGTCCGCAGGTCGTCCACGTCGCCGATGGCGTGGCCCGGATAGCCAATGGGTCCATCGCGGGCGGCACCGCCCACCTGCTGCGCTGTCTGACCTGGGCGGTCCGAACATGCGGTATGCCGTTGCGCGAGGCGGTGCTCGCCGCCACTTCGGTACCGGCCACGGCGGCGGGACTGGCTGATGTGGGCGATCTCAGGACCGACCATTTCGCCGACCTGCTGATAGTCGATGACAATCTACAGTTGCGCCGGGTGCTCAGACGTGGACAGTTGTTGACGTGATCCTCACCGTGACAATGAATCCCGCCTACGACATGACCTACCGGGTAGAGCATTTCGAGCGCGGCCAGGCCCATCGGGTCCGTTCGGTCGAGCAGCGCATCGGCGGCAAGGGCATCAATGTGACGCGGGTGCTCAATCAGCTCGGCAAGTACGCCAGGGCAACGGGCTTCTCCGACCACGCCTTCGCGGCCGCCGCAGAGCTGGAGATGCCCGTCGACTTCGTGCACGCACTGCCCTGGGTCCGGCGTACGGTGGTGATCAGCGAATCCGGCGACGGCACCGCGACGGCACTGTGGGAGCCGGGCGCCCGGGTTTCGAATCCACATGCCGCCGAACAACTCTCGGTCCGGGTATCCGGCATGCTGCCGGATATCAATGGCCTGGTCATCTCCGGATCACTGCCCGGCGGCATCCCGCACGGCCTGCCCGCCGAAATCGCGCGAACCGCGATCGCCGCCGGTGTCCCGACCATCTGCGATGTCGACGGCGAGTCATTGCGGCTGGCCGCCCAGGTCCCCGGCATCGTGTTGATGCCGAATACCGAAGAGCTGGAACGTCTCACCGGACGCGTCCCGGTGACCCCGGACGAAGTCGCCACGGCCGCACGGCCGCTCATCGAACGCGGGGTGCGCGCCGTCATCGCCACCCGCGGCGCCGAAGGCATGGTCGTGGTCACCGCCGAGGGGGCATGGGCGGCGGCGCTACCCGAACCGCTCGCCGGAAATCCCACCGGCGCCGGCGATTCCGCGACCGCCGCTGTGATCGCGGCACTGTCGGATTCGGCCGGCACCCCGGACTGGCCCGCGGTCCTGGTCGACGCCGTCGCCACCTCCGCCGCCGCGGTTGTCATACCGGTCGCCGGTGAAATCGACCGTCGCGTGCGCACCCAGATCGCACCCACGGTGATCATCGAACGACTATCCACCCCGCAGGAGACCTCCCCATGACCTCGCGACCCGTCGCGGATCTGATCGCGACCGCCCGCCAGGGCGGTCTCGGCGCCTTCAATGTGATCACCATCGAACATGCCGAGGCCATCGCCGAGGCTGCCGAGGCGGCGAAACGGCCCGTGCTGCTCCAACTTTCGGAGAATACCGTGCGCTACCACGGCGATCCGGCCCCGATCGCCCTGGCCTGCTTGCGCATTGCCGCGGACAGCGACGCCGATATCGCCGTGCACCTGGACCATGCCACTTCGTTCGAACTCATCCGCACCGCGGTCGACCTCGGCATCGGCTCGGTCATGTACGACGGCTCCACCCTCGACTACGCCGAAAATGTCTCCGCCACTGCCGATATCGTCCGCTGGTGCCACGACCGCGAGGTCTTCGTCGAGGCCGAACTCGGCGAGGTCGGCGGTAAGGACGGTGCCCACACTCCCGGCGTCCGCACCGATCCGGACGAGGCCGTGGAATTCGTCGCGGCGACCGGCGTGGACGCGCTTGCCGTCGCGGTCGGCTCCTCGCACGCTATGCAAACGCGCACAGCCGAACTCGATAACGACCTGATTGCTCGGCTGGCCGCGAAGGTTCCGGTCCCCCTCGTGCTACACGGCTCCTCCGGCGTATCCGACGCGGGTCTGCGCGCCGCCGTCGAGCACGGCATGACCAAAATCAATATCGCCACCCGACTGAATGTCGTTGCTACCGAAGCGATCCGGACCGCACTCGCGGACAGCCCCACCATTGCCGATCCACGCAGGTACCTACGGCCCGCACGGGACGCGATCCGGTCCGAGGTCGAACATCTGCTGCGGGTGCTCGCCGGGTAGTTCGCACCAGTCCGGGGAAAGTATGGGCAGCCAACAGCGGCCAGCGATGATAGGCTGAATTGCTTTTAGTTTAGCTAAGGATTTGCTGTCCGTTCGAGCTGTATGACCTGATGAAGGAAAACAACTCCATGGCTGTCATCCTGCAATCAGGAGAACAGCGCGCTGTCGGTGTGGGGACGCCGCCCAAGGTCTCGCACAAATTCACGCTCAGTGCCGCGATCGTATTCACCTCCCTGTCCATCGGCGCCTGGCTGCTATTTCTGCGGCCCAACTGGCAGATGTACTGGCACCAGGTCGATCTCCAGGTCTATATGTGGGGCGGTACGGCCGCGGCGACCAATCCCGCGTTGTTGTACGACGGCCGCGGACCGCTCGGCCTGCCCTTCCTCTATCCGGTCTTCGCCGCGTGGATCTGTGCCGAACTGTCGAGATTCCCGATCAACTACATCGGTACCGGTGTCACGGTGCTCACCATGGCGTCGCTGTTCGTAAGCGTCTGGAGCGCCGCCAGACTCCAGCAACTGCGCCGCGGCACCGGTTTGCTGGCAATGAGCATCGCGGTCACCGGCGCCGCGATCTGGTTGGAGCCGGTCCAGCAGACCTTCCGTTTCGGTCAGCTCAGCGCGATCCTCATGGCCTTGGTGCTGGCGGATCTCGCCATGCCGAAGGAGAGCCGATATCGGGGCATCCTCATCGGCATCGCGACCGGACTGAAACTGACCCCCGCGGTCTTCATCGTCTACCTGCTCATCACCCGCCAGTTCCGGGCCGCCGCAACGGCCGCCGCGACCTTCGGTGCCACGGTCGCGATCGGCTTCTGGTACCGGCCGACCCAGGCGCTGCAGTTCTGGACCACGACTACGACCTCGCAGAACCGCATCGGCTTCGCCTATGTGCAGAATCAGTCGATCAACGGCATGTTCGGCCGCCTGGAATGGACGACCTGGAACGACACCACCTCCTCGTTCGTCTGCGCCGGACTGCTCGGACTGGCCGGGATGGCGGCGGCGCGGATCGCCTACCTGCGCGGTGACGAATTGCTGGGCGCACTGCTCGCGGCCACGGTAATGCTGCTGGTCTCGCCGATTTCCTGGACCCATTACTGGGTGTGGATCGCACCGGCACTGCTGTGGTCGATCCATGTGCTGCGCCACCGTCCGCTCGCCGTCCGGATCGCCGTCCCCACGCTCATCTACCTGTTCGTATTCGCATGGCCGCTGCGGGCCGACCGGTTCGGCGCATGGGATCCGGATCTGCCACTGTTGCCGCAGGGGCTGATCTGGCAGGTACCGCAGACCGAGGGCCGGGAATTCCGTTGGACGCTATGGCAATTCCTACTCGGCGATTCATACACCCTGCTCGCCACCGCCGCGCTCATCGCCGCGATCGTCTGGCTGATTCCGCTCCGACCGGACCTCGCGCAGCTGCCCGATGAGGGAGTTGCAGACCGGCGGCGCGAGCGAGGGGTGGGCGCCGCCGGTCGGCGGGTAGACGGTCCGAGCAGTGAACCGCCGGAGTCGAGCGAATTGGAAGCCGTAGGGTAGGCGCCTTTTCACTGGGCGCCGCTTCGTTCGCCGACACCGATCATCCTGCTCCGATCACCTCGAGAATGCTGACAATCCAGCTGTGAATCGTCTGGGAACAGCTCGGTGGGCGCTAACGATCGATGGATGGGCCCGCCTCATTCGCCGAACAGATGAAGACCGAATCCAGCGGCCAGAAATGCCTTCGCGATGTAAAGAATTCCGGTAACAACCGCGGCGACGATCAGCGCGAAGCAGGCGTACGCGCCAGCCAGTGCCCGGTAATTGCGTTGGGCGACACCGTCTTGCGCGGACCCGGTGTCGGCGACCGACACGGCCGATTGCCATGCGGTTGCCACCGATCGGGACGCCTTCCGATCAGCTCACTCGGGCCACTACCCGACGACCTTCGTGCAGCCGACCGGTGCGGGTGCGCCCGTGAAGCGTGCATCGATCCAGGAATCGGCGACCGAAACTCCGGTTTCGGCAACGATGACATGCTCGCCGGGGTGGGCCTCGAAGCGCACCGGGACCCCCAACCGGCACCAGTCGTCGTAGAGGCGTTCGGCGCCGGCGAATGGCACCCATACCTCGTTGATGCCGTGGTACAGCAGGACCGGCACCCGCGGCGCGGCGGCACCCAGGCGGTTATCGGCCAGGATGTCCCTGATCATCGGCAGCTGCGTCGGCTGGGGTACGTCGGTGAGCGTTTCCGCCGGGATAGGCGCGATCGCACCGAGCAGCGCCGCGTCCAGAAAGCAGAAGTCCTTCGCGAATTGCGATAGCCGCCAACCGTTGTCATTGAACAGCGCCATGATTTCCGGGTACTCCCTGGCCAGACCGAGGGTTGCGGCCAGGAATACGCCGGAGGCGGCATTCGCGCCGTTCATCGTATTGATCAGCATGCCGAAGTCGGCGGGCACGCCACCGACCACCGCACCGACAAGGTTCAGTTCCTGCGCGTATTCCGGTGCCAGTTGCGCCGCCCAGCCCGAGGCGATGGCGCCGCCGGAGTATCCGGAGACGACTGTGGGCGCATCGGGCGACAGACCCAGCTCGGGTGTGCGCACGGCGGCGCGTATCGAGTCCAGTACGGCATGTCCGGCCATGCGACCGGCCGCGTAAGCCTGTCGCGGACCCTGGTGATCGGGCACGATCACCGCATAGTTCTTCGAAAGCGGCAACTGCATCGAGCGGAGACCGGCCGATGCACCTGTCTTGAGGTACTGCGACGGCGCACAGATATTGCCGAGTGAATCGATGGGCATGTTGTAAGCGACGAGGGGTCGGGGACCCGAACCTTGCCACGGTGCGAAGGGCACGAGCAGGGTGGCGACCACCGGCACCGGGTGGCCTTTGGCATCGGTCGATCGGATCAGCAATTCGGTGGCGGTGACCGGCGTCGGATTCAGCCCGACATCGATGGCACGGGCCGCGAGCACCGTGCCGGGATCCAGCTGCTCGAAATCCGGTGGCGGCGTATAGAAGAGGTCGTCGAGCGGCGTCGGCATGACGGAGGCGGGGTCATGCGTGGGGTGCAGGAGATCGGCGGGCGGATTCGGTTCCGCCGCGGCGATTCCCGGCATCGCTATCCCGACCGCCGCCACCCCGACACAGGTCACCGCACCGAACACCGCCGCCTTCCGTATCGGTCGACCGATAGCCGACCACGCTCCCATCCATCGTTTTCGTGCCGCACCGAGCAACGCCGAGTCCCCGTTTCCGCGCGTGTACCGGACCGAATCGGAGTCAGTCTGGCCCATGAGGCGGACAAGTACCGGGAACAGACCCGCGCGGTCCAGATAACGATTCGGCTGCCCTCCTCGCCGAGCTGATCCAGCTGAGGGGGCGATCAGGTCAGGCAGCAGCGCCGGAGCGGACCGATCGATTACGGCAGGAGTGCGCGGACCGTTTCGATGGTGTCGGCATCGGCGGCGGACTTGTCCGGTCGATAGCGCACGACGCGGGCGAAGCGCAACGCCACACCGCCCGGATAGCGCGGGCTGACCTGGACGCCGTCGAGGGCGATTTCGACGACGAGTTCGGGCCAGAGGTAGACGGTGTATTCGTCGCGAGTGCGTTCGTGCCGCGGGAATTCGGCGGTCTGCCACTGCAGCAATGCATCGGTGAGGCCCTTGAAGGTCTTGCCGACCATGACCGGTTCACCGGTTTCGGCATCGCGCGCACCGAGATGCAGATTCGACAGATATCCGGTGCGGCGGCCATAGCCCCATTCGGCACCGAGCACCAGCAGATCGAGGGTGTGCGTCGGCTTGATCTTCTGCCAGGACCGGCCGCGGCGGCCCGCGGCATACGGCGCGGTCAACGCCTTGACCATGACGCCCTCGTGCCCGGCGGCCAGCGCACCGTCGAAGTACTCCGCGGCCGCCTCGGCATCGGGGCGGATCAGGGCCGGGATGCTGTGCGCGGCCGCCACCTCGGTCAGCGCCGTGCGGCGCTCATACAGCGGGGCGTCGAGCAGATCCACCCCGTTCAGGTGCAGACAGTCGAAGAAGTACGGGTGCAACAGCAATTCCCTGGTCGAGCTGACCTCGGCGAACCGGCTCATCGTCTCCTGGAACGGACGCGGCCGTCCGGAATCGGTGAGCGCCAACGTTTCTCCGTCCAGCACCACACTCGTGCAGTCGAGCCGGGCGACCAGGTCGACCAGTTCGGGCACGCCGGCGGTGATATCGCGCAGCGTCCTGGTGAACACCCAGACCCGCGAACCGTCGCGGTGCACCTGGATGCGCGCGCCGTCCAGCTTGTGTTCGACGCTCACTTCGACACCGAATTCGGCCATCGCCTCATCCAGGGTCGCGCCGGGCGAGGCGAGCATGGGTTGGATAGGACGGCCGACCTCGAGCCGGAATTCGCTCAGCGCCTCGGCCCCACCGGTCAGGGCCGCGACAGCGGTGACCGGCAACTGCCCGGAGAGCATGTACGCCCGCCGGACCAATTCGATCGGCACCGCCGCGGCCACCGCGACCGCCTCGGCGACGATCGCGGTGAGTGCGCCCTGACGCAACTCACCACCGAGCAGACGCATCAGGAAGGCCTGCTGATCGGCGGTGGCGGCGGTCCACAACCCCCGCAGCAATTCCTTGCGCCGGTTCGTCGAGCCGGGGCCGGAAGTGGTGGCCAGTTCGCTCAGCGTGTGGTCGACCGACGAAACCGTCAGCGTCCCAAGCTCACTCGGCTCGCAGTCGAGGTTTGTCAGCGTGCGCCAACCGGTGCCGATACGCCCCTGCCGCAGTTCACCGGAGAGCCAGGCCACCACCGGTGCCAGCTCATCCGGGGCGGCCGCGGACAACAGTGCGGCCAGGGTCGCGATCTTCGTCTTACGAGACCGGGTCGCACGGACGGTCTCCGAGGCCTGCACGACATCCGAGAACAACATCAGTCGACGGTAACCCAGGGGGATGATAACGAGGCGAAGCCGACGGGGTGGGTGAACACAGGGGGATGGTAAGGAGGCGAAGCCGACGGGGTGGGTGAACACACGGGGATGGTAAGGAGGCGAAGCCGACGGGGGGTGAACACAGCCTTGTGACATATCGCTCCGCTCCGCTGCTAATTACCCATTGGCAAGGGTGCGAATCCACCCATAAACTGGACGCATGGCCAAGACTTACGTCGGGGCGCGGCTTCGTCAGCTGCGGACCGAACGAGGGCTGAGCCAGGTCTCACTCGCCCAGAAGCTGGAGATCTCGGCGAGTTACCTCAACCAGATCGAACACGATGTGCGCCCGCTCACCGTACCGGTACTGCTGCGCATCAGTGAAGTATTCGGCGTCGACGCAACCTTTTTCTCCTCCCAGGACGACACCCGGCTCATCGCCGAACTCCAGGAGGTCGTGATGGATCAGGAACTCGGGATCGAGGCCGATACCCAGGAGATCGCGGATATGGTCTCCGCACATCCCAGCATGGCGCGCGCGCTGGTCAATATGCACAACCGGTACCGCAATACCTCCGCACAGCTGGCCGCCGCCACCGAGGACCGCTTCGCCGACGGCTCCGGCAGCGCGACGATCAGCAAACCCCACGAGGAGGTGCGCGACTTCTTCTACCAGCGGCAGAACTACATCCACGAATTGGACACCGCCGCAGAGGAACTCACCGCCCGCATCCGCTTCCACGGCGGCGATGTGAACAGCGAGATCGCCCGCCTGCTGCGCGCACACGATGTGCACATTATCGAGCGCATCGATCTCGGCGAGGGGGTATTGCACCGCTACGACCCGCAGACCCAGCGGCTAGAGATCGCGCCGCATCTGTCCGGTGGCCAGCGCACCTTCAAACTCGCCGCCGAACTGGCTTACTTCGAATGCGGTGATCTGCTCGAAAAGCTGGTGGAAGAGGGCAATTTCGCCGCCGAGGACACCCGCAAACTGGCCATGCTCGGCCTCGCCAACTACTTCGCCGCGGCAACCGTATTGCCCTACACGCACTTTCACGAGGTCGCCGAGGACTTCCGCTACGACATCGAGCGGCTCTCGGCCTTCTTCACCCAGAGTTACGAAACGATCTGCCACCGCCTCTCGACGCTGCAGCGGCCCAAGCTGCGCGGGGTTCCGTTCTCCTTTGTGCGCGTGGACCGCGCCGGAAATATGTCGAAACGTCAGTCCGCCACCGGTTTCCACTTCTCCTCTAGCGGTGGCACCTGCCCGCTGTGGAATGTCTATGAAACCTTCGCCTATCCGGGCAAGATCATGACGCAGATCGCCCAGATGCCCGACGGTCGCAAATACCTCTGGGTCGCCCGCACCGTGGAACGCCGCGCGACCCGATATGGCCAGGCCAGCAAGACCTTCGCGATCGGGCTCGGCTGCGAACTGCGGCATGCGGGTCGCGTCGTCTACGCCGACGGCATCGATCTCGACGTGGCGACGGCCACGCCGATCGGTGCGGGCTGCCGGGTCTGTGAACGCGCCAATTGCCCGCAGCGCGCATTTCCGCCGCTGGGCAAGGTGCTCGATATCAGCGAACATCGAAGTTCGGTATCGCCCTACGTGCTCAAGTGAGATGGCATAGCGCCCGCCGCCCGGAACCCTCGTGGTCCGCATGGCGGAGGCGCCACGCATTGTTCGCGACATCTGTGTGCGTCCGCTGAAACTTCGATGCGTCGGCGCCGCCCGGAACGCACCGGGCCGACATCGGCGAATTCCGATATCGGCCTCGATGGTTCGCTATTCGGCTACACGGGCAGCGTGGACCGCTGGATCCGCACCCCGAACAGCGTCAGGCCGAGCGCCGCGACCAGCAGGATGGCCAGCGTCCACGCCAGCACCGAAAAGCCGTGTGGCGCGGCAGTCGCGGCCACCAGCGGTCCGGCGGTGGCACCGACATAGAAGCTGAACATGGCGACCGAGGATGCGGCCGCACGCGCCTCACCACCCAACTCCCCCGCGGTCTGCAGGACCGCGGGCGCGATGACACCGAGCCCACCGACCAACACGGCGAGCAAGATGGTCAGCACCGCGAGGTGGGTTCCCTCGAAGGTGGCGATCACCATGGCGGTCGCGGCGATCAGCACGCCGAGCACCATCTGACCCGGCTTGGTCAGCCGCGAGAGCGGGATGGCCAGCAGCGGCAGTGCGAACATCACCGGCAGCGCACCCGCACGCAGTGCGAGCAGTTCGCCGGAACCCTTGACCAGACCGGTGATTTCGATCCCGGTGTACACCCCGACCATCACGGCCATGGCGAGCGCGCCCGCCGCCAGCATCGGCAGCAGCGCCTTGATCCGCAGCACCGCGGGGATCGCGGCGTAGCTGTGCGCGAGCGGCTTGTCGCGACCGGTGGGTGCGTCGTCGAGCATGACCGCGCGCAGGACGAAGGCGAGCGCCAGGAAGGCGACGGCCGAGCCGATGAACATGGTGCGCCACGGGAATGCGGCGACGACGGCCTGCGCGGCGATCTGGGCCAGCACGGTCGCGGCCAGGAAGGAGGTGGCCACCGACATGGTCACCACCGCCCGATGCGCAGGTGTGATGCGGGTGGCGATATAGGCCATGATCGCGGGCGGGATCGAACCGACGACCAGGCCCTGCGCGACGCGCAGGCCGACCGCGATCGGCGCACTGAACGATAGACCGGTCAATAGTGTTACCACCGCGGCGACGATCATGCCGGTGACCAGTACCCGGCGGTGGCCGTAGCGATCCGACAGCGGGCCGAACAGCACGAAGCCGCCCGCATAGCCGAAGGCGAAGGCGCTGATAATCCAGGTCATCACCCCCGCGCCCACATTCCAGTCCGCCTTCATGGCGGTGAACAGGGGAATCGGTATGTACATCTGGCCGGTGGCCAGCAGTGCGGACAGCACGAAAACAGGGAGGGTACGCCCGGTGTGCGCGCGTGGTGACGCGCTACGAGTACGTGCCCGAGCCGGGAAACCGGTGGGAAGCTGAAGAGTCGGCGTTGCCATGTGGACGAAGTTAGGCCCGTTGCCCGACTATTGTCAACCAAATAGTTGGTTTAATAAGATGGTAAAGTCGCGGTCATGACGGTCACGATGAAACGCAGCGACGCGACCAAGCAAGCACTGCTGCGCGCCGCCCGCGACGAATTCGCCGAATACGGCCTGGCCGGCGCGCGGGTGGACCGGATCGCGGAGGCGGCCGGGGTGAACAAGGAGCGCATCTACGGCCTGTTCGGCAGCAAGGACAAGCTCTTCGACGTCATCCTGATCGACACCATGCGCGAATTCATGGACGTGGTCCAACCCTTGGCCGAGACCGAACCCGGCGAGTATGTGGGCAAACTGTTCGACTACCACCGCGAAAATCCGCAGCTGCTAAGGCTTTTGCTCTGGGAGGGGTTGCACCGCGGCACCGACGCCCACGATATCGATGGCTGGCGCGCCCAGCACTACGTGCGGAAATTCGACCGCGCCAAGGAGCAGTTCGATGTCGACGCCAGCCACGCGGGCCGATTGCTGCTCGCCCTGTGCGGCCTGTCCAACTGGAACCTCGCGGTCCCGCAGACCACCCGCCTGCTGCTCGGCGCCGATGCCGAGAACCAGGAGGCGACCCGGGAATTCATGATGGAATTCGCCAGGGCGGCGCTGCGCACGGACAAATCGATCCCGCACCGCGAGCCGGTCAACGAGTTGACCACCGAACCGGTGCGCGGGATCGACGACGCCACCGCGGTCGAGGCGCCGACCGATCCGGTAGACCGCGCCGCCCAACGCCTGCGCGCCGCCCAAGCCGCGGCCGACGCGGCCCGCGCCGAACTCGCCACCGCGCTGCGCGATGCACACGCGGAAGGCACGAGCGCCAATCAACTCGCCCGGCAGGTGTCGGGGACGTTGTCCCGCCCCGTCGTCCTGAAACTGCTCGCGCCCTAGCGACCGACGCGGCGGTATCCTCCGGCGGACATGGGTTCCGCCGGATCGAGAGGGATGCACATCTGGCCGCAGGCCAAGGCCGCGGCGGGATGAGCCGATCGCGCGGCACGCGCTGAATCGCCGGTCGCGCCGCGACGACGACCGCCGGAATCGGCTGTCTATCGGTCGATTCCGGCGGCCGCCGACGTCCGGCGTTCAGAAGGACGCTTCGTCCAGCTCCATGATGTCGACATCGATCGCGGCGAGAATGTTGTTCACCGCGGTCAATTCCGGCAGCGCGTTCTTCGCGAAGAAGCTTGCGACGGCGACCTTTCCGGAATAGAACGCTCGATCCTTCTCCGGTGCTTCGGCGGCCAGTGCGGCGGCCGCGATCTCGGCCTGCACCAGCAGTCGCCAGCCGATGAGTAGATCGCCGACCGCGAGCAGGAAGCGCACCGAACCGAGCCCGACCTTGTACAGCTCCTTCGGATCCTGTTGGGACGCCATCAGATACCCGGTCAGCGTGGCCGCCATTGCCTGCACATCGGCGACCGCGGTGGCCAGTAGCGTCCGCTCGGCTTCGAAGCGACCGGTCCGCGCGGCCAAGAAGGCGGTGATCTGCCCGGTGACGTGAGCGAGCGCCGCACCCTTGTCGCGAATGATCTTGCGGAAGAAGAAATCCTGCGCCTGGATCGCCGTGGTGCCTTCGTAGAGCGAGTCGATCTTCGCATCACGGATGTACTGCTCGATCGGGTAGTCCTGCAGATAGCCCGAACCACCCAGCGTCTGCAGCGATTCGGTCAGGTACTGGTAGGCCCGCTCGGAACCGACACCCTTGACGATCGGCAGCAGCAGATCGTCGACCCGATGCGCCAATTCCGCGTCCGCCCCCGAAACCAGCTGCGCCACATCGGCATTCTGATGGGCGGCGGTGTAGAGGTAGACCGCGCGCAGACCTTCGGCGTAGGCCTTCTGCAGCGCCAGCGAACGCCGCACATCCGGGTGGTGGGTAGTGGTGACGCGCGGGGCCGCCTTATCCGCCATCTGCGTCAGGTCCGCACCCTGCACGCGCTGCTTGGCATAGTCGAGCGCGTTGAGATATCCGGCGGACAGCGTGCCTGCGGACTTGATGCCGACTACCATGCGGGCGTTCTCGATCACCTGGAACATCTGGGCGATACCGTTGTGCACCTCGCCGACCAGCCAGCCCTTGGCGGGCACATCGGTCGCGCCGAAGGTCAGCTCACAGGTGGGCGAGGACTTCAGCCCCATCTTGTGCTCGACGCCGGTCACGTAGACGCCATTGCGGTCGCCCAGCTCCAGCGTCTCGTGATCGAACAGGAATTTCGGCACGTAGAACAGTGACAGCCCCTTGGTGCCCGCACCGGCACCCTCCGGACGAGCCAGCACCAGGTGGAAGACGTTCTCAGCGGTCTCGCCGACATCGCCGCCGGAGATGAAGCGCTTGACGCCCTCGATGTGCCAGGAACCGTCCTCCTGCCTGATCGCCTTGGTGCGGCCCGCGCCGACATCGGAACCGGCATCGGGCTCGGTCAGCACCATGGTGCCCGCCCAGCCGCGGTCGTAACCCTTTGTGGCCCACTGCTTCTGCTGTTCGGTGCCGACATTGAACAGCACCGAGGACATCACCGGGCCCATATTGAAGAAACTCGCCGCCGGGTTCGCGCAGGTGAGCATCTCGTTGATCGACCAGATCACCGCGGCGGGCGCGGGCGTGCCGCCCATCCCCTCCGGCATGCCGAGCCGGCTCCAGTCGGCCTCGTTCACCGCCCGCACGGTCTTGCGTAGCGGCTCCGGCACCGAAATCGAGAAGGTGGCCGGGTCGTAGACCACCGGATCGCGGTCGGCCGCGGCGAAGGATTCCGCCACCGGCCCCTCGGCCAGCCGCTTCACCTCGGCCAGGATCTCCCGCACGGTTTCCGAATCAAGATCGCCATAGGCACCCGTATCCAGGAGCTTGTCCAGTCCCAACACCTCGAACAGGTTGAACTCGATATCCCTGACGTTCGCCTTGTAGTGACCCACCCGGTCCTCCTCGACTCACGCCTCCGCAACCCGGCGGCCGCGGGATCGGCGTTTTGACGTTGTACAAAAGGAGCCTGCCGCACCGCCGTCTTGCTACGCAACCGTAGCCAGGCCGGGACCTCACAACGGTTTACCGAGCGATTACCGCAAACGTTCACACGGCGGAAACGTGCGCAACGGACTCGTCACCGAGAGATATTCCGGCGCAACAACTCCTGTCTAACGTTCGCACCACGAATACAGCCGTTGTATACAACTCGGTCTACAGGCCCTTTCGAGCGACCTGCAAGCAGTCGCTACGGGAGCGTGACCGGGGCAAAGGCGGGCGTATTCGGCGCGGCGCACGCAGCGCCGCCGAACACCTGATGAGGAAGAAGGGTCGCGCCCCATGCCAGAATCCCGTGATATCCGTCGATCGCGTTCCCGCCGCATAAGCAAGGTGCTGGTCGCGCCGACAGCCGTCGCACTCACCGGCCTGTTGCTGACCGGCTGCGGCGCCAAGGATGACGCCGCGAGCAGCGGGTCCAACGCCTCGTCCTGCGTCGATACCTCGAAGGACTCGATCAAGATCGGCTCACTGCACTCGCTGTCGGGCACCATGGCGATCTCCGAAGTCACCGTTGCCAACTCGACCAAGCTGGCCGTGGACCAGATCAATGCCGCGGGTGGCGTGCTAGGCAAGAAGCTCGACCTGGTACTCGAGGATGGCGCCTCGGATCCGAAGACCTTCGCGGAGAAGGCCGAGAAGCTGATCAGCTCCGACTGTGTCGCAGCGGTATTCGGTGGCTGGACCTCGTCGAGCCGCAAGGCGATGAAGCCTAAGTTCGAGAGCCTGAACTCGCTGCTCTACTACCCGGTCCAGTACGAGGGCCTCGAGGACAGCAAGAACATCTTCTACACCGGTGCGACCACCAACCAGCAGATTCTGCCCGCGCTGGATTATCTGAAACAGAAGGGCATCAAGTCCCTGTACCTGGTCGGTTCGGACTATGTCTTCCCACAGACCGCCAACCGGGAAATCAAGGCCTATGCGGCGGCGAACGGCATCGAGATCAAGGGGGAGGACTACACCCCGCTGGGCTCCACCGATTTCTCCACCATCGTGAACAAGGTCCGCAATGCCAAGGCGGGTGCGGTATTCAACACCCTCAACGGCGACTCGAATGTGGCCTTCTTCCGCGAATACACCAACGCCGGCCTGAAAGCCGCTGATATGCCGGTGGTTTCGGTATCCATCGCCGAGGAAGAGGTCGCCGGTATCGGCGCGCAGAATATCGCCGGACAGCTGACGGCGTGGAACTACTACCAGACGGTCGACACCCCGGTGAACAAGAAGTTCGTCGCGGACTACAAGGCCGCATTCGGCGCCGACAAGCCGACCTCGGACCCGATGGAGGCGGCCTACGCCTCGGTCTACCTCTGGAAGAACACCGTCGAAAAGGCGAAGTCGTTCAAGGTGGCCGATATTCAGGCCGCGGCCGACGGCGTGACCTTCGATGCCCCGGAGGGGCTGGTCACCATCAACGGCGCCAACCACCACATCACCAAAACCGCTCGCATCGGCGAAATCCGCCCGGACGGCCTGATCTACACGGTGTGGGACTCGGGCAAGGCCGTGACACCGGACCCGTACCTGACGTCCTACGAGTGGGCCAAGGGCCTCAAGTAGTCGACTAGTGCCGGGTGCGGACTCGATGAGGGCGGAGCCCGCACCCGGCCGACCCCGTTAGGAATCCAAAATATGGACGTGTTGATCGGCCAGCTCTTCACCGGGCTGAGTCTGGGATCCATTCTTCTGCTTGCGGCGCTGGGCCTTTCGCTGACCTTCGGTCAGATGGGCGTGATCAACATGGCGCACGGCGAATTCATCATGGCCGGGTGCTACACGACTTATGTTGTGCAGAAGGTCATCTCGTCGGCCGGGGTGTCGCTGGTCGTTTCCTTGCTCATCGGCTTTCTGGTCGGCGGCCTGCTCGGCGCGGCCCTGGAAATGGGTCTGATCCGGTGGATGTACGACCGGCCGCTGGACACCCTGCTCGTCACCTTCGGCGTCGGCCTCGTGCTGCAACAGGCCGCGCGCGACATCTTCGGTGCGCCCGCCAAGAACGTGCTCGCCCCCGATTGGCTGAGCGGCGGAATCACCATTCTCGGTGCCGTAGTGCCGAAGACCCGCATCTTCATTCTTGTGCTCGCGGTCGTCGCGGTGACCGCGCTGGCCACCGTGCTCAAGACCACTCCGCTCGGCCGGCGTATCCGGGCGGTCGTGCAGAACCGGGGTCTGGCCGAGACCAGTGGTGTGTCCAGCCGGATCACCGATATCAGCACCTTCTTCATCGGCTCCGGCCTGGCCGGGGTCGCGGGCGTGGCGCTGACCCTGATCGGCTCGACCAGCCCGACGATCGGGCAGAGCTATCTGATCGATGCCTTCCTGGTCGTCGTGATCGGCGGGCTCGGCCAGATCAAGGGCACGGTGATCGCGGCCTTCGCACTGGGCCTGCTGAATTCGTATATCGAGTATTCGACAACGGCCTCGATCGCGAAGGTGATCGTCTTCGTCATCATCGTCATTTTCCTGCAGGTTCGGCCGCAGGGGCTATTCACCGTTCGAACCAGGAGTCTGGCATGACCACACTCGGACAACGTTGGCGCGCACATCCTTCCGTGACCGCGTGGGGCGGCTTCGTGGTCGCCGCGATTCTGCTGTTCGCGGTCGCACCCGCCCTGCTCAGCGATTTCCGGCTCAATCTGCTCGCAAAATTCCTGTGCTTCGCGATCGTGGCGGCGGGCATCGGATTGGCTTGGGGCCGTGGCGGCATGCTGACGCTCGGTCAAGGCGTGTTCTTCGGTATCGGCGCCTACATCATGGCGATGCATCTGCAGATGGCCGATGCGGCTCGGCTGCACAATGAGGTGCCGGAGTTCATGGAGATTGCCGGTATTCGTGAATTGCCGTCGTTCTGGCGGCCGTTCGCATCGGCTCCGGTCGCCCTGATCGGCATTCTGGTGCTGCCCGGACTGATCGCGGCGGCACTCGGGTACGGCGTATTCAAGCGCCGGGTCAAGGGCACGTATTTCGCGATTCTGAGCCAGGCCCTGGCCGCGGCGCTCGCGATTCTGCTGACCGGACAGCAGAAGATCGGCGGCTTCACCGGACTGTCGGACTTCCGCGCCTTCTTCGGCTTCAAACTCTCGGATCCGGTCAACCGACAGATGCTGTTCTTCATCGCGGCGGGCATCCTGCTATTGGTGGTCGCCGCGGTGCGCCAGCTCATGCACAGCCGCTACGGCGAATTGCTTGTCGCCGTGCGCGATCAGGAGGAGCGAGTGCGTTTCCTCGGCTACGATCCGGCCAATATCAAGATCGTGGCCTATGTCGTCGCGGCATTCTTCGCGGGCATCGCCGGTGCGCTGTTCACGCCGATCGTCGGCATCATCTCACCCGCCGATATCGGTGTCGTGCCGTCCATCGCATTCATTATCGGTGTCGCGATCGGCGGACGGACCACACTGCTCGGGCCGATACTCGGCGCGATCGGCGTCGCCTGGGCGCAGACGGCGCTCTCGGAGGAGTTCCCGTCCAGCTGGACCTATCTGCAGGGTGTGCTGTTCATCGTGGTCGTCGGCTTCATTCCGGCGGGTCTTGCCGGGGTCTGGCCGATGTTGAAGGGGTTGCTGGACAGTAAGTCTCGTAAGACCGCCGCGCACGCTCCGGTGGTGGTGGCGGAAACGCTGCCCGAAGTCGTGACCGAGGAGAAGGTGGAATCCCGATGAACGCACACGACCCGAAGCCGGGCGGCAATGCGGGCATGTCGAGCGAGTACCTCGAAATCCGAGGTCTCTCGGTAAGCTTCGATGGGTTCAAGGCCGTGTCCGATGTGGATCTCACCGTGCTGCAGGGTGATCTGCGGTTCTTGATCGGACCGAATGGCGCCGGGAAGACCACTCTCATCGATGCGATCACCGGCCTGGTGCCCGCGACCGGATCAGCGCAGAAGTCCGGTGTCGAATTTCTCGGCAAGAAGGTGCACCAGATCGCCAGGCTCGGCATCGGCCGAACCTTCCAGACCGCAAGCGTTTTCGAGCAACTCAGCGTGCTGCAGAATCTCGATATCGCGGCGGGCGCGGGGCGTTCGGCATTGACGCTGCTGCGCCGTCGCAGGTCGGTATTGCCGAGTATCGAAGAGGCACTGGAGATCACCGGTCTCGGTGCGCTGCGCGATAAACCCGCCGGAGTATTGGCGCACGGGCAGAAACAGTGGTTGGAGATCGGCATGCTGCTGGTCCAGAACGCCTCGGTGCTGCTGCTCGACGAACCGGTGGCGGGTATGAGCGCCGAGGAGCGCGAGGAGACCGGCAAGCTGTTGCGGCGCATCGGCGGTGAACGCATTGTCGTGGTGGTCGAGCACGATATGGATTTCATGCGGTCCTTCGCGACCTCGGTGACGGTGCTGGCCGCTGGCAAGGTACTCAGCGAGGGCACCGTCGAACACGTACAGGCCGATCCGAAGGTGCAGGAGGTCTACCTCGGCACCGCCGCGGCCATCGGCACCGAACTCGAAGACGCGCAGACCGCGCGCGAGCTGACCGCAAAGGAGTCCGCCGATGCTTGAGCTAGTCGACATCCACTCGGGTTATGGCCGGACCGAGGTGATCCACGGCGTCTCGATCACCGTTCCGGACGACAGCGTGGTCGCGGTCATGGGCCACAACGGCGCGGGTAAGACCACGCTGCTGCGCACGGCCGTCGGTCTGATCGGCACCAAATCCGGCCGGATCAACTTCAACGGTGAGGCCATCACCAAGATGTCGCCGTCACGTCGGGTCAACCGCGGTATCGCCTATGTGCCGCAGGGTCAGCAGAGTTTTCCACAGCTGACCACCGCCGAGAATCTGCAGGTCGTCGCCGATGGCCGCAAACGCGGCAAAGCCTTGATCGATGAATCGCTCGACCTGTTTCCGGCACTGCGCGAACTGCTGAACCGCAAGGCGGGCTTGCTATCCGGCGGTCAGCGTCAGCAATTGGCGATTGCCAGGGCACTGATCACCGAGCCGAAGCTGCTCATTCTCGATGAGCCGACGGAGGGCATCCAGCCTTCCGTGGTCGCCGAAATCGAGCGCACCATTATCGATCTGACCGGTCGCGGCGGACTCAGTGTGCTGCTGGTGGAACAGCACATCGGTTTCGCACTGCAAGCGGCGCAACGCTATTACGTCCTGCGGTCCGGGCAGGTGACGTCCACGGGCGAGGGCGGGGCGGGCGCGGAGACCTCGGTTCGCTCGGCGATGGCGATCTGAGCTGGCCGCCATGACGCGCAGAGGGCGGGTTCCGCTCAGCGAGCGAGTGTACGAATCGCTGCGGCGGGACCTGGCCACCGGGGCGATCGTGCCCACCGAACGGCTCGGCGAGGAGCGCCTGGCCGAGATCTACGGGGTTTCGCGCACGCCCGTGCGGGAGGCGCTCGCCCGGCTACAGGCAGACGGACTGGTGGAGCGGCACGCCGATGGGCTGTATCCGTATCGACCGCGCCTGGCGGAGCTGGACAATCTGTACGAGTTGCGGATTGTTCTGGAAACCAGGGGAATTCAGCGGGTGACCGGTACCGTCGGCGAACCGGCACCGGCGCACGATGCGGCGCTGGTCCGTGCGGAACTCGAGATCTGGCGCGGGTTCCGCGACAACCCACCCGAGCCGGGACCCGCACTGGTCGCCGCGGACGAACAGTTCCACACGACGCTGCTCGCGGCGGCGGGCAATGCGGCGCTGGCGGACGCACTGACCGGCGTCTACGTCCGGGTGCGGCCGGTCCGCACCCTGGACCTGCCGACACCGGAGCGCATCGCCACCATGACCGCCGAGCACATCGCTATCGCCGAACAGTTGCTCGGCGGTGCTCCCGATGCCGCACTGCGCACCCTCACCGCACACATCGCCAGCTCGCGCGCGCACGTACTCGCGCGCGCTCAGCAGGCAATCGAGTTCACGAAACTCTCACGTGCCGTAAGGGATTGACGCGTGACCCGGTTCGACCGAACCGGGTCGGAAGGCCGGCCACCGGCCATGCCGACGCGAACACCGACGGCGGGCCCCTCCGGCATCAGCAGTTCTGCTGGAGGGGCCAGCACTCGATCGGGTGGTACGGCGGCGGCGAGGGCGTCACGCTCCTCGTCGAGGTGTCCGGTTCGCGGGCCGGCTGGGCCGAATCGTGGGCGAGCGAACTCGCGATCACGACGAGGATCACGACCATGCCGATCAGGGCGACCGCGAAGACCGCCCACCCCGCCGCCGTCTGCCGCCTGCTCGGCGGCAGCGGCGCGGGGATGGCGTGCCGGCGCATCTCACGCGCCGACAGTGACGGCGCTTTGGGCTGCACCTCGTCGAAGCCGTCGGCGAGCAATTCGGCGCGGGCGGGCTTTTCGGTGACGCCGAGCGCAGCGCAGGCGGCGAGGACCCGATCCGCGGTCCAGCTGCGCGGTCCGGCGGAGAAACCCTCGAGGTAGATACGGAGTTCGGTCGTGTCGCGGGCATTCGCGACGACGATGTCCATGCCGGGGCGCAGGTTGGTCCGGGCCGGCCGCACCGCGACCCCACGGAACGGTAGGAGTACGACGGCGCCGCAGATGTGGCCGGGATCGATGAGCGACCGCTCCAGCCGGGTCTTCACCGCATGCACGCTGTGTTCCAGCTGGTCTACGGGGTCACCGGAGATCTCCTCGTCCAGATCGGCGGGCTCCGCGCTGATCGTCCACGGACCGTCGCCCGGAAGGCTCAGAATCCCGCTCTGCCGGCGGCGGAAGCCCTTGATATCGATCACGGTGATGCCGCGCGGGGTGAGGACGACCGCGTCGACCCGACGAGAGCCGTTTTCGCCGATCTCCATGCCGACCAATGCGACACCGGTCGTCGGATACGACCGCAGGCATTCGACGAACTCCTGTTCGGCCCCGGAGAGATTCGTTCCGGTCTTCATCTTCACCAGCATCGCGTATTCCCTGCCTCATCCGGTTCGCCCCGGCGTCCCACCATCCACCGCGCCGGTACTGATGATGACCCGCCGTCGCCGCGAAGACCACCGGAAAGCCAAGAAGACCAGCACAATCCAGCTATACGGAACCAGCCAGTCGGATCTATTTCGGCTGCCGCCATCCCCTAGCGGCACCCCTAGCCGTGATCAGGACTCAGCGGAGCAGCCGAGGTCTCACGACCACGCATCGCACAACTCGCTACCGTCGCCCCGCCGATCGCGGACCTACCCGCTAGTACGCTCGGATTCGGTCCGACAGGACGGATCCCGCCACCGGCGGCGGACAAGGAGGCACAGGCATGGTTTCGGCGCTGCAACCACGCATTTCACCCGGTCGGCTCCGCGAGCTCGGTCCGATCAACTGGGTTGTCTGGCAGATACTTTCGCGTGCGGCGGGGACCGACGACGCTCATCTGTTCAGCACCCTCGGCCGCACCAAGGGACTGTTCCGCGGCTGGCTGCACTTCTCCGGACGATTGATGCCGGGCGGCCGTCTGCCCAGGCATGAATCCGAGCTGGTCATCCTGCGCGTCGCCGAGCTGCGCGACTGCGCTTACGAAATGGACCATCACATTCGGCTCGGCAGGCGGGCGGGCATCACGCCGGAGATTCTGGACCGGGTTCGCACCGGCCCCACCACCGACGGATGGTCGGATAAACATCGCGCGCTGCTCACCGCCGTCGATCAGCTGGTCGAAACCCGCGATATCGACGACACCACCTGGACCGCCCTTGCCCAGCACTACGACGAGCGCAGCCTGATCGAAATCGTGCTGCTCATCAATCAATACGAGGGGTTGGCCGCGACCATCACCGCCCTGCGAATCCAGCGCGACGGCGTCTGACCGAGGTCGGGTGTCTTCCTTGCCGCGCGACATCCGGAACTACGGAGTCGGCACCGGCAAGCAGCAGTCCGGCGGCTCAGCGGTTTTCGATGAGGTGCGCCAGACCGTCCAGCACTCGCGCCAGCCCGAATTCGTAGGCATGGTCGGCGCTGTAGGCGGAATCGTGCGCCCGCCCCGCGACCGCGCCGATGCGCGCGGCGAGCGGATAGCGCTCGGCGTCGAAGAACTGAGCCAGTAGCGGGGCGGCGCGCTCCCACCATTGCCGGTCGGACATGGCGCTGTCGGCGGCGGCGCGTGCGGTGTCGATGGCAATGCGAGCCACCGAAGTGACGAAACCGAGGACGTAGGTGACGGCGGCGTCCATCTCGAGATCGTCGAGGCCGAGTCCGTCGAATGCGCGCAGTTCGTGCTCGTACTTGGCGGCGACGCCGGGGCCGAGCGGCGGCCGGGTGGTGGGCAGGTAGGCGACCCACGGGTGGCGGACCAGCATGGCGCGGTTCTCGGCGGCGATCGTCGCGACGCGATCGCGCCAGGGCAGACCGCGCAGGTCGGCACGCGGCGTCGCCCGGTAGACCGCATCGAGCATGAGGTCGACGAGTTCCGCCTTACCCGGCACATATGTATACGTAGCCATCGGCGTCAGGCCCAGCTTGGTGGCGACTGCCCGCATGGTGAGCGCGCCGATCCCATCCGCATCCGCGATCTCGATGGCCGCCGCGACCACGGCACCCACACTGCTGCGCTGCTTCGGTCCACGCACCGATGCGGCGGGCACGCGCCACAGCAGTTCCAAGGTCCGCACGGGATCGCCCGCGCTGCTGCGGTCCCGTGACTGCTCGGCCATGCCGCCTCCTCGTATCGCGAGATCCTCTGCGCGAAAGCTGATCGTATCGGCGTGATCCACACAACAGTGCGGCCACCCGGGAATTTCTCTACAAAGTACATCGTACTAAGTATAATATTTGAGACCCGACCCCGAGGAGGACCTTGTGAATATCACCGCTTCCGCCGTCTCGCTCAATGTCGCCGACCCGCAGGCCTCGGCGAAGTTCGCCATCGACCACCTCGGCTTCACCGAGCAGATGTCGGCCGACGGTTTCGTCTCGGTCGCTCGCCCCGATGCCGGTTTCACCCTGTGCTACCTGCGCACCGGTCTCGACAGCTTCAAGCCGAAAGACAAAGCGGGCAGTGCGGGCGAGGGCCTCCTGGTCGCCTTCGTCGTGGACGATATCGATACCGAGTACGAACGGCTCCAGCGCGCGGGCGTGCCGATCGTCACCCCGATCGAAACCGAGCCCTGGGGCGAGCGCTACTTCCAGACGGCCGATCCGAACGGCATCATCCTGCAACTGGTGCAGTGGGTCTAGCGGTTCGATGGGCAGTGTCGACTGGTCATGCGACCTCGACTATTCCGTTGACACACAACGGGCTCGCACGCCGCAGCAATCGCCGGCGGCGTGCGAGCCCCTTCGAGCGCGTCAGGAGAGGGCGGCGCGGAAGACGTCGACCGCGGCCGTGGCGGGGCGGCCGAGCAGTTTCTGGAGGTCGCCGGAGTCCACATCGAGGATGCCGTCACCGATTCCGGCGTCCGCATCGGCGAGCACCGCGGCATAGGTGCCGGGCAGTCCGGCCTGCTCGAGCGCCGCGCTGTAATCCTCCTCGGACAGGTTCTCATAGCGCACGGGCTTGCCCGATGCCTGCGAAATCACCTGGGCGAGTTCGGCATAGGTGAGACGCTCATCACCGCCGAGCTCATAGGTCCGACCTGCGTGACCATCGGTGCTCAACACCTTGGCGGCCGCCTCGGCGTAGTCGGCGCGCGCGGCACCGGCGACCCGACCCGCACCCGCGGCACCGCGCAGCACGCCGGATTCGACCGTATGCCCGAGCGCACCGAAGTAGTTCTCCCAGTACCAGCCGTTGCGCAGGAGGGTATGCGGGACAGTCGATTCCGCGAGCACCTCCTCGGTGCCCCGGTGCTCCTGAGCCAGGATGAGCGGGTTCTCGGTGGCACGCGGAATGCTGGTGTAGGCGATCAGTTGCACGCCCGCTCGCTCCGCGGCCCGAATTACGTTGGTGTGCTGAGCGACTCGCGCACCGAATTCGTTGCCGGAAATCAGCAGCACCCGGTCGACACCGGCCAAGGCGCGGTCGAGCGCTTCCGCGTCGTCGTAGGAGGCCTGCCGGACCTCGACACCCCGCTCGGCCAGATCGGCGACCTTCTGCGGATCACGCACGATCGCGACCACCGGCGTGGTCCCCTCGCGCAACAGCGCCTCGACAACGAGACGGCCCAACTGCCCACCAGCACCGGTTACGGCGACGGTCATGACTACCTCCATGGTTGTATACGTTCCATCAAGTACTAACTATTCGTAAGCACTATGCATTCCGTAGCCACTTCGGTCAAGTTGAGTACTATCGGTTCCATGACCACTCAGCGCACGCCGTTGGTGGATACCGACGATCCGACGCTGGAAGCCGATGTATTCGCCCGAAACTGCACGTCACGACCGGTGCTTCAGAATGTGAGCAGCCGCTGGGGCATCCTCGCCCTGGTCGCGCTGCGCGAAGGCCCGTACCGGTTCAGCGCCCTGCGCCGTCGCGTCGACGGCGTCAGCGAGCGCATGCTCTCGCAAACCCTGCAGGCCCTGGAGCGCGACGGCATGGTGCATCGCGAGGTCCAGGAGACCATCCCGCCACGAGTCGAATACACCCTCACCGACCTCGGCGCCCTGGTCGCCGAACGCCTGGAAGATCTCATCCAGACCGTCGAAACCAATATGCCCCGCGTCCGCGAGGCCCAAGCCGCTTACCACCGCGACTGAATCGGCCGGTCGAGCACCGTGCGATCTCGGCCACTGCATGGTGATCATCTGACCAGGTGCGCGGGCGGGGAAGGTCGAGGGGCGCGCACGGGTTGGTGTGGATATGGAGATTTCCTCGGCTGTCGATTTTGCGCGGAGTACCAAGCGGTCGGTGCTCACCACGATTCGGCGTAATGGTCGTCCGCAGCTGTCCAATGTGCTGCATGTGGTGGGTGACGATGGGATCATCCGGATCTCCATCACTGCCGACCGGGCCAAGTACCACAATCTGGTGCGCGATCCGTGGGCCGCCATCCACGTCACCCGCGACGACTTCTTCGCCTACGCCGTCATCGAGGGCACGGTCGACCTCACCCCGGTCGCCGCCGATCCGAGTGACGCCACCGTCGACGAACTCGTCGCCTACTACCGAGCGGGCGCGGGCGAGCACCCCGACTGGGCCGAATACCGCAAGGCGATGGTCACCGACCGTCGCGCCCTCGTCCGCCTGACCCCGACCCACGCCTACGGCATGCTCTGACCTCAGTGCTTCAGCAGATCCGACACCGTGACGAATTGGTAGCCGACGGAACGAAGTTCGCCGACTACGCGCGGGATGGCGGCGAGGGATTCGTGCCACCGGCCCATGACGTGCAGTAGGACAATCGAGCCCGGCCGCACCTCGGCGACGGTCTCGGCGACGATGGCGTCGGCGCTCGCCTGTTTGCCCGAGTCGGGCTCCACATCCCAGGTGATCGTCGTGCGGTCGTGGTCGGAGAGGTACTTCGGGAGGGCCCAGAGTTTCTTGCCGTAGGGCGGGCGGAAGGTGATCGGACCCTCGTAGCCGGTTTTCGCGATCTCCGCGTCGGTTCGTTCGATCTCGTCGCGGACGGTGTCGCCGGAGACGAACACCATGCGTCGATGGTCGTAGGTGTGATTGCCGATTTCGTGACCGGCCTGCGCGATGGCCCTGCCGTATTCCGGATGCGCGGCCAGATCCCGGCCCATGAGATAGAAGGTGGCCGGAATCCCCACTTCGGCAAGGACTTTCAGCACTTCGGGCGCTTTGTCGGTCGGCCCGTCGTCCAGTGTCAATGCGACCACCTTGTCGGTCGTACCGACCCGATTCACCAACCGCCCCGCCAGTTGGAATGTGCGCGAGTTCATCAGGTAATAGCCGCTGATCACCAGCGCCGACACCACCACAAGGACCAACGCGCTACCGATCGACCACTTGCGTCGCATAATTCGATTCTAATGAAAAACGGTGGTGCCCAGACCTTTCGGCCCGAACACCACCGCCTTCGATACGGATCAGAAGTTGATCATGTGGCCCGCGAGGCCGTGGAACGCCTCCTGGAGGGCTTCGCTCAACGTCGGGTGGGTGTGGACGTTGCGGGTCAGCTCGTTGACGGTCAGGTCCCACTTCTGGGCCAGCGTCAGCTCCGGCAGCAGTTCGGAGACGTCCGGACCGATGAGGTGGCCGCCGAGCAGTTCGCCGTACTTGGCATCGGCGACGAGCTTGACGAAGCCGGTCGGATCACCGAGGCCGTGCGCCTTGCCGTTGGCGGTGAACGGGAAGGTGGCGACCTTCACGTCGTAGCCTTCATCCCTGGCCTGCTGCTCGGTGAGACCGAAGCTGGCGACCTGCGGCTGGCAGAAGGTGGCGCGCGGCATCATCCGGTAGTCGCCGAGGGTGACCGTCGGCGCACCGGCGATGGTCTCGGCGGCGACGACGCCCTGGGCCTCCGCGACGTGGGCGAGCTGCAGCTTGGCGGTCACGTCACCGATGGCGTAGATGTGCGGCACATTGGTGCGCATATTGTCGTCGATGACGATGGCACCGCGCTCCAGCGCGACACCGGTGTTCTCCAGGCCGTAGCCCTCGACCCGAGGCGCGAAGCCGACGGCCTGCAGCACCTTGTCGACGGTGACCGTCTCCAGGTTGCCGGTCTTGTTGTCCTTGATCGACACGGTGACCTTCGAACCGTCGTCGTCGATGGTCTGCACGGCCGCACTGGTGGTGATGGTGATGCCGAGCTTCTTGTACTGCTTGGTGATCTCCTTGGAGACGTCGACGTCCTCGTTCGGCAGCGCACGGTCCAGGAACTCCACGATGCGCACGTCGACGCCGTAGTTCTTCAGGACGTAGCCGAACTCCATGCCGATCGCGCCCGCACCGACGATGAGGATCGAACCGGGCAGGTCGCGGGTGAGGATCTGCTCCTCGTAGGTCACCACATTCGCGCTGAGCGAGGTGCCCGGCAGCAGCTTGGTGACGGTGCCAGTGGCGATGATGACATTGCTGAAGGTGATCGTCTCGGTGCCGCCGCTGGAGAGCGCGACCGAGAGGGTGTTCGCGTCGGTGAAGGTGCCCGTACCGTCGAACTCGTCGATCTTGTTCTTCTTCATCAAGAAGTGGACGCCCTTGACCCGGCCGTCGGCGACCTTGCGGCTGCGGTCGAATGCGACGCCGAAGTCGAAGCTCACCTCGCCGGAGATGCCGAAGGTCTTGGCTTCCTTGGTGAAGATGTGCGCCAGTTCCGCATTGCGCAGCAGCGCCTTGGAAGGGATGCAGCCCACATTGAGGCAGACACCACCCCAATACTTCTGCTCGACGATCGCGGTACGGAGGCCAAGTTGTGCCGCGCGGATGGCGGCGACATAACCGCCAGGACCGGCACCGAGAACGACAACGTCGTAATGGGAAGTCACGTCGTCGAGCCTAACTCCGCCGAGCAAACTTCACCCACCGTCCCCCTGCAACTATGAGACGCGCGCCACATGGCAGCGCGGCTTTTCGGCGCCGAGGGAGCCGCGCAAGGCCGAGATACCTCGACTGGCGGCGGCGACGCCAACTGTTGTGAACTAAACCCCTCGCGCCGCCAACAGCACTGATAGCTATCAGCCATTTATCGCGTCGGTGCGCAGACCAGGCCGAATCGTCGTTGCGGTGAACATTATTTACACGACGGCGACCGTGGCCGATTCGGCTCGGCTGACCATAATTGGTCCGGTGGTGACCTCCGATGACGTGCGGCGAATCGCACTGGGCCTGCCGCGAACGACCGAGGCGCTGGTGCGGGATCGGGTCAAGTTCCGAGTGGGCCGAATCGTGTACCTGGCGCTGTCCAGGGACGAGACCCGCATGGGTTTCGCCTTTCCCAAGCAGGAACGGGCGGCGCTGGTCGCGGGTGAACCGGACAAGTTCCTGATGCCGCTGCCGAGAGACGAGCGGTACAACTGGGTCCGGGTGCGGCTCGACGCCATCGACCGGGCGGAGTTGGCGGAACTGGTCATCGAGGCGTGGCGCATGGTCGTCCCCAAGCGCGTCGCCACCGAGCACCTCGGCGACTGAGCACGGCTAGTCCCGCCAGACCTGCGGTGCGACCCGAGCGAAGTTGCCACCGAATACCGCCGCCCGGTCGGCCGCGCTGAATCCGCGATCGGCGAGTGCCGCATCCAGCCCGGGTAACTCGTTGAGCCCCAGTAGATCCTCCGGCGGCACCCATTGCAGTGGCCCCCACTTCGTATACGCGTCGGAAAACGCCCCAGGATCCTGGGTGAGCATGTCGTTGAAATCCTCGGCATCGAAGGAGTAGTCCGATCCGATGCCGATATGTTCGATCCCGACGAGTTCCGCACCGTATTCGATATGCGCCGCCATTGCCGCCACGCGCTCGGCCCGCCCATCGATCGCGTTCTGACCCAGGAAGATTCCCACGCCATTGATACCGATAACGCCGCCGGTCCGGGCACAGGCCAGCGCCTGTTCATCGGTGATATTGCGTGGATGCGCCCACAATGCCGCGAAATTGGAATGGCTGTAGATCATCGGCACCTCGGTACATTCGGCCAGGTCCAGTCCGGTGCGCCGAGAGCAGTGCGAACCGTCGACGAATATGCCGACCTCGTTCTGTTTGCGCACCAGATCTCGCCCGTAGGCGGTGAGTCCGGTGTCGTCGGTATCCAAACAGCCGCAACCGGCCGCGTTGGCGTGATTGTAGGTCGGCAGCATCGAGCGAACGCCCAGTTCGTAGAACATCTCGAGGTTATCCGGATCACCGCCCAGCGGCCCCGAATCCTCCAGGTCGAAGGCCAGTGAAATGGTATCGGCGGCACCGATATCGGCGAACCGCTCGACCAGCCGGAACCGACCGTCGCCCAGCGCATCCCGGCGGAACTTGTGCAGCAGCGCCAGCGAATCCGCGGTCGACTGCCGCGAATACCCGACGTTCACCGATAAATACGACCCGAGCGGATAACGCGCCAGCTCGGCGATCCTGGCGGAATGCAGTAATGGCAGACAGCAGTGCTGCTCCCAGAGAAACTGTGGCAAGCCCGGCCACCTTCCGCTCGGATCGGTATCGGAGCAGCGATCCTACTGAGCCGACCGGTACGTATGTCACACCTTGACCAGATGTCGGGCAACCGGTAACGATGCGCCCGAATTGCCCGATTCCTGGAGTGATATCTCACCTTTAATAGCCTCTCGGCAACAATGTGGACATGACGGGCGTTGAGCAGACTGTGACCGATCCTTACCTGTGGCTCGAAGAAGTAACCGATGAGCGGGCCCTCGACTTCGCCCGCGCGCACAACGAGGTGGTCGTCGAGCGGTTCGCCAGCTCCGATCGGTTCACCGAACTCGAGCGCCGCATCCTGGACATGCTCGACACCGATACCAAGATCGCCTACCCGGGCCGGCGCGGCCGCTGGCTCTACAACTTCTGGCGCGATGCCGAACATCCGCGCGGGCTGTGGCGGCGCACCACCTTCGCCGAATACGCCAAGGAATCGCCGGACTGGGATGTGCTGATCGACCTGGACGCGCTCGGCACCGTGGAGGGCGAGAACTGGGTGTGGGGCGGTGCCGCGGTACTGCGGCCGGAACAGTCGCGCGCGCTGATCAGCTTGTCCCGCGGCGGGGCCGATGCCAAGGTCGTGCGCGAATTCGATATCGAAACAAGGGAATTCATCGATCCAGCGGACGGCGGCTACTTCCTGCCCGAGGCGAAATCCGAGATGCGCTGGATCGATATCGACTCGGTGTACGTAGGCACCGATTTCGGTCCGGATTCGCTCACCGATTCCGGCTACCCGCGCATCGCGAAGCGCTGGCGGCGCGGCACTCCGGTCGACGAGGCCGAAACGGTGTTCGAGGGCGAGGCAGGCGATGTCGCGGTCTCGGCCGGATATGACCGGACACCCGGCTATGAACGGCATTTCGTGGGTCGCGCCACCGACTTCTTCAACGAAGAGGTGTACCTGCTCGAAAGCGACGGCAGTCTGCGGCACCTCGAAACACCCACCGACGCCAGCGAATCCTGGTACAAGGATTGGTTCCTGGTGCGGCTCAAGTCGCCGTGGGAAATCGGGGACAAGACCTATCCCGCCGGTGCACTGCTGGCCATCGACTTCGAGAAATTCCTTTCCGGGGCACGGGAATTCGAGGTGATCTTCACTCCGGACGAGCACACCTCGCTGCACGGCTACGGCTGGACCGAGAACCACCTGCTGCTGATCACCCTCGAGGATGTGCAGACCAAGCTCTACATCCTCACGCCCGGTCCGGACGGCTGGCGCAAGGAGCCGCTCGCCGATACCCCGCCGATGGCGACGACCAGCGTGATGAATCTGGACCCGCTCGAGGGCGGCGACGAATTCATGCTGACCACAAGCGGATTCACCAATCCCGCCACACTGCTCGCCAGCGCGGTCGGCGGCCGGACCGAACAACTCAAACAGGAACCCGGCTTCTTCGACGCGGACGGCATCGAAACCGAGCAGTTCTTCGCGCGCTCCGATGACGGAACCATGGTGCCGTACTTCGTTATCCGCCACCGCGACCGCAAGGACTCCCCCGGCCCGACGGTGATGTCCGGCTACGGCGGCTTCGAGGTATCGCGCACCCCCGCCTACAGCGGCGCATCCGGCATGGGCTGGCTGGAACGCGGCGGCACCTGGGTAATGACCAATATCCGCGGCGGCGGCGAATACGGCCCGCAGTGGCATACCTCGGTGCAGAAGGCCAACCGGCACAAGGTCTATGAGGACTTCTCCTCGATCGCCAAGGACCTGGTGGCGCGCGGCATCACCACACATGACCAACTGGGTGCGGTCGGCGGCAGCAATGGCGGCCTGCTCATGGGCGTCATGCTGACCCGCTATCCGGAACTTTTCGGCGCCATCGTCTGCCAGGTCCCGCTGCTCGACATGCAGCGGTATCACCTGCTGCTGGCCGGTGCGTCCTGGATGGCCGAATACGGCGATCCGGATAAGCCCGAGGAGTGGGAGTACATCAGCAAGTACTCGCCCTACCAGCACGTGCGCGCCGACGCGTCGTACCCGCCGATCCTGCTGACCACCTCCACCCGCGACGATCGGGTCCACCCCGGCCACGCCCGCAAGACGGCGGCGCGACTGGAGGAACAGGGCCACACCGTCTGGTACCACGAAAATATCGAGGGTGGCCACGGTGGCGCGGCCGATAACAAGCAGTCGGCATTCCAGGCCGGACTCATCTACGAGTTCTTCACCCAGATGCTGATCGAACGGTCCGCATAACCACGTCCACGTCCAACCGGCCCGGTGCACCCCACTCAGGATGTACCGGGCCGACTTCTTGCACCAGCATGTCTACGTTGTAGACTCAGTCTACGTTGTAGACAAGGAGCCGCAATGGCCGAAGCTGCCGTACGAATCGTCGAAACCCCTGGCACACGACTGCACACCGAAGCGGCCGGCACCGGGCCGGATCTGGTCCTCATCTCCGGTGGCGGCGGTGATGCCGGAATGTACGAGGCCGTCGTGCCACTGCTGGCCGACCGCTTCCGGGTCATCACCTTCGACCGGCGCGGCAATTCGCGCAGCCCACTCACCCATCCGCACGCCGCGATCGATATCGCGACGCAGGCGGCGGATGTCATCGCGGTGCTCGACGCCTACGCCATCGAGCGCGCCCACATCTTCGGCAGCAGCGGTGCCGCGATCATCGCGCTCGAACTGCTTGCCGCATACGAAGATCGGCTCATCGATGCGGTCGTGCACGAACCACCACTGGTCCAACTGCTCCCGGTCGAAAGCCCCGCGCGACAGGAAATCGCCGACATCGGCGAACTCGCCATCACCAAGGGCCCGATGCGCGCCTTCGCGGCATTCGGTGCGCTGACCATGCCGAATGTGCCACGGATCCTCCGGTCGAGTCCGGGACAGGCCCTGATGGCCGGTGCAAGTCGCGCGTCACTGGCGATCGGGGCGGCCCTTCGCCGAATCACCCGAATTCAGCCGTCGACCATGACCCGCCAACTGAACAATGCCGACCTGCTGCTGCGACGCGAACTACCCGCCTTCTGCTTCGACTACCTTCCGGATCTACCCGCCCTCCGGAAGGTCGAAGTGCCGTGGCGACTCGCGACCGGCCGCGAGAGCACCGGCAAGCCGTACTACGTCGCCACCCACACACTGGCCGACGAACTCGGCCGCGACTGCGTGGAATTCCCTGGCGGACATGTGCCCTACCAGTTGCAGCCGGAACAGTTCGGCACCCGACTGGTGGAGCTGTTCGACACGATGAGCGCATGAGCAAGCCGAAGCCGACCACCCGGATCGCATTGAATCGCGACTACATTGCCGCGACGGCGCTGACCGTGATCGATACGGCGGGGCTCGACGGCTTCACGATGCGGAAATTGGGTACGGCACTCGGGGCGGACCCGATGGCGGCCTACCGGCACTTCACCGATCAGCAGGACCTTTTCGACGGCATCGCCGAGGCCATGTTCGACGAACTGGAGATGGAAACCCTGCCATGGCAGCAAGATTGGCCGGAGCTGATGAGCGCCTACGCACATCGACTGCGTTCCACACTGCGCCGACACCCGAATGCCGTACCGATCTTCGCGACGCGACCGGTGCGCAGCGCCGCGGCGATCGAAACCGGAAACTGGATGCTCGAACGTCTACAAGGCGTCGGCTTCACCCCCGCGGTAGCCCTGCAATTCGCCCGCTGCCTCCGCGAATACGTAGTCGGCCACATCCTGAGCCACACCGTGGCCGCCGTAGCCGCCCAGCGCAGCCGCAAACCCACCCCGAGCACACCCGACTACAACACCCTCGCCGCGGCCGCCGACGCCACCGCGAACACCGACCACTTCGACATCGGCCTCACCGCAATGCTCGACGGATTCCGCAGGCTCCTCACCGAAATCACCGATCACCCTTAGCGCCTTCCGACGGGGCCTTCGGCTCAGTTTCAGCAGCAGACTCTCGAATACCCTGTCCATCAACGCCTTTGGGCTTCCTTATTTGCGGGCCAGGTGGAAATCGGCCGCACCATGTACAAAGCGTCAACGCCGCGGGCGTCGGCATCGGCCAGGTAGCCGTCGATGACGTCGAGTGTGTCTGGTGTGGGCATCTGAGGACGGCGGCGGTGCGCCAGTCGCTCGCGTTCGATGTCGATGTCGCTGTATCCGCGGCGCTCACGCAGCAACCGTTCGATCTCCTCGAGAGAGGAGGCCGACGCGAGAAACGTTGCCAGCGACGATTCCGCAAGGGCGGTGGCTGCAATCCGGTAGATGCGGGTAGCCGCGTCGGTGACCTCGACGACGGCACCGCGCTGGATCTCGACGGAGCCGCGCCAGCCCGACGCAGCCACGGCAAGCAGAGCATTGGCCTCCGATGGGTGCCATGACCAGATGCTCGTGAATCCTTCCGCATCCCGAGCTATCAGGTCGCCGACATCTTCCGCATCCAGCGCGTGCAATCGCCCATCGAGCTCTGTACGGGACAATTCGCCGTCGAGGCCGACACCGGCGACGAACACCCGAGTCGGCAGCCCGGACGTAATCGCGGCGGCCAAAGCGGCGGAGTCCGCAAGCGTGCCTGCGGCCTCCCGCTGCGGTTGATCACAGGCAGGTGCTCCCAACGTCGGCGGGTCCGAACGACAGGATTTAGTCGTTGTTCCAGCCGCCTAAGAATTGCCGTTGGTGGGAACCAGGATGACCACCGGAATCTGCCAGGACACCTTCGCCTGGAAGTCGGTGAGGAATGGTGCGTCCACTAGTTGGCGTTCCCAAAGTTCTTGCCGCTCATGACCTTCGGCAAAGGACGCGACTACCGGCCAGGATTCGATCCCGACCTCGACGACGGCCTCGGGACGCGCCGACAGATTGTGGTACCAGCCCGGACGATTCGGCCGCCCACCGTTCGCGGCGAAAACCACCACCCGGTCACCGTCACGCTGATATGCCAGCGGCCAGGTTCGGGGTTCGCCGCTGCGCGCACCGGTGGTGGTCAGCAGCAGCAGCGGTATATTCGCGAACTGCCCACCGACCTTTCCCGCGTTGGCGCGGAACTCCGCGATGACATCCAGATGTAGTTGCCGCCGTTGCTCATTCGACACGAGCACCAGCCTAGGACGGCTTACCGGAACGTGCGCCCGATCAGCGGTCGCGCAGCCACTTCTCGATTTGATCGACCGTGCTGCCGTACCGGCGGATCCAGCCGTTGTGGCCCAATCGTTCCGGCTGCACCCAGGTAGTCACCTCGGCCTCGGGCATC
Organism: Nocardia sp. NPDC052112; assembly: GCF_040680135.1. Classification (NCBI taxonomy): domain Bacteria; kingdom Bacillati; phylum Actinomycetota; class Actinomycetes; order Mycobacteriales; family Nocardiaceae; genus Nocardia; species Nocardia sp. NPDC052112. The sequence continues at coordinate 86,350 of NZ_JBFAWD010000011.1, read as the reverse complement.
TTGGCCAGCAGGTGCGCGGCCGAGCTGCGCGGCGCGACGTCGTCGCCTTTGATGGTGATGGACAGCACCGGCAGCTTCAGTCGGGCGATTCGCTCCTCGTAGTCGATATCCGCATCGACCGGCACGAAGCGACCGGTGCGGGCCAGTCGGGCCCAGTCCGACATCAGCACCTTCGACTGGCGACCGAAGCCACCGAGCGAGATCCGGTCACCGGGCCAGAATCCGGCCAGATTGGCCGTCAGCGACATCGCCGTGGTGCCGACCAGCATGCCCGGACCCGAAATGCCCCGGAACCCACGGTGATACGGGGTACCGGAGGCGATCAGGATCAGCCCACCCAAGCGGCCCCGGATCCGCGATGCGTACAGCACCGCGAGCTGGCCGCCCATGCTGTGGCCGAGCAGATACGGGGTGCTGTCCGGGAACCGGTCGCGCACCACCGAGAAGATCGCCGGAAAGTCGACCGACGCCAGTTCGTGGTAGCCGAAGGCGCTCGCGGCGCTCGGGCGCGGGCGGCTGTCGCCCGCCCCGCGCAGCTCACCGATCGCGACATCGAAGCCGCGCGCGGCCAGCGCCTGGGCGAACAGTTCGTAATACCCGGCCGGGACACCGAGGCCGGGCACCAGCACCACCACCGGACGCGGCGCATCCGGGCGCACCGGATGCCGATGCACCCCGGTCGCCGCGAACAGCCGCACCGGCACGGTGGTGCCGTCCGGCATCTGGATGGGAACCGTCTCCATAGAGCGCACGCTATCCGACGGTCGCCGGAACTACGCGCCGACCGCACCCATGATCACTCGACTGAGCACCCGGATCACATCGTCCAATGGCGGGCGCGGGTCCGAACCGCTCCAGGAATCCACCACGTAGTTGACCGCGCCGATGATCGCCAGCACCCGCATCTCGTAGTCGCCCGTTGGGATTTCGCCGTGTAGGGCCGCATCCTCCGCGGCGCTGGCGAGTAGCGAGCCCCAGACCCGACGCAGCTCCAGCCGGAACTTCTCCACCTTCGGCCCGGCGCCGACGACCTCTACCAGCGCCACCCGCGCCTTGCGCGGATCGGAGCCGATGGATTCGACGTATGCGCGCACCGCGGCATCGATGATCTCGAGCGCGGTCGCGTCGGATTTCTTCTCGAGGGCGGCGGTCACCGCATCGCGCGACTCCCTGTCGATCTGCTCGTATAGCTCGAGTAGGAGGGATTCGCGGCCGGTGAACTCCTCGTAGAACTGCCTCGAGGAGAGTCCGGCGTCCTTACAGATAGCGCCGACCGAACTATTGGCGTAGCCGTCGCGCGCAAAGACCGTAAGGCCCGATTCCAGAAAACGCGCACGCCGCTGACGTTGCCGGTCCTCTACGGGTTGCCCGGCATACATTCGTCCCGTATTCGCATCCTGTGACATTGGGGCAGACAATACCGAAGGGCCCGATCCCCTCGTCATGGATCGGGCCCTTCGTCTCAACCTTCGGCCGAATAGGCGTTAGCCGAAAGTTGGCCGCTCGGTTGCTATTGCGCTTACGGTCCGCCGCTCTCCGATCTCACTGCCGCGACAGTGGACGTCACTGACTGTTTGCCGCAACGGAGGATACCGAAAGGCTCGGCGCGCCGAAAGTATTTTGCCGGACAATTTTAGAATAATTCTTTCGACAGGACTTTCAACAACGCGGGTAGTTCCGCCACGGAATCGATGACGTGATCCGGTGCGGCCGATGCCGCCGCCAGAACGGCGGGCCGGAATTTGCCGGTGCGCACCAGAACTCCGGTCATCCCGACCTGTTGGGCGGCGAGCACATCCGAGTGCAGATCGTCACCGATCATCAGCACCTCAGCCGGATCGAGGCCCATAAGGTCCGCGCAGGTTCGGAATCCGGCCGCCGCGGGCTTGCCGACCACCGCGATCTCGGCATTGCCCGCTGCCTCCAGACCCGGCAGGTACGCACCCGCGTCGATGCGGAGTCCCGTATCGGTGGCCCAGGTCAGGCCGCTGTGCATCGCAACGACCGGTATGCCGTCCAGCATCAGCTCGGCCACCCGGCTCAGCGCATCATGGGTGAATTCCGCACCGGCGCCGCCGATTACGATGACATCCGGATGTTCGCGGTCGAGCGTCAGCTCGGCGAGGTCGGTCTCGATATCGCCGTGATTGAGTACCCACACCGCCGCATCCGGATAGCGGCGACCCACATATTCGCCGGTGAGCCGCGCGGCGGTGACGATCTCCGCGGGATCGACATCGAATCCGGCCGCCCGCAGCCGCTCGGCGATCTCATCGCAGGTGCGGGAGGTGGTATTGGTGAGAAACCTTCGGCGCAAACCGCTTTCGCGCACGCGGCGCACGGCGTCGACCGCGCCGTCGAGCTCGCGCCAAGAGGTCACCAGCACGCCGTCGATGTCGTAGAGCACACCGCGTATGTCGCCGGACATGGCTTCAGCCTACGACCCTCGGGCGCGGTCGTCGCCGCATCCGTTCGGCCGGCGCGTCAGCGGGCGGCGGCGAAACCGCGGGCGGCGCGCGCGAGCATCCATGGCGTCAGCCTCCGGTGGAATGGTCGTATAACGGCGAAATACATTCGGCCCCATCGGTTTCGATACTCGACCAGCGAGGTGATGGTGACTGTGTCGTCGTGGACGAGAACCGAGACGACAAAGTCGAGAACCGCCATCATGTCGGCGGTCAGGTGCTCGCGCTCGTCACTTTCGCGATCGAGAAAAGGCTTGCCGAAGAATATCTTTCGGGTCCACTCCCGAGGATCGGTAGGCGCGCCGGGCGGCAACACTACTTCGTAGGAATCGATGTAATCCCAATTGGCGCCCGACGAGCGGGCCAGGGCGGCTCGTTCGGGAATTTCGACTCGTCCATAAATCGGCATCGCATTCCTCCGAATCCATACGGGAGCGTATGGAAAGACCATACGATAGCGTATGGGAATGACACAAGGGGACGCGACCGCGAAGGCTCGGCTCAGCGCCGGCGACTGGGCACAGGCCGCGCTGGACGCGCTGGCGGCGGGCGGTCTGGCGGCGGTCGCCGTCGAGCCCATCGCCAAGCGGCTCGGCACCACCAAGGGCAGCTTCTACTGGCATTTCAAGGACCGCGCGGCCCTCATCGACGCGGCCCTCGCGCGCTGGGAGCAGCGCAGTACCGACGATGTGATCGCCGAGATCGACGTCGAGACCGACCCGGCCGAGCGGTTGCACCGACTGTTCGCCCACGTCATCGACTACGCGGCCACCGGGCGCATCGAATTGGCACTCTTGGCTTCGGCGGACCAGGCATCGGTCGCCGCGACCCTGCGCCGGGTCGCGGACCGGCGCATCGAATACGTCGCGGAACTACTGCGCGAATCGGGACTGAGCGCCGGGCATGCGCGGACCAGAGCGGTTGTCACGGTGAGTATCTACCACGGCTTCAACCAACTGGCCCGGGTATCCCCCGATGCACTGCCGAGCACCGAAGCTCAGCGAAAGGCACTGGTGGACAGCGCATTCGAGAGTTTGCTGCCGAAGCAGCACTGAATCAGCTGCCGCCGCCGCAACCACCGCCGCCACCACCACATCCGCCGCCGCCGCAGCTCGAACCGCCGCCGCAGCTGGAGCCGCCGCCGCAACCACCGCCGCCGTCGCCGCCGCTGCCCGCGGCCCAGCGACTCCGACTGCGGCGGTTGCGACGCCCCCGACTGTCCCGGTTCGCGAGATTGATGATCGCGAGCATGCCGTACAGCAGCACGATGCCGATCACGATTATGATGAAGATCCCGTCCATTGTCCCCACCCCTGAGTGACATTCGAGGCTTGTCCCCGCCCCAAGTGCACCCGCTAGGGGACCGCTGGTAAAGCCACTACTTTTGGGGCGTTTGAATACCAGGCGGCCGATGCGCTCGGGTCAGGATCGTGAGCCGTTGACGATCGCATCGAGCAGGCCGGGAAAACGTTCCTCCAGATCGTCGCGTCGCAGTTCGACGAGCCGGTTGCGGCCGGAGACGTAGGTGGTCGTAACACCCGCGTCGCGCAGCACCTTCCAGTGGTGCGATGCGGTCGCGGCGGTGATTTCGACATCGTATTTGTCGACGGCGCAGCTGAGCGGTTCGCGAACCCCGGCGAGGGCGCGGATCAACTCCAGCCGGATCGGATCGGCGATGGCGCCGAGCACCCGGATCAGGTCCAGGTCGCCGGTGCTCGGCTGCGGTAGCTGGCGCACGTTCATCCTCCGATCGTTTGACAATCATCTAATTATATCTCAGCATCGTAAGATGCTTCGACAACTATCGAACAATCTGTACCGATCCCTGATTCCCCTCGCCGTCGGTACCTTCGTGCTGGGTACCGACGGATTCGTACTCAATGGCATGCTCCCGCTCATCGCCCACGACCTGCATGTTTCGGTGGCGACCGCGGGCCAGCTCACCACCATGTTCGCCTGGACCTATGCCATCGCCTCACCGGTTATCGCGGCCGCCACCGGATCTTGGGACCGACGCTGGGTATTGGGCGCAGGCGCGACACTTTTCGTCATCGGCATGATCGGACAGGCCGCGGCACAAGACTTTTCGACGATGGCTGCGGCGCGTGTCATCGCCGCGATCGGCGCGGCGGCATTTCAGGCCAATGCCTTCGCCGTCGCCGGGGTGGTCGCCGACGACGCGCATCGCGGTCGCGCGCTGTCCGTCGTCACCGCCGGAATCACGCTGTCCGCCGTCGCGGGCGTGCCGATCGGCATATTCGTGGAGCGCTGGATCGGCTGGCGCGGGGTGCTCTGGGCGATCGTCGCGGGCGGCGCCATCGCGGCCGCGCTCGTGGTGCTGCTGCCACGTGTCACCTTGCCGAGTACCGGACTGCGCGACCGCGTCGGCATCCTCGCCCGGCCCGCCGTGCTGCGGGTGCTGCTGGTGACGACGCTGCAGATGACCGCCGGCTACACGACCATCGTCTACCTGCCGGTCGTCGTCGCGCCATCGGTGCCGCAGGGGCAACTCGCGTGGCTGCTGCTGGTCATGGGCGTCGGCCAAGTCATCGGCAATGCCCAGGCGGGCCGGGCGGTGGACCGCTTCGGCCCGACACGGACACTGACCGTCGGCCTGGTCGGCAGCTTCGTCGGACTGATCCTGCTCGGCCTGGCTACCCACGCCAACTGGGCGGTCTTCGCAGTTCTCGGCCTGACCGGCCTCTTCGGATCCGCGATTCTGATCCCGCAGCAGTTCCGGCTCTTCGCCATTGCCCACGACGCGCCGACCGTCGCGCTCGGACTCAATGGCTCGGCCATCTACCTCGGCAGCGGCATCGGCTCACTACTCGGCGGCACGGTGCTGGATTCCTCAGGCGCGAGCTGGCTCCCGTGGACCTCCGCCGCGGTCGGCTTCGTCGCGCTCGCGCTCGGTGTGGCGACATTGCGCCGCCCGACCCGCGCCGCGACGGCGGTGGCCGCTTCGGCGTGAAATCGCGTACACCCCAATAGCTCCCGGGTCGATCCGATCCGGGAGCTATTTTTTCGGCGCCGATTCGGGGCGGATGGAGTCGAGCAGGTCGGCGCAGCGGGTGAGCAGGCCGCGCAGTGCGGCGATTTCGGCCTCGGTGAATTCGTCGGCCAATGCGCGTTCCACGGGGACGGCATTCGCATCCGCCTCTTGCGCGAGCACCGCACCCGCTTCGGTGAGACGGGTCTCCAGGACGTTCTTGTGCCAGGCGTGCGGGATGCGCTCGATGAGGCCGCGGTCCTGGAGATTCGTCAGGATCGTATTCATGGTCGGCGGGGTCACCCCGCACAGCCGGGCCAGCGCGGCGGCATTGATGCCGGGGTTTTCGATGAGGAACAGCAGGGCCCCGTACTGGGGAACGGTGAGGCCCACCGGCTTGAGCGCCGCACTCTTCGCCGAGTTGAGGGCCTGTTCGGCGCGTTTGATGTACGAGCCGAGGCGCTCGGAGGAGTGCATGGACGTCATATCCGCATGGTAACTGCCCGTCTTCTCGTTAGACTCTTGACGATAATTAGAGTTCTAACATATGTTTGTGCGCATTCTTAGATGTGAGTACATCCAGATGTTCGACTATCAGGAGCCACGAGCATGTTCCGCACCATCTCGACCATCGCCACCGCCGTTGCCTGCACCGCCGTCGCGGCGTGCGGCACCGCGACGGAGGCCACCATCGCGAGCCCACCGGCCATCCACATCGGAACCGCGTACGAACTGCCCGGTGATCGCGTCTACCCGGAGGGCATCGCCGTTGATCCCCGCACGGGTGACACCTACGTCGGCTCATATGCCAACGGTGCCGTCTACCGTGCAACGCCCGGCACCGCGCGGGCCGAAATCTTCCTGCCCGAGGGCACCGACGGCCGCAAGACCGCCAATGGCCTGAAAGTCGATGCGGCGGGGCGACTGTGGGTTATCGACTCGACCGCCGGAGTCGCCGTATACGACATCGCCAGCCGGGCGCTGATCGCCCGCTTCGATATCACCGGCGCCGGACCGAGCCTGGTCAACGATCTGGCCATCACCCCGGACGGCAGCGCATATCTGACCGACAGCCTGCGGCCGGTGGTCTACCGAGTCACCCCGGAGCAGGTCACCGCCGCAGCGGCGCACGGCGGAAAGGCTGATCTGACAACACAATTCGACCTGAGCACCACCATCAGCCCGCATGCGCCCGATGCATTCACCTTGAACGGCATCGTTTGCGACGATTCCGGTCGCTATCTGCTGATCGTCGATATGAACACCGGTGAGCTGTATCGCGTTGCGACCGCTGCGAATTCGCCGGATCCGGTCCGCAAGGTGACCATGCGCGGCGCGGACCTGAAACACGGTGACGGACTGGAATTGCACGGCAGCACCCTGTGGGCAGCCCAGAATGCCAGCAACACCATCACGCGCTGGCAGATCACCGACGATGGCGCGACCGTCGAACTGGAACGTACGGTGACCGATGCGTCCCTGCGCATTCCCACCACATTGGTGCGCAGCAATGATCGAACGCTGGTTGTCTCTTCTCAATTCGACAAGGGCGGGCCGATGGGTCCGGGCACCCCGACCATGCCATTTGCCGTTCTGACGGTCGACGGAATCTGATCCGAGCCGTCGATTCGAGCAGCTGAGGCGGCCAACCGGTTATTCGGCGGGTGACAAGTTGATCTAAATCGCGACGAAACGCCCGCACCCATTGCGGGTTTGCCGACGCGGTGGCGTAAGCTCGGCCGACTGACTGGGCACGAGGCTGGGGTGGCGACCTTCGGTCGAGTGTCTTACGCTTCGCCGCGGAGGAAAACCGCCTCATGGAGGGACAATTGACCACTCCGAGCCAGGGCGATATCGGAACCGGCGGGTCGCAAAAGGTTCCACTGTCGCAACTGATCCACCTGATGGCCGAATATCAGAAGCTCGGCACGCACCGACAGACCTTTCTACCGGCGCCGGCGAGCGATACTTTCGTGCGCGGCTGCGGGATCGTCGCCGGCGGGTTCATGGCCGTCGGGGTCATCTGCGTGACGGTCGGGGCATATCCCGGTGCGCTCGCGGTCGGTCTGATCGGCCTGGTGCCCGCATCGATGGCATTCCTGCGCGGGCGGCGCAATCGTCGACACCGCGCCGCCCGGCTGGATCTATTCGACTTCGGCATGACCGTCTATCGCTCCGGTGAGCAGGTGGCCGGATTCCGCTGGAATACCGCCGAAGTGCGTCAGCAGGTCATCCCCTTCCAAACTTCGGCCCCCACCGAGTACTCGCTGCGGATGTCCGGCCCCGACGGCGCCGAGGCCGCATTCGACGACACCCTGTTCGGCGACGCGCGCGACTGGGGCAGGGCCATCCAGTCTGCCGTTACCCTGGCCCAGCTCCCCCGCGCCGTCGCCGCCATCGATGACGGCGCGACCGTCGAATTCGGCGAAATCACCCTCGACCTGACCGCGCTCTACTTCCGCAGTCGGGCCTACACCTGGGAACACATCCAATTGATCGACGCCCGAAGCGGTTTGGTCCGCATGAAGGTCGACGGCAACTGGGTCTCCCTCACCCCCGTCGGCCAGGTCCCGAACTTCTACATCTTCAACGAACTCGCCGAACGCCTACGCGTGGCCGCCGCCGCGGAGTTCGCCGCTGAATCGGCCGCAACCGAACCCGCGGATCCCGAACCGTCGGCCGTCGAACCGGTTACCGAGCCCGAACCGCCCACACCGGTGGTCGACAGCACGTCCGAGCCAGCCGTCGACCGACAAATCGAAGCTCCGCCCCCTACGGCCGATGCGAGCACCGAAACAACCGACCGCCCAACGCAAGATCTGAGCGCCGCATCGAATTGATACATACCCCAACACCTTTTGCCGAATAGATAGCTGACGCGATAGTCACTCGGGCCTCGCGGCGAACGGAATCGCCAGCGGGAAGGCTCTTTCAAAGTAGACCGGAAAGGCCGAAGGCCGGTCCACCAATAGTGGACCGGCCTTCGGTTTCGAAGGTGTTGCCAGAGGCTGGACTCAGAAGTCCATGCCGCCCATGCCACCGGTCGGGTCGCCCGCGGGAGCGGCGGCCTTCTCCGGCTTGTCGGCGACGACGGCCTCGGTGGTCAGGAACAGGGCCGCGATGGAGGCCGCGTTCTGCAGGGCCGAACGGGTGACCTTGACCGGGTCGGCGACACCAGCGGCCAGCAGGTCCTGGTACTCGCCCGAGTCGGCATTCAGACCGTGACCCGCCGGAAGGTTCGAAACCTTCTCGGCGACAACGCCGGGCTCGAGGCCCGCGTTGAAGGCGATCTGCTTCAGCGGGGCCGACAGCGCGACACGCACGATGTTCGCACCGGTCGCCTCGTCACCGGAGACCTTCAGGTCGTCGAGCGCCGGAGCCGACTGCAGCAGGGCCACGCCACCACCGGCGACGATGCCCTCCTCCACGGCGGCCTTGGCGTTGCGCACGGCATCCTCGATGCGGTGCTTGCGCTCCTTGAGCTCGACCTCGGTCGCGGCACCGGCCTTGATCACCGCAACACCACCGGCCAGCTTGGCCAGACGCTCCTGCAGCTTCTCCCGGTCATAATCCGAATCCGAGTTCTCGATCTCGGTGCGGATCTGCGCGACGCGGCCCTTGATGGCCTCCGCGTCACCCGCGCCCTCGACGATGGTGGTCTCGTCCTTGGTGATGACGACCTTGCGGGCCTGGCCGAGCAGCTCGATGCCGGCGGTCTCCAAGGAGAGGCCGACCTCTTCGCTGATGACCTCGCCACCGGTCAGGATGGCGATATCGGCCAGCTGAGCCTTGCGACGGTCACCGAAGCCCGGCGCCTTGACGGCAACGGACTTGAAGGTGCCGCGGATCTTGTTCACGACCAGGGTCGACAGGGCCTCGCCCTCGACGTCCTCGGCGATGATCAGCAGCGGCTTACCGGCCTGGATGACCTTCTCCAGCAGCGGCAGCAGGTCCTTGACGGTGGAAACCTTGGATCCGACGAGCAGGATGTACGGATCCTCGAGGACCGCTTCCTGACGCTCCGGGTCGGTCACGAAGTAACCCGAGATGTAACCCTTGTCGAAGCGCATGCCCTCGGTGAGCTCCAGCTGGAGTCCGAAGGTGTTGCTCTCCTCGACGGTGATGACGCCTTCCTTGCCGACCTTGTCCATGGCCTCGGCGATCAGCTCACCGATGGACGCGTCGCCGGCCGAGATACCGGCGGTGGCGGCGATCTGCTCCTTGGTCTCGACCTCCTTGGCGGTCGCGAGGAGCTTGGTGGTGACGGCCTCGACGGCCTTCTCGATGCCGCGCTTCAGGCCCAGCGGGTTGGCGCCGGCGGCGACGTTGCGCAGGCCCTCACGTACGAGCGCCTGGGCGAGCACAGTGGCGGTGGTGGTGCCGTCGCCCGCGACGTCGTCGGTCTTCTTGGCGACTTCCTTGACCAGCTCGGCGCCGATCTTCTCGTACGGGTCCTCCAGGTCGATCTCCTTGGCGATGGAAACACCATCGTTGGTGATCGTGGGGGCGCCCCACTTCTTCTCCAGGACAACGTTGCGACCCTTGGGGCCCAGCGTCACCTTGACCGCGTCGGCGAGGGCGTTCAGACCCCGCTCGAGGCCGCGACGGGCCTCTTCGTCGTACGCAATTGTCTTGGCCATTGCGTTGAGATCCTCCACATGTATATGGCTGACACACAGGACGATCGCAGGTTGGATCGCCCCATTTACGCTGGCCAGGTTCGGTGCCCGCGACGGACGACCGAGGGTGTCGATGGAACCCGGTCTCACCGTCCCGACCTGGCACTCACACGTCGAGAGTGCCAAGCCCTTTTTAGCACTCAGGGGTACCGAGTGCAAGGTCCGCGCCCGGCGGCTCGGTGCCGGGTCGGACCAGCTCAGGCCGAGCTGCGGTCGTCCACCCGGAGTATCAAGGCGACAAACGCATCGGCCCGGCGCTGTTCGGGCGTGCGCGGTTCACCCTCATCGACGGTTACGAGTTCCGCGTCGTTCAGCAGCAACTCCGCCTCCACCCGCATGATCGCCCGAATGAACGGCGGCGCGACGTCTGGCGGCAGGTCGCCGTTGATGACGTAGCTGCCATCCGGTTGCGATTCGGTGGAGACATAGGTCATCGCACGCTCGAGATCAGCGCGTCGTTCCCCCGCAACCAGGTCGGAATCCATGTCATCCGCCATTGCTATAGCTTACCGGTGCACCGGAGCAGCCTATTCCCGACAGGCCGACCAGTCCGGATTCGGCGGCGCCGACCCAGGCCGCGCGACAACAAATCGCTGTCCGCCAACGCCTTCCGATCCACGTGGCGCGGCGCATGATCGACGCCGACCTTATGGTGTCCAGGTGAGTGAAAGTCCCGGCTGGAACGCTATCGACGCCGCGTTGGAGCAGCTGTACCACGACACCGCACCCAGCCACTGGGGGACGCGGGTCTCCTGGTCGCTCGGTGGGCCCGATCCGCTGGACGGCATCAGCGCCTATCCGCGCACCGAACCGGTCCCACACTGGCACTACATCAGCTACGGCATGACCGAGCTGTACGAGAAGGAATGGGATAACCCGGATGAATCGGGCTGGGGATTCGAATTCACCTTCCGGCTGCTCCGCACCCCGACCGATACTGATCCACCGGTCTGGCCCGCGAACTTCCTGCAGAATCTGGCCAGGTACGTATTCCAATCCGGGAATTGGTTCGCACCCGGCCACACCATCAAATCGAACGGCCCGATCGCCGCGGACCATCCGGATTCCGATATCCACGCCGTCGCCTTCACCGTCGACCCGGAACTCGGCGCCATCGACACACCGCACGGGCGCGTCCAGTTCCTGCAGATCGTCGGCCTGACGATGCCGGAGTACCGAGCCGCACAGGGCGGGCACACCCAGGCCGTCCTCGACGAGCTCGCGCCATGGCTGCCGCTGTTGGTCACCGATATCGAGCGCGGACCGCTCATGGAGGAGCCGAAGGCCAAGGCGAAATGGCCGCGCTGGGGCGGGGGCCTGCGCGGGCGGGCGTAGATTGCGTCACGGAGAAAGATCAACGATCCCGAAGGGGGCGCCCGTGCCCGCGTTGCCGTTCGACTCGCTCTATCGGCACGGGTTCGCGCGGGTGGCGGTCGCGGTGCCGCGAGTCCGGGTCGTCGATCCCGCGTTCAATGTCGAGCAGACACTCGAGCTCGCACGGCGCGCGGCCGCCGACGGCGTGGTGCTGACGGTCTTTCCCGAACTCGGACTTTCCAGCTACACCGCCGACGATCTGTTCCACCAGGATGCGCTCGACGATGCGGTGGCCGCGGCCATCGAGCGGGTGGTCGCGGCGAGCGCGGATATCGACACGGTGCTGGTGGTCGGTGCGCCGGTGCGGACGCAGGGTCGGCTGTTCAACTGCGCGATCGCGGTATGCCGCGGCACCGTGCTGGGCGCGGCGCCCAAGAGCTATCTGCCGAACTATCGCGAGTTCTACGAGAAGCGCCAGTTCGCGGCGGCACGCGAAACCCTGGACGACCACATCACGATCGCGGGTCAGCGGGTGCCGTTCGGCTCCGATCTATTGTTCACCGCGACCAATCTCGACGGCTTCGTATTCCACCTGGAAATCTGTGAGGACGGCTGGGTTCCGTTGCCGCCCAGCGGCTATGCCGCGCTGGCCGGTGCGACGGTGCTGGTCAACCTGTCGGCCAGCAATATCGTCATCGGCAAGGCCGACTACCGGCGCGCGCTGTGCACCTCGCATTCCGCGCGCTATCTGGCCGCCTATCTGTATTCGGCTGCGGGGCACGGTGAATCGACCACCGATATGGCCTGGGACGGACAGGCACTGGTGTGCGAGAACGGGGACCTGCTCGCCGAGGGTGCGCGGTTCTGCGACCAGCCGCAGTTGATCACCGCCGATCTCGATCTGCAGCGGCTGGCCGCAGATCGCATCCGCACCACCAGTTTCGCCGACAATGTGCACGATCACCGCGACCGCCTGGTCCGGCTGCGGCGCATCGAGCTGACGTTGCCGATCCCGGCGAGTGCCGTCGCCTTGCGGCGCGAAATCCAGCGCTTCCCTTACGTTCCCAGCGATCCGGCCGCCCGCAACGAGCGGTGCGCCGAGGTACATCACATCCAGGTCGAGGGGCTGAGCACTCGCCTGCGCGCGACCGGCAGTCAGCGGGTGGTCATCGGCGTCTCCGGCGGTTTGGACTCCACCCAGGCGCTGATCGTGGCAGCGAAAACCATGGACCGGCTCGGGCTGCCGCGCACGAATGTGCTGGCCTACACCATGCCCGGCTTCGCGACCAGCACTCGCACCCGCACCGACGCGCACGCGCTGATGGACGCGCTCGGCGTGACCGCCCACGAGATCGATATCCGCCCGTCCGCCACCCAGATGCTGCGCGACCTGAATCATCCAGCCGCCGACGATGTTCCGCAGTACGACATCACCTTCGAGAATGTGCAGGCGGGCGAGCGCACCTCGCACCTGTTCCGACTCGCCAACCAGCACCACGGGCTCGTGGTCGGCACCGGCGATCTCAGCGAACTCGCCCTGGGCTGGTGCACTTTCGGCGTCGGTGATCATATGGCGCACTACAGCGTGAATGCCTCGGTCCCCAAGACACTGATCAAATATCTGATCGCGTGGGCGGTCGACACCGATCAGTTCGGACCAGAGGCGGGCCGGGTGCTGTCATCGATCCTGCAGACCGAGATCTCGCCGGAGCTGGTGCCCAGCCACGATTCCACCGCACCGAGCCAGAGCTCCGAGGCCACCGTCGGCCCCTACGAACTGCAGGACTTCCACCTCTACTACCTGCTGCGCTTCGGCTACCGTCCGAGCCGGGTCGCCTACCTGGCCCGGCACGCCTGGTCCGAGCGTGACCGCGGTAGCTGGCCGGACCTCATTCCGGCCGACCAGCGCAACACCTACGATCTGCCGACCATCAAACACTGGCTCGCCGAATTCCTGCGCCGCTTCGTCCAGACCAGCCAGTTCAAACGCTCCACCCTGCCCAATGCCCCGAAAGTCGGTTCGGGCGGCTCACTTTCACCACGCGGCGACTGGCGCGCGCCGAGCGACGCCTCCGCCGCCGCCTGGCTGGACGAACTCGCCCGCAACGTGCCGGAGAACTGAGCCACCGTCTCGCCGCGACGGGCGCCGGTATTCGGGCGGATCCCGGAACCGCGCCGACATCCCCCGCGTGCGGATCGCCCGCCGCTGCCGTGCCCTGGCCCCGTGCGCGAGCGCCAGCGAGCGGAACCATGAACACAGCGCCCATCGGCGCGCGACGGAGCCGAGCGCCGATCGAATGCCGATGACCATCCAGGCAATTCGGCGTCGTCGAGCGGCGAACGCGGCCCGGACGTTCATGACTTCTCGGCGACGATCACCGAAAGCAGTTCGACCAGATCGGCTTCGGCCTTCGCCTTGTCCACGCCGAGATCGGACAGGATTCCGGAACCGTTCTCCTGTTCGAGCAGTGCGAGCAGTACGTGTTCGGTGCCGACGTAGTTGTGCCCCAAGCGAAGTGCCTCACGGAAGGTCAGCTCCAGCACCTTCTTGGCCTCGGGTCCGAACGGAATGAGCGGACCCACCTTCGCCGGGTCGGCAGGCCGTTCGGCGATGGCCGCTGTCGCCGCATCCCGGACCGCGTCGAGTCGTACCCCCTGGGCGGTGATTGCCCGCGCGGCGAGACTTTCCGGTTGGGACAGCAGGCCGAGTACCAGATGTCCGACGGCGATCTCCGGATGACCGGAGGTGTGAGCCGCCTCTTGGGAGGCCACCACCACCTTCCGCGCCCGCGGAGTGAACTTCGCGAAGCCCGCACTGGGGTCCATGGCCGTAGCCTCCGCCGGATCACCCGGCCCCTTCGGGACGAACCGCTTCTGCGCCGCCTGTTTGGTGACGCCCATGCTGGCGCCGATATCGGTCCACGAGGCGCCGGAGCGGCGGGCCTGATCCACGAAGTGGCCGATCAGATGATCGGCCACTTCGCCGAGATGCCCGGCCGCGACCACCGCGTCGGAGAGTTGGTCGAGCACATTGTCCGGACGTGCCTTTTTGATGCCATCGATCAGATCGTCGAGTCGTACGTTGATTGCCATGCGTCAACCATAGGTTGACGATATCGCTTCGTCAACCGTTAGTTGACGCTTTCATGGACGCGCCGCATTTGCCGCACCGCGCACGATCTGTTCCTTGAACCAGGCCGCCCTCCGCCCGGTGAGAACGGTCCGACCCGGCGCATCGTCCGCGTGCAGGAACTGGATGACGCCATCGCGCCGACCGAGGCTGATGCACTGAAAGTAGTACCGGAACCGCAGCTCACGGGGCACACGACCGGCCAGCCGTGCGACTACGGCATCGGCCGCGTACTTACCGGTGGGCAATGCCGTCGCACAGGCCATCCGCAGCTCCCGACCACCCGGACCCGCGATCACCGCGGCATCGCCAGCCGCATACACATCCGGATGCGATACCGACCGCAATATCTCGTCGGTGCGCACCCGACCATGTCCGTCTACCGCGAGCCCGGCCCGCCGCGCCAGCTCCGGCACCCCGAATCCGGCGGTCCACACCGTCGCGGCCGCCTCGACCACGGCCCCGTCGGCCAACCGCACACCCTCGGGCGTCACCTCGATGACCTTCGCATCCGAACGGATCTCGACCCCGAGCCGCTCCAGCACGCGCCGCACATGCCCGCGCGCTCGTCCCGACAACCAGGAAGCCGGCTCATCCGAGCCGAGCAGCACCACTGGCGAATCCGGCCGGGACTCGGCCAGTTCCGCGGCCAGCTCGATGCCGGTGGCGCCGCCACCGACCACCACGATCCGTCCGGTCGGAATGCCGTTGCGCAACCACTCCGAATCCTGAGGTGTGGCAACAGAATACGCGTACTCGGCCACCCCGGGCACGCCCGCCGCGTCGTTCGCGCTGCCCAGCGCATAGATGAGCGTGTCGTATTCGAGATCCGGTACGCCATCGAGAATCACCCGCTTGCGCTCGGTATCGATCCCGCGTGCCCACGCCCGCACGAAATGGATTCGCCTGGGTTCGAGCAACTCTCGCAGATCCCATTCCGGAATCGACTGCCCCGCACCGTATTGGTGCAATCGCACCCGTTCCACGAAGGTCGCACGGGCGTCGACAACGGCGATATGGACGTCATGCGCGGTGCGCGCCAACCTGCGGGCCGCTGCCAGCCCCGCGTATCCGGCGCCGAGGACGACGATTCGATGCTGTCCGGTCATGATGTGGCTCCCTTTCGATCGGCCGACACCCCTCAGACGGCACAACCGACCGATCTCTGACAGCCCCGGGATATGACCCGCATCACTCCACGACGACGCGCTCGATATAGGACAGCTTCTCCGGATTGACGATCAAACGCAGCGCGGTCACCACCTCGTCGAGAGTGTCCACGCCGACGACCAGCGCCGGTTCCCCAGCCAACCGCACGACGACCGCGAGCGTGCCATTGATCTCCTCCAGCACCATCTGCATCCCCGGCACTTCCCAGCGGAATAATCCGGCCACGTACCGGGCGACCGCGGGCGCACCGACGACCGGCCGTCGAGCCGCATTGACCTGCCCGCCGCCGTCCGCGGTCGAGACGACATCGGCCGCGAGCATTCGCTCCAAGGCCTCGATATCCCCGATCCGCGCCGCCTTCAGGAAGCGTTCGATCAGTTCCCGAGCCTGATCGGCCGGAACATCGAAGCGCGGCCGCCCCTCGCGCACCCGGATCCCGGCTCGGCGGAAGATCTGCTGCGAATTGGCCTCGGACACCGCGAGCATGTCCGCGATCTCCCGGTGGGCATAGCCGAACGCCTCGCGCAGCACGAAAACCGCGCGCTCGATCGGGCTCAACCGTTCCAATGCGGTCAGCAGCGCCAGCGATACCAGCTCGCGCTCCTCGACCGTCTCCAGTGGCCCGAGCTCACCGCGAGCGGTCGGCACCGGCTCGGGCAGCCACGGTCCGACATAGGTTTCGCGGCGGGCCCGCGCCGAGACCAGCCAGGTGCGGCAGAGATTCACGATCGCGGTGGTCAACCAGGCCTCGGCCGAGCGAATCGTCGCCCGATCGGTGCCGTCCCAGCGCAGGTAGGTCTCCTGTACCGCGTCCTCGGCTTCGGTCGCGGAGCCGAGCATCCGATAGGCGAGCGCGAACAGGCGCGGGCGATGCGCCTGGAATTCGCGCAATCCATCCAGTTCCACCGCCACCTTCTTCCGTGCTCGGCCGCCGGAGATGACGGTACCGGTCAGGGTCCACCCGGCCCTCGGGAGTTCGGTGGCCCGCCCAATGGCTCGGCCACCCCAGAAAACCCGACCCGGATCGAAACCCCAGACTCCCAAACCACCAAGTGCCGCAAGACCGCTCATTACCGCAGCATTCCCGGGCGGCCTAGACGATTCCTTAAGGAATACCAGGCAACCCGAAACAGCGGATAAACGCTCAGTTGTGCAGGTCGTCCATCCGACGTTCCTTACCCGGACTGCGCAGCCGCAGGCGGCTCGCCCCGCGGATCGCCGGACGCCGCAGCGCGGGCCGGCGCCGCTGCGCCCGCCGCTGGGCCCGCCGCTCGGACGGCTTGTGCTGCCAGGTCTCCGGACGCGCGGCCACCCAGCGCTGCGAATGCCAGGCGAACGGGATATGCCCGAGGTACAGCGCGACCAGCACCAGTAGCAGCACGATCGGATAGGTGACCAGCGCCGCCGCCGCCAACGCGGTCAGCACCAGCAGCCCGGCCGCGGCCTGCGGCGCCACCGACACCGACTTCATGGCCAGCGTCGGAATCGTGCTGACCGCCAGCGCCGCGGCGAATAAGGTCCAGGCCGCGACCTCGTAGTAGCCGACCCACCAGCCGTCACCGAACTGCACGTACAGCCCGATCGGCACCAGCGCGATCAGCGCCGCCGCCGGCGCGGGGACACCGACGAAGTACTCGCGTGACCATTCCGGCCGCGTGTCGTCGTCGAGCAGGGTGTTGAACCTGGCCAGGCGCAGCACGATGCTCACCGTGAAGACCAGCGCGATGATCCAGCCCGCGCTATTGCTGTCCAGCAGCGCGATGTAGAGCACCAGACCGGGCGCGACGCCGAAGGAGATGGCGTCGGAGAGCGAATCGAGTTCGGCGCCCATCTTGGTGGTGGCGCTCAACATCCGGGCCAGCCGACCGTCGAGAGTGTCCAGTACGGCCGCGGCGCCGACCATCGCCAAGGAGATGTCGAGCTTGTCGTCCAGGGCGAACTTCACCGCGGACAGTCCGGCGCACAGCGCCATGATTGTCACGATGCTCGGCAACAGCCGGATGGTCCGGCGCCTTCGCTGCGGTGTGGGCAGGGCCTGCTCCATCATGAGTCGGTGGACAGTACGGCCAGCACAGTTTCGCCCCCGATCGTGCGCTGTCCGGGTTCGACGAGTAGTTCGGTACCCGCCGGGAAATACGTGTCGACCCTGGAGCCGAATCGGATCAGGCCGTAGGTATCGCCGATGGTCAGTTTGTCGCCGACCTGTGCGTCGCAGACGATGCGCCGCGCCAGCAGACCCGCGATCTGCACGACCACGAGCTGCGCGCCACCGGCGGTATCGATGACCATGCTGTTGCGCTCGTTCACCGCACTGGCCTCCGGCAGATCCGCAGAACGGAACTGCCCGGACTGGTGCAGCACGGTGCGCACGACGCCGGAGATGGGGGTGCGCTGCACGTGGACGTCGAGCACCGAAAGGAAGATGCTCACGCGCGGCAGCGGCACATCGCCGAGGCCCAGTTCAGCAGGTGGAGTCGCGGTATCGACCAGGGCGATCTCACCATCGGCCGGTGCGACGACCGCGCCCGGCCGGTTCGGTGGCACCCGGTTCGGGTGCCGGAAGAACGTCGCGCAGGCCGCTGCGGCCAGCAGCCCCGAACGGCGCACCCACTTGCGCTTGCCGCCGATGACCGCCACCGCGAGCGGTGCCGCGACAAAGGGCAGCCCAGCGGGATGTAGCGGGGGAATCGCGGCCCGGACCAGATCGACGATATGGCCGACTCCGGTCGTTTCGGGCGTGCCGGGCGGGGTGGGACGGCGTGCCACAGGCTCCTCTTTCGTGCTCGATGCAGACGGTTTGCGCCCCTCAACGATAGGTCGGCGCAAGCGTTCACACCTTACGGGAACGGAGCCTGTAGCACTGCGGCGTTCGCGTCAGGCCTGGAGTAGACAGCCTGGGTAACCACGGAGGGCCCCGCGAACGCCGCAAATCCAACACGGGCGGCGTTCGCGTCAGGCCCGGAGGATACAGCCTGTATACGCGAACGCCGCAAATCGAACACCGCGCTCAGTGCACGGCTCTACGGCCGGTGAACAGCTTCACCAGGAACAACAGGATCACCGCGCCACCGAGGCAGGTGAAGAAGCTGAACCACAGTCCGCCGCCCTCGACGTCGACACCTAGCAACTTGAGTAGGAATCCGCCTAGTAGCCCCCCGACCACGCCGACCACAATGTTGAGGAGGATGCCCTGTTGCGCATCCGTCTTCATGATCTTGCTGGCGATCCAACCAGCAAGACCGCCGATGATGATCCACCCGATAATCCCGAGTCCGAGCATGGTGTCCTCGAATCAATAGTTGGGGCAGCGCCGCACCACAGGGCGTGCTTCGAGGGTATACCCGCCAAATGTGAGAATACGCACTCCCAACACGCGCAACACGGGCTAATATGAGGGGGCCTCATGTCTACGTGTGACGTAGGCGGCTGGCCGATGAGGGACTCAGTTCGATGCTTCGGGGTACACCCCGGCGGCGCCGCCGCAGGTACATAGGAGACGCATAATGGCTGCTCGAATCGCCCAGACAACAGGGGCTGAGCACACGGCGATCCTCGGGCTCGGCGTTTACCGCCCCGCTCGAATCGTCACCAACGACGAGGTGGCCGGACCCATCGACTCGAGTGACGAGTGGATCCGCACCCGTTCCGGGATCAAAACGCGGCGTTTCGCCTCGAAGGAAGAGACGATTCACAGCATGAGCGTCGCGGCCTCCCGCGGCGCGCTCGAATCCGCGGGCGTAGAGGCCGACCAGGTCGACTGCGTCATCGTCGCCACCTCCACCCACCTCTTGCTGACCCCGGCGGCCGCGCCGCAGATCGCGACCGAGCTGGGCATGAACGGCACCGCGGCATTCGATATCTCGGCCGGCTGCGCGGGCTTCTGTCATGCGCTCGCGCTGGCATCGGATCTGGTGCGCGCCGGAACCGCCGGACATGTGCTGGTGATCGGTGTGGAGAAATTGACCAACACCATCAATCCCAAGGACCGCGCGACCGCCTTCCTGTTCGCCGACGGCGCGGGCGCCGTGGTGGTCGGACCGTCCGAGGAGCAGCGCATCGGACC
The DNA here is from genome assembly GCF_040680135.1 of Nocardia sp. NPDC052112. Lineage (NCBI taxonomy): Bacteria > Bacillati > Actinomycetota > Actinomycetes > Mycobacteriales > Nocardiaceae > Nocardia > Nocardia sp. NPDC052112. The sequence goes on along the minus strand of NZ_JBFAWD010000011.1, from coordinate 66,540 downwards.
GACGGTGTGGGGTTCGGACGGCACCCAGCACCACGCGATCCGGCAGGACAAGGACTGGATCGAATTCTTCGAGGAGATCGAGGAGAAGGGCCTGGACGCGGTGCGGCCCTACCTGGCCATGGAGGGTACGGCGGTATTCCGCTGGGCCGCACATTCATTGGAGAAGGTGTGCCGCGACGCCATCGATCGCGCCGGCCTATCCACCGATGACCTGGACGCGATGATCCCGCACCAGGCCAACGGTCGGATCATCGAGATCATGGCCAGGGTGCTGAAGCTGCCCGAGCACTGCGCGCTGGCCAACGATATCGAGGAGACCGGAAATACCTCGGCCGCCTCGATTCCGCTGGCGATGGAGGCGCTGCTGCGCAAGGGCGAGTCGAAGCCGGGCGATACCGCGCTGCTGATCGCCTTCGGTGCCGGTCTTTCCTACGCCGCGCAGGTCGTGACACTGCCCAACTGGCAGTAACTCGACTCAGCCGAGACCCCAGGTGACCTTCACCGTGAAGGTCACCGTCTGGGTGCCCGGTTCCAGCTGAAACGAATCAGCCGCACCGACTTTCGAGGTGCTGTTGTCCTCGCGGCTGCTGGCCTCGTTGATGGTGATGACATCGGTCAACTTCAACCCGGCCAGCACCGCGTACTGGTCTGCCCGCGATTTGGCATCGGCGAAGGCGCGCGAGCGGGCATCGGCGAGCAGCTTCGAATTGTCCTCGATCGCAAAGGAAACCCCGCGCATCCGGGTGTCGTTGCCACCTGCCTTGGTGCCCGCGTCCAGGATCGCCGAGCCCTTGGACAGATCGCGGATGACGATGTGCACCGAGTTGGTGGCCTGGTAGCCGGAGATGACGTGTCCGTCCGGACGGTACTGCGGCTGAATGGCAACATCCTTGGTCTGCACATCCTCGCGGGCCAGTCCGGCGGCGACCATGGCATCGGTCATCGCCTTGGACTTCTCGTTGGCACCGGCGATGGCCGCGGATACGTTGTCGGCGTTCACCTCGACGCCGAGATCGGCGTTCAGGGTGTCCGGCGCACCGCGCACCTGACCGGTGCCGACCACCGTGACTTCGCGCGCGGGCGCCGAATCGGATTTACCGCATCCGGTGAGCGACAGGGCCGAACCGAGAACGGCGACAGTGACTACCGAATAACGTGCAATGGGTCGCATAGACGCAACCTACGCATCCAGCGCGCCCGTTCGCGCGAAAACATCCGAAGGCTAGGCCGCTGTCTCGACCGCAGACTTGATCTTGTCCAGGGTTTCCCGCATCCCGCGCTCGAGCAGCTCCTCGAACGGCGCCTCACCGCCGAGCGCGGCATCGATGGCCTTGCGGGAGAACCAGCTGGTGCCGTTGGGCACATCGCGGCGTTCGACCAGCCGGGTGCCGGTGGCGGTCGGCTCCAGCGTGAAGCTCCAGATGCTGCGGTTCTCGTTGATCCGAAATGCGAAGGCTTGGTTGGGCTCATAGCGCACGATGCGCGCGGTGGTGGGCCAGTACTTCTTGCCGTCGGTATTGAGGTTGATCGTCCAGGTGCCCGCCTTCGGTGCGCCCAGCGCGAGCATCCGTACGCACTGCGGGCTGAACTCCGGCATCCGCTTGAGATCGGCAACGACGGCCCAGACCTGTTCCGGCGGTGCCGCGATCTCGATCGTGGCTTCGATATTTTTCGGCAACGCTGCCTCCGAAAGAAAAAAAGGGGCGATTGGCAACAGCCTAAAGCGTGTCTCGGACCCATGGGGTCGGTGCGCATCCTCCTGCTCGGACGTCCTCGACCCACACCGGTGGTGTGTGCGCGACAACAACGACTACCGAGAAGCAAGCCCCTGGTCGGCCGCTGTTGGAAGACAAATGGGTCACTTTTTCGCGATTTGTTTACCCGGCCTTGTAATGGCGCGCGCACAATGGCGGATAGACGAAGCATCAGACACTGCCACAAGCTTTTCCATCAAGCGTGAGGTGATCGGCCGTGAAACTGCGCTCGCTCTTACATCGTCGGCACGCGGATCGGGTTCCGCTGCTTCCCGCTATCGAACCCCAGATCCCCGCTACCCGAGACACCTCCGCCCCGCGCACCGCCCACCCGATAGTCACCGAAGAACAACTCGAACGCCTGCTCACCCCCACCGAACTCGACTTGGTGCGCGAACATCGCGTTTGACGAGCGGACCATACTCGATATGTGACTGCACCCGCTGCTCCGAAACCGGCCATCCTCAGCGTCGACGACGATCCGGGGGTTTCCCGCGCGGTCGTACGCGACCTGCGCCGCCGTTATGGCGCCGATTACCGGATTCTGCGCGCGGAGTCGGGCCCGGACGCGCTCGACGCACTGCGTGAGATGAAATTGCGTGGTCAACCGGTCGCGGTACTGATCGCCGATTATCGGATGCCGGGCATGGATGGCATCGAATTCCTCGAGCAGGCCATGGACCTGCACCCGTTCGCGCGTCGCGTGCTGCTGACCGCCTACGCCGATACCAGCGCCGCGATCGATGCGATCAACGTCGTCGACCTGGACCACTATCTGCTCAAACCGTGGGATCCGCCGGAGGAGAAGCTGTATCCGGTCCTGGACGGACTGCTCGAGGCCTGGCGCAGCAACGACCACAAACCGGTCACCGAGACCAAGGTGGTCGGTAACCGCTGGTCGCCGCGGTCGTCGGAGGTGCGCGAATTCCTGGCCCGCAATCAGCTGCCCTACCGCTGGTATCTGGCCGAGGAACCGGAAGGCGCCCGGCTGCTGGAGGCGGCGGGTGCCGATCCCGATATCTGTCCGGTGGTGATCACCCCGGGCGGTCAGGCATTGGTGCAGCCGAGCGACGGCGAGCTCGCCGAAAGTGTTGGGCTGAATACCAATCCGACCGGCGACTTCTACGATCTGATCGTGGTCGGCGGCGGACCCGCCGGACTCGGCGCGGCGGTGTACGGCGCCTCCGAGGGGCTGCGCACCGTGCTCGTCGAGCGCACCGCGACCGGCGGCCAAGCCGGGCAGAGTTCGCGCATCGAGAACTATCTGGGCTTCCCAGACGGGCTGTCCGGCGCGCAGCTGGCCGACCGAGCGCGGCGGCAGGCCGCGAAGTTCGGCGCCGAGGTGATCACCACGCGCGAGGTGGTCGGACTCGAGGTGAACGGGTCCGCGCGGACCGTGCGGTTCGCCGACGGCGGACGGCTCTGCGCGCACACGGTGATCATCGCGACAGGCGTGGACTACCGGCGCCATCCCGCCCCCGGCGTGGACGATTTCACCGGGCGCGGGGTCTATTACGGCTCGGCCATGACCGAGGCTTCCGAATGTGCCGACCACGATGTCTACATTGTCGGCGGGGCGAATTCGGCGGGGCAGGCGGCGGTATTCCTGTCCCGCAACGCACGCACGGTGCATCTGGTGGTCCGTGCGGATTCGCTGGAGAAGTCCATGTCGCACTATCTGATCCAGCAGATCGCGCAGATACCGAATATCCGCGTCGATACCTGTACCGAAGTGATCGCCGCCGACGGCGAAGATCACCTGCAGCAGATCGTGCTGCGCAACAATCGGACCGGCGCGGAAGAAAAAGCCGAGGCCGAACGGTTGTTCCTGTTCATCGGTGCCGCACCGCAGACCGACTGGCTCGATGGCGTGGTCAAGCGGGACCAGACGGGCTATGTGCTCGCCGGTCCCGATCTGCTCGTCGACGGATCCAGACCCGCGGGCTGGGAGCTACCCAGACCGCCGCATCACCTGGAGACCAGCGTCCCCGGCGTATTCGTCGCTGGTGACGTGCACGCCGACTCGGCGAAGCGGGTGGCCTCGGCGGTCGGCGAGGGTGCGATGGCCGTCATGCTCGTGCATCGGTATCTGGCGTGATAGGAGGCTGGACCATGAATTCGACGGAGACAGCGGAGCGCAGCAGTCATCTGGTCTGCGATCCGGAGGAGCTGCGCAGTCTGTTCCTCTTCGAAAAGCTCACCGACGAACAGTTGGCGCTGCTGTGCGCCGATGGCCGCATCGAGATCGTCGAACCGGGACTGGTCTTCCGCGAGGGCGATCCGGCCACCTGCTTCTACGTGATGATCGAGGGCGAGGTACAGCTCACCAAGCTCTCCGGCGGTGCCGAGATCGAGACGACGCGCACCGACTACCGCGGCGCGTATGCGGGCGCGTGGACGGCCTATCTCGGTGACAAGGTCGACCAGAACTACACCGGTTCGATGTACGTGACCCGTCGGTCGCGGTTCTTCGTACTGGATGCGGGCGCCTTCGCGCAGCTGATGCACGACTGGTTCCCGATGGCCGTGCACCTGCTCGAGGGCGCGTTCTTCGGCGCCCGCAAGAGCAGCGAGCGCATCGCCGAGCGCGAACGCCTGCTGGCGCTCGGTTCGCTGTCGGCCGGTCTGACCCATGAGCTGAACAATCCGGCTGCCGCCGCGGTGCGCGCGACCTCCGGGCTGCGTGACCGGATCGCGGGCATGCGGCACAAGCTGGCGATGATGGCGCAGGGCAAGTTCGATACCGCGTCGCTGCAGGTGCTGGTGCGGCTGCAAGAGGAAGCGGCGGCCCAGGTCGCCAAGGCCCCGGAGCTGACCACCCTGGAGGCCTCCGAGCGCGAGGACATCCTCAGCGAATGGCTGGAGGACCACGGCATCGATGACGGCTGGAATCTGGCTCCGAATTTCGTGCAGGCCGGTTTCGATGTGGACTGGCTGGAACGGGTTTCGGCCACCCTGGAGGACTGTCCGGAGCAGGTGTTCCAGGGTGCGATCCGATGGCTGAACTACACCATCGAGACCGAGCTGCTGATGAACGAGATCGCCGATTCGACCACGCGCATCTCCACCCTGATCGGCGCCGCCAAACAGTATTCGCAGATGGACCGGGCGCCGTTCCAAGTAGTCGACATCCACGAACTGCTCGACAGCACGCTGGTGATGCTGAGCCGCAAGATCGGTGACGGCGTCAAGGTGGTCAAGGAGTACGACCGGACACTGCCCGAAGTGCCCTGCTATGCGGCGGAATTGAACCAGGTGTGGACCAACCTGATCGATAACGCGGTGTACGCGATGAACGGCCAGGGCACGCTCACCATCCGCACCAGGCACGAAAACGATTGCGCCGTCGTCGAAATCGACGATACCGGCCCCGGCGTGCCCGCCGACGTGCGCAGCCGTATCTTCGAACCGTTCTTCACCACCAAGCCGGTGGGCGAGGGAACCGGTCTCGGCCTGGATATCTCGTTCCGGATCGTGGTGAACAAGCACCACGGCGATATCCGGCTCGATTCCGAGCCGGGCAATACCCGATTCACGGTCTGGCTCCCGCTGCACCGTCCCGAAGACATGGCGGAGTCCGGCGACCGATCCGAAGCCGATGCAGGAGATCAGCAATGACGCAGGAGTTGGAGGGTATCGATCCCACGGTCGCGCCCAGCGGTCCGGGTTGTATGGAATGTGAAGCCGCCCAGGGCTGGTGGGTGCATTTGCGGCGCTGTGCGCAGTGTGGCCATATCGGCTGCTGTGACACCTCGCCGCAGCAGCACGCCTCCAAACACGCCAAGGACACCGGACATCCGTTCATCCAGAGCTATGAGCCGGGCGAGGATTGGTTCTTCGACTTCCGCTCCGACGAGATGTACAGCGGCGGACCGGAACTCACACCGCCGACCCATCATCCGGTGGACCAGCCGGTTCCCGGACCGCACGGCCGGGTGCCCGCCGATTGGCAGAGCCACATCCACTGACCTCGACTTCCTCCCCACAGCTGAAGCCGAGGGATTCCAACTGGCGCTAGAACCAGTTGGTACGGTATTTCCTCGCGGGTACCCGCTGGTTCCTGCTTCGCAGACCGCCCAACGGCGAGGTCTCCACAGGCTGTCACCGCCTGCCCGGCGGCGAGAACACCGACCTCGACTTGGCTATCGCCGAACACCGGTGAGTGAGTCGGTGGCTAACAGAGAAACTCATTGCGGCGCAAGAACATGCGGGATCGATGTGCTTACCCCACGGATGAATCCGGGGCTCTGCGCGCTACGTTTCTCCGATCAGGGATCGTTTGGGAAAACATAAGGGCCGCATCGCACGGTGGGCTCTATGACAGCCGAACGATCTCACCCGGTACCCTGCTCCGGACGCGCCGGAGACTCCGGCGCCGCGAGTTACCGGGGAACGCACGTGATCAAGCGAGTTACCGCCATCGCCCTGGCCACCGGGGCGGTGGCAATCGCACTGGCCGGATGTGGCAGTTCGGATGATTCCAACACCGATGCCAACGGTCTGCGCAAGGGCACCTCGGGCACCAGTACGCCCGCGAGCACCACATCCGCGCGCCCGAGCGGCGCCGCGCCGACCTCGGCCGCGGACGCACCGACCAGCACGAAAACCACGGCGAGCAACTCCTCGCTCGGCCCGGCGTCGAGCACCACCTGCGGTGAGTTCAAAAAGTTGGACAGCACCGAGGAGAAGGAGCTGATCGAGAAGGTGCTTGCGGAGAATCCGGGCAGTGCGTTCGAGGGCAGCCCGAATGTCGCACTCGGCACCGCCAAACTCGTCTGCCTGGCTCCCACCTACGCCGATACGCCGGTCGCGGTGGCGGCCGGGATCGTCGAAAAGAACCAGTAGGGCCGCGCTGCTCGGTCGCAGCACCGACGGCACAGACACAGAACGCGCGTACACAGCGGGCAGGCGCTGTATACGCGCGTTCTACTTATTGCGCGACGATCAGGGCTGACCGGTGGCGAACGCGATCACGGCGTCGAGGAACTCCTGGCCGCCCATGACGTATCCGCCGATCAGCGCACCGGCCGGGATGCTGATGATCCACAGGAAGGGGATGAAAGCCCCGATGACGGCACCGATGACGATGCCCGGCAGGTTCTTGTTGACCTGCTCCATGAGCCGGTCGTAGGAGCTGATGTCCTTCAGCCCCGCAATGTCCTTCAACTTCGCGGTGTCCGCCGGGGTCATCGTCGAAACCAGCGCGACGGTGCGGCCGTCCGCGCTGATCTGCTGGCTCACCGCGATCGGGAATCCCGCCACCTCGGAGCGCAGCGGCACCTGGTCCACCGTCGCGCCGTCGTCGGACTTCAGCAGCACTGCGGCGCCGTCCGAGGCGAGCTCGAACCGGCCGCTGTCAACCGCCCAGGTGATGGTCTTATCAGTTGGGGAAACCGTTGTGTGGTAGTTGATTCCGTGTTCAACACCAGAAGTCACGCCCCCCTGGGTCACTGCCGCCGGCTGGTCGGTCGCCACGGCGGGCTGCCCATTGGCGGTAGCCGCGGTAATCCCCACCGCGGTGACGGCCATGAAGACAGCAGTAGTGATCTTTCCGAACTTCATTTCTTGAATTCCCTCCACTTTGTTGTCCCGCCCCGACAAGGGGCGGGACCAGAACGTTAGCGTGCGGAATTCGTTGTCGCACATCGGGGTTCGTAAGTCGTGAAATCTTTGGCAATTGCCGAGGTTTAACTGTCCACAGTTCCACGGATCGATCTGTAATGCAGTCGGGCGACATGAGCGATGCCCCACATTTGCTCGAGCCGAGCTGCTAATTCCGAAACAGTCGCGCCTCATATCGCGAGTGGGCCGTGGCTCCCGCTCGATCCGTGGTGAGGCGGCATGATTCGCCGAGGCTAATGCGATCAACTCGGACAGACGTACCAGTCTTCGGGGCGAAATTACTGGTCAGAGCGCACTGCCACGACTGCACGTCCGATCGGCGATATCGAAGACGATCCGCAGCCGTTTTCGGTTCCGTGAGTACATTCACAATTTCGGATTGCGGCGCGCATTAGCGGATCGGGACACTCACCATCGACGATTTTCCGCATAATCTCGGATCTATCCGACGGTCCGCCGACCAACGGGGGCCGGACGCGGGCAGAATGGCACAGTGGCAGAACTGGCACTCACCGCTCGACTGAATCCCTCCGCCGCGGATGCCAGGCGCGGGGTGGTCCGTTTGCATCCGGAGGCGCTGACCGCGCTCGGCCTGCGGGAATGGGACGGTATCGCGCTGATCGGAGCGCGGCGCACCGCCGCGGTGGTCGGGGTGGCCCCGGCGGGCACACCGGCGGGGGTGGCGCTGCTCGATGACGTCACATTGTCCAACGCGGGACTGCGCGAGAACGCGAACGTGGTGGTTTCCCCCGCGACGGTCTATGGCGCGAAGCAGATTTCGGTGAGCGGTTCGGTACATGCCACCAGAACCATTCCGGCGGCGACGCTGCGGCAGGCGCTGCTCGGCAAGGTGGTCACGGTCGGTGACGCGGTATCGCTGCTGCCCCGCGACCTCGGCCCGGATATCAGTTCGTCGGCTGCCACCCAAGCACTTTCGCGCACCTTCGGCATCGCGTGGACCACCGAACTGCTGACCGTCACCGCGACCGATCCCGGCCGCGCTCCGGTGAGTGTGCAGCCGAATACCGCGGTGGTATGGGGGGCGAGCGCGGTGGCGGCCCGGGATTCCGCCGATCGGGCGGCGGCCGGACTGCCGGGACCGCAGGGGGAGGCCGCGCGTGGGGCCACCGAGGCCGCGGCGCTGGCCGCGACCAACGGGGCAGGCGCGGGTTGGACCGCGAACATCGGCGAGTCGGCCGTTCCGGTCGAGGATCTGGCGGGTGCCCACGGGCAGGCGGCGAAACTCCAAGAGTGGCTCAGCCTCGCGCTCGACGAACCGGAACTGCTGAAGGCCCTCGGCGCCACGCCGCATCTCGGGGTCTTGATCACCGGCCCGGCCGGGGTCGGCAAGGCCACACTGGCCCGTGCGGTCGCCGCGCCGCGGCGCATTGTCGAATTGGATGGTCCGACGGTCGGTGCGGCCGAAAGCGGTGCGCGGCTGCGCGAGGTCGCGGCCGCGGTGGCCGAAATCGGCTCCGGACGGGGCGGCATCCTGCTCGTCACCGATATCGACGCACTGCTGCCCGCACCGGCCGAACCGGTCGCCACGCTCATCCTGGACCAGTTGCGCGCGGCGCTCGCCGAGCCCTGCGTGTCCTTCCTGGCGACCACGGCGCATCCGGCCGGTATCGATCCGCGGCTGCGGGCACCGGATCTCTGCGATCGCGAACTCGCACTCGCGCTGCCGACCGCCGCCGTCCGCAAGGCGCTGCTGGAGCAGCTGTTGCGCAAGGTGCCGACCAAGGATCTGAAACTGGAGGAAATCGCCTCGCGTACACCCGGTTTCGTGGTTTCCGATCTGGCCGCGCTGTGCCGGGAGGCGGCGCTGCGCGCGGCTTCACGGGCCAGTAAACAACATTCGGAACCGGAGCTGACCCAATCGGACCTGCTCGGCGCCACCGAGGTGATCCGGCCGCTATCGCGCTCCGGGACCGAGGAACTCGCGATCGGCAGCCTCAGCCTGGATGACGTCGGGGACATGATCGAGACCAAGGAGGCGCTCACCGAAACTGTGCTCTGGCCGCTACGGCACCCGGATTCTTTCGCCCGTCTCGGTATCCGTCCGCCGCGCGGCGTACTGCTCTACGGTCCGCCGGGTTGCGGTAAGACCTTCCTGGTGCGCGCACTGGCCGGGACCGGTCAGCTCAGCGTGCATGCGGTCAAGGGCGCCGAATTGATGGACAAATGGGTCGGCGCCTCTGAGCGAGCGGTACGCGAATTATTCCAGCGCGCACGCGATTCCGCGCCGTCGCTGATCTTTCTGGACGAGGTGGACGCGCTCGCGCCGCGCCGCGGACAGAACAGTGACTCCGGTGTCGGTGACCGCGTGGTCGCGGCGCTGCTGACCGAACTCGACGGCGTGGAACCGCTCCGCGATGTGGTGGTGCTCGGCGCGACGAACCGTCCGGAATTGATCGATCCGGCACTGCTGCGGCCCGGTCGATTGGAACGGCTGATCTTCGTACCACCGCCGGATGGCGACGCCCGACTGGAAATCCTGCGGGCCGCCGGGAAATCGGTGCCGCTCGCCGCCGATGTCGACCTGGCCGCACTCGCCGCCGACCTGGACGGCTATTCCGCGGCCGATTGCAGTGCCCTGCTACGCGAAGCGGCACTGGCCGCGATGCGCCGCGACGTCGACGCCGCCGACGTCAACGCGGGGGATGTCGCGGCCGCCAGGGCGGTGGTGCGTCCTTCGCTCGAGGCCGAGCAGGTCGAGTCGCTGCGCCGGTACGCGGACAGCCGCCGATAGCCGTTCAGCGCAATCCACTGGCAATTGTCGCCTTCCTGCTGTTTCCGCAGTTCCGACATGTTCGGGCGATATGGGCGCAATCACCCGTTCCCACATCGAGCGCGGGTAAGTTCGACGGGGTGCGCAAGATCGGCGATGCGATCGACACGATCACGGCCTTCTTCGGGGCCGCGGTCGCGGGCGTCGCACTATTCCTGCCGATCACCTTCAGTTGGTCCGCCGACAGCTCGCCGTATCGGTTGGCCAGCCTGAACAACAGCGTCCCGCGCAGCGCGGCGATCGGGGTGATCGTCGCGGTGGCCGTCGCCGTGCTGGTGATCACCTTCCGCAAGCCGCTGCTGGCCTGGGCGTCGGCACTGTTCGGCGCGGTCGCCATGGACGTCAATCACTTTGCCGGACGCCATGTTTCCTCAGCCGACCTGCTGACCACCCAGAACTATCTGGATTCGATTCTGGCCGGTGTACTGCTCGGCGCGCTGGGCGCGGCGGTGCTGCGCCGACCAGGTCCGGCGGCCGGCTACGCGATCGGCGCCGCGGGCTTCTTCGTTTTCGGTGATCTCGCGCAGGCGCTGGAGATCGCCGATGACAATCCGTACTCGGTGCTCGAGACACCGCCGCGCTGGCTTGTCAGCGTCGCGGTGGCCCTACTGGTCATCAGTACGCTGCGCAATCGGTCCCGACCGAAGGAATCGAAGCCGCCGCGGATCGCCGTCGAACTGCCGGTCACGCCGATCCTGGCCGCGATGGTGCTGGCACTGGTGATCCTGGCCATTACCGAATGGCTGGCGCGGCAGTATCAGCATGCGCCGGGGGTCAGCCATGCGGTCGAAATCGGGATGGCGGTCGCCGCGACGGTCATCGCCGCCACCGCCGCCGCCATGCTGCTACCAGGGCGCGACGGGACCGGGGTGTATCTGGCGGTGAGTCTGGTCGCCACCGCGGACGCGATGGGCGGCGATCCGCGGCCAGGGTGGAGCGTCGCCGCGCTGATCGCGGCAACCGCGGTCGGGCTGCTGATCGGGATGCGCCTGCCCTCGACCTTCATCGCCATCGTGCTGATCGTGGGGCTCGCGGTATTCGCCCTGGTGAAATCCCCCCACGACCATCGCTTTGTGGCCGCGGTGGGCAGCACGGCCCTGGCATTGACGGCCGGTTACTGCTGTGGCACCGCGTGGCCGCGCTACGCACCGAGCGGGGTGCTCGCCATTTCGGCGCTGTACCTGCCGTCGATCATCACCGCATTGCCGCACGACAGCGCCGAATGGCCGCTGAACGGGGGCGCCGACCATCAAGAGCTGGCAGGCCGGACCGCGCTCGCCATCGCCTGCGGTTCGGCCCTCGGGTTGGCGGTGCTGCGCCGATTCCGGCCGCGCAGCCGGCGCAAGCCGGGGCGGTCCGTCGACGACGAGACGTTAGCGGACATATAGCCCACCCGCGTGGAGATGGCATACGCCATACTCGCTCGGCCGACGAAAGCCCCAGGCTCCAAGTAAGATCATTCGCATCACCCCGCCGCAACTACCCGACGGAGTGCAGTTTGCTCGGAATCCTGCTCGCGCTCGTGCTGGCCGCACTGGCGGCACCGTTGTGCGTGCGGGCGTTGGGGCGCAACGGTTTCTACGTCCTCGCGCTCGTGCCGTTCGGCTGTCTCGGCTGGGTGATCGCGAATTGGGGTAGGACACAACGGGTTCGGGTCGGTTGGGCGCCGAGCATCGAAATGAATATCGAACTGCGCTTCGACTCACTCGCCGCCATCATGTCCGCGCTGGTACTCGGCATCGGCGCGGTGATTCTCGCTTATTGCGCGCGGTATTTCGAGGACGACGAACCGCGGCTGCCGGTGTTCGCGGCCCAGTTGGTCGCCTTCGCCGGGGCCATGTTCGGCCTGGTCACCAGCGATAACATGTTGCTGCTGTTCGTCTTCTGGGAAATGACGACGGTGCTGTCGTTCCTGCTGGTCGGCCACAATGCCGAGCAGGCGGTGAGCCGGCGTGCGGCCATCCAGGCGCTCCTGGTGACCGGGGCGGGTGGCCTGGCCATGCTGGTCGGGATTGTCATCCTCGGTCAGGTGCGCGGCAGTTATCTGCTCTCGGATCTGCTCGCCGGGCCGCCATCCGGGGTCGCGGTCGATGTCGCGGTGGTGCTGTTGCTGGTCGGGGCGTTGAGCAAATCGGCGATCGTGCCGCTGCACTTCTGGCTGCCGGGTGCGATGGCGGCACCGACACCGGTGAGCGCATATCTGCACGCGGCGGCCATGGTGAAGGCGGGCGTTTATCTGGTGGCGCGGTTGGCGCCGGTATTCGCCGAAAGCCCGGCCTGGCATCCGCTGATCCTTACGCTCGGCGTGGCCTCGATGGTGCTCGCGGGGTTGCGGTCGTTGCAGGTGACGGATCTGAAGCTGGTGCTCGCCTTCGGGACGGTGAGCCAGTTGGGCTTTCTGATTCTGCTGGTCGGACTGGGTACGCCGGATGCGGCGCTGGCCGGTGCGACCTTGATCGTGGCGCATGCGCTGTTCAAGGCGTGTTTGTTCATGGTGGTCGGGATCATCGACCACGGTGCCGGTACGCGGGATCTGCGGGAACTGTCGGGGCTGGGGCGGCGCGCGCCGGTGCTGTGCGGGGTTGCGGTGCTGGCGGCGCTCAGCATGGCCGGAATTCCACCGTTGCTCGGGTTCGTGGGCAAGGAAAGTGCGTTGGCCGCGGTATTGGATGCGGATGTCCTCGCCGAACCGGCCAAGGCCGCGTTGGCCGCCGGTGTGGCGCTCGGATCCGTACTGACCGTCGGCTACAGCATTCGGTTCATCTGGGGAGCCTTCGCGGACCGCGAGGTGCCATCCTGGACCGAGTCCGATAGCGCGGATTCACACTCTGCCGGGAACATACCCCCAGCGGAGCCCGGTTATCCGCAACCGCGTCACTGGCATGCACCGGGAGCGCTGTTCACGGCTGGGCCCGCCTTACTCGCGGTGGGGAGCCTGGTAGCGGGTCTCGAAGCACCGTGGCTGGACGAACTGTTGAGCCCGTACGCGGAAACCCTTCCCGGCGTTCTCGATTCGCATCTGTCACGCTGGCACGGATTCAATGCCCCACTGGCGCTCACGATCCTGATCATCTGCGCGGGCATCATGGTCTTCCAGCTGCGTGGTCGCATCGGCGAATCCGCCACCATGCTCGGCAATGCCGACCGCGCCTACGATGCCACCCTGCGCGCCATGGACCGGCTGTCGCTGCGGATGACCGGTGCGGTGCAGCGCGGTTCGCTGCCGCTGAGCCAGGCTGCGATTCTGGTGACACTGATCCTGCTGCCGACGATTCTGCTCGCGGTCGGCACCCGCACCGGAGTTCGCCTGCGCCTGTGGGATTCGCCGTTCCAGGTGGCCATCGGCGCGATCATGGCCGTCCTGGCACTGGCCGCGACGGTGCTGCGCAACCGGTTGGCCAGTGTGCTCGTGGTCGGGGTCACCGGTTACGGCTGCGGTGTGATCTTCGCGCTGCACGGCGCGCCCGATCTGGCGCTGACCCAATTCCTGGTCGAGACACTGACTTTGGTGATTTTCGTGCTGGTGCTGCGGGCCTTCCCCGCCGACATCGACGAAAGCCGGACGGCGGCATTCAAAGCTCGGCGTGCGATCCTGTCCGCACTGGTCGGCGCGACCGTCGCGGTGTTGGCCGCCTTCGCCGTCGCCGCCCGCTCCACCGAACCCATCTGGCGCCTGATTCCCGATGCCGCATACACATTCGGCGGCGGCAAGAACGCCGTCAATGTGCTGCTGGTCGACATCCGAGCCTGGGATACCCTCGGCGAGATCTCGGTCCTCGTCGTTGCCGCGACCGGTGTGGCATCACTGGTGTTCCGCAGTCGACGATTCGGCAGCGCCCCGCGCGCGGCGGATGCGCCGAACTACGATCCGGACCTGGTCAGCTGGTTACCCGCGGGGCGACTGGTGGATCGGCGCGACCGATCGATGGTCCTGCAGGTCACCACCCGGCTGGTCTTCCCGACCATCATGGTGCTGTCGGTGTACTTCTTCTGCTCCGGCCACAATGCGCCGGGCGGCGGTTTCGCGGGCGGGCTGACCGCCGGACTCGCACTGACGCTGCGCTATCTCGCGGGCGGCCGCTACGAACTCGGCGAGGCACTGCCCGTAGATGCGGGGCATCTGCTCGGCGGCGGTCTCGCGCTGGCCGCCGGAACCGCGAGCACCTCACTGCTGCTCGGCGCCCCGCCGCTGTCGTCGGCGATCGTGGAAGTGACGCTGCCGGTGCTCGGGCACGTCGAGGTGGTCACCGCGATGTTCTTCGATCTCGGTGTCTATCTCATCGTGGTCGGCCTGGTCCTGGATGTGCTGCGCAGCCTCGGTGCGCGCCTGGACAGTGAACTGGCCACAGCCGAGGACGAATCCCCCTCGGTGCGCGGAGGTTTCCAGTGACCGCGAATCTGACCCTGCTGATCCTGATCGGGATTCTCGTCGCGTGCGGTGTCTATCTGATCCTCGAACGCGCGGTGTCGAAGATGCTGCTCGGCATGATCCTGTTCGGCAATGCGGTGAATCTGCTGATCCTCACCGTCGGCGGACGCAACGGTCGGCCACCCATTCGGGGCGCGGCCGGGCATCAGGGCGAAGAGATGGCCGATCCGCTGGCTCAGGCCATGGTACTCACCGCGATCGTGATCACTATGGGCCTGGCGGCCTTCGTGCTGGCCCTCGCCTATCGGTCCTACATCCTCACCACCACCGACACCGTGCAGAACGATCCGGAGGACGCCGAGGTCGCCGCCCGGCGCCAGGGAGAGGATCCGGAGCATTGAGTCCGCTGCCCACCCTCGCACCGCTACCGGTCCTGGTGCCCCTGCTCGGGGCGGCGGGCACGCTGGCGTTCGGGCGGCGACCGCGCATCCAGAGCTTCGTCATGCTGTTCACGCTGTCGGTCGTGGTGGTCGTCTGCGCAACGCTGCTGTATCTGGTCGATCGCGACGGGACCACCGCACTACAGGTCGGCGGCTGGAGTACGCCGATCGGCATCACGCTGGTGGTCGATCGACTTTCCGCGGCCATGCTGCTCGTCTCCGCGATCGTGCTGTTCGCGGTCTCGGTCTACGGTGCGGGCCAGAACATCCGTGACGGTGACGAGCGCCAGCCGACCTCGATCTATCGACCGACGTATCTCGTACTCACCGCCGGTGTTTCGGCCGCCTTCCTGGCCGGTGACCTGTTCAACCTGTTCGTGGGCTTCGAAATCCTGCTCGCCGCATCGTTTGTGCTGCTCACCGTCGGCGCCACCGCGGACCGGATCCGCGCAGGCATCGCGTACGTGATGGTCTCGATGGTGTCTTCGCTCATCTTCCTGACCGGCATCGCACTGGCCTACGCGGCCACCGGAACACTGAACCTGGCCCAATTGGCGGTGCGAATGGGCCAGGTGCCCAACGGTATTCGGATGGCCGTCTACGCGGTGCTGCTGGTGGCATTCGGTATCAAGGCGGCCGTCTTCCCGCTGTCGAACTGGCTGCCCGACTCCTACCCCACCGCACCCGCACCGGTGACCGCGGTTTTCGCGGGCCTGCTGACGAAAGTCGGTGTGTACGCGATCATCCGGACGCACTCCCTGCTGTTCCCGGACGGCCGATTCGACGATGTGCTGCTGGTCTGTGGCCTGCTCACCATGTTGGTCGGCATCTTCGGCGCGATCGCGCAGAGCGATATCCGACGCCTGCTGTCGTTCACCCTGGTGAGCCATATCGGCTACATGGTGTTCGGCATCGGACTCTCCAGCGCCGCCGGACTTTCCGGCGCGGTGTTCTACGTCGCGCACCACATTCTGGTGCAGACGGCACTGTTCCTGGTGGTCGGACTGATCGAGCGACAGGCGGGCTCGGTATCACTGCGACGACTGGGGGGCTTGGCGGCGGCCAGTCCATTGCTGGCGATCCTTTTCCTGGTGCCCGCCTTGAATCTCGGTGGGATACCGCCGTTCTCGGGATTCATCGGCAAGGTCGCATTGCTGCAGGCGGGCGCGGCCGATGGCAGTGTGCTGGCATGGGTGTTGGTCGCGGGGTCGGTGGTGACCAGCCTGCTGACGTTGTATGCCGTTGCGCGGGTGTGGAGCAAGGCGTTCTGGCGGCCGCGCATCGAGGCACCGGAGGGACATCTCACCGCGGCGAAACCCCCGACTCTGGTCGAGGAGTCGACCGATGTGCTGTATGACGAACGCACCGACCCGGGACGCATGCCGCTGCTGATGGTGGCATCGACGGCGGCGCTGGTGGCGGTCGGTCTGTGCCTGACCGTATTCGCCGGTCCGATCCTGCGTATCGCGGACCGCGCCGCCGACGATCTGAGCGATCCGGTGGTGTATGTCGTTGCGGTACTCGGCAATCCGTCTGCCGCAGCGAAGGGCGCCGTCCGATGAGGACCGTTCGTCGGCTTGTCCCGAATCGCTCGACAATCGTGCGCATCGGCGTGCTGTTGTGGCTCACCGCCGTTTGGGTGACGCTCTGGGGCGATCTCAGTGTGGGCAACCTGCTGGCCGGACTCGCGGTGGCTGCGTCGATCATGTTGACCTTGCCGCTGCCCCGCGTCCCGGTATCCGGGCGGCTGCATCCGCTGTCGCTGGTCGAATTGATCATCGTCAGTTCGTATTACGCACTGGAATCCAGTCTGCAGATCGCCTGGTTCGCCATCCGTCCGGCACCGCCGCCGGTCTCCGGTGTACTGCGGGTGCATCTGAGTATGCGATCGGATCTGGTGCTGGTGTTGTGCGCCGACTTGCTCAATCTGATTCCCGGCACCATGGTGCTGGAGATCGACCGGCAGCGTTGCGTCTTCTATGTACACGTCCTGGACGTGGGCAGTGAGAAGGCTGTCGACAAGTTCTTCCGGACCACCCGACGGCTGGAACGGCTGCTCATCTCATCATTCGAGCGCCCGACCGAATGGCGTTCGGACCGAACAACTCCGGAGGAGAAAGAGGTGCAGCCGTGACTGTTGTCGCGATTGTGGCGGGCATCATGCTGATGGCGGCTGCCGTCATCGTCAGCTACCGCATCCTGGTCGGACCGAACACCCTCGACCGCGTTGTCGGCATCGACTCGCTGATGGCCATCGCCGCCTCCGGCCTGGCGGTCTGGGCCGCTTACAGTGACGACACCACGGTCATTCCCGCGATCGTCGCGCTGGCACTGGTCGGCTTCCTCGGCTCCGCCGCGGTCTCCCGCTTCCGCGTCCGGGACGACGTATGAATCTGTGGCATGTGGCCGCCGCGACCCTCATCCTGAGCGGCGCAACGCTCGCGCTGACCGCATCGATCGCCATCGTGCGCTTTCCGGACACCCTCACACGCATGCACGCCGCCACCAAACCCCAGGTGGTCGGCCTGATCCTGGTGCTGGAGGGGGTGGCGCTCCAATTGCGCGGCCACGGCAATATCTGGCTGCTGGTGCTGGTCGGGCTGTTCACCCTGCTCACCGCGCCGGTAATCGCGCATCTGATCGGCCGGACGGCCTATCGGGAGCAGCGCTACCGCGACGGGCTTTTGCGCGTCAACGAGTTGCGGGACGACACGTTGTGAGCTCCTGACCAGCTGCCGGGACCACCACAGGAATGGGCGCAACGACTATCGAGCCGCACCCACCGGCCTCTGGTCCGCCGCGACTTCGGGCGTCGCGGCAAACCACGTCGCATGGAATGCCGCGGCCATCGCGGCCAGCAGCGCGAGCACGACCGTCCCGGCCAGCACCGGGTATTCGGCCATCGAAACCGCGAGATACCGGAATGAAAGCAGCAGCGTGCCGAGGATTGCCGCACCGAAAAGCACAAGGCGCACCCGGAACCAGCCCCAGCCGCGCTCGGGATCACGCAGCGCGGACTCGATGGTCAAGCAGAGCACCGCACCGGCGACCAGATCGACACCGTAGTGGTAGCCGAAGCCGAGCGTCGCCGTCAGCGTGGCAGCCAACCAGAACGCGCCGAGGCAGCGCAGCCACAGCGGAGCGCGCGAACCATCGCCGTCCCGGCGAGTATGCAGAAAGACCGACAGCGCCCAGGCCGTATGCATGGACGGCATGCAGTTGCGCGGCGTAAACGAATCGAATGGCAGCGGTACCGGATTGCGATCGATCGGCGGGATGGCACCGGGCCAGAAGTTGCCGACCTGCAGGCCGTGGCCGTCCGCACCGAAGGCGAACATCGGGCCGACCACCGGGAAGATCACATAGATGACCGGACCGATCAGTCCGAGCACCAGGAAGGTACGCACCAGATAGTGCGTCGGCCATACGCCGGTCGACACCACCCGGCGCAACTGCCACACCGCGACGACGATCGCCGCCACCGGCAGTTCGATATAGACCCAGTGCAGCACCGCGTAGACGGCCGGTCCCAGCGCATCCACCACGCGGCCCAGCACCCAGGACGGATCGCCGAGCGCGTGATCGGCCAGGGCCACATAGACGTCGTAGACCTGTGGCCGACTGACGACCGTAATGTGCAGCCACACATCACCGACCTTGGTGGCCAGCACCAGCAGCGCGCCCAATGCGGCGGCATGCAGCGCATTGCGACGCTCCGCCCCGCTCCAGCGGAATCCGGCGACCAGCGCCAGACCGGTGAGCACGAGTGTCGGCCCATTGCCGATGGCGAACGACTCGCCGTTCAGCAGTCGAATACCC
The DNA here is from genome assembly GCF_040680135.1 of Nocardia sp. NPDC052112. Taxonomy (NCBI): domain Bacteria; kingdom Bacillati; phylum Actinomycetota; class Actinomycetes; order Mycobacteriales; family Nocardiaceae; genus Nocardia; species Nocardia sp. NPDC052112. Next base: position 47,745 of record NZ_JBFAWD010000011.1, on the reverse strand, counting down.
GCCCACACCAGGTCGATACCCGCCGCGATGGCTACCGCGATTATTCTGCGGCGCTTGGCGATTCCCACCAAAGCGAGCACGAGTCCGGCCCACGGCACCGACATGGACTTCGGAGTGCCGACGTAGTCGTGCCACAGACTGCCGAGCGGCCCCTCGAAATCGTGCCCGATCGAACCCACCTGTAGCGCGATGAGCAGTACCGGCACCGCCGCGATCGCGGCCACCGTCCAGATCCGCGAGCGCGGCACGCGCACCTGCTCGGCGACGCGACCGCTGGCCTTTTCGAGCGACCTGCGAGCATTCGCTACGGGATGTCCCGGATCTTCGACAAGCACGTCGACCATAGTAAACGGCGGATGAACGCCATCCCCCTGACCAGCTGAACGTCAGCCATCTGTTCGGCCAGGAAGATCTACTGGTCCAACTCCTTGACCAGGGCATCGACCACCGCGACCAGATCACCCTGGGTGCTCGCGGCCACTTTGCGCTGCCGCTGATAGGAGGCCCCACGCTGTGGGATCTCCGCCACCATGGCGAGTTCGTCCGCACAGCCGAGCCGCTTGGCGGTCGGCTCCAACCGCTGCAGCAGATCCATCAGATCATCGGTGACCAACCGCTCATTGCTGTCGTCGTCCACGATGACGATCGCGTCGAGACCATAGCGGGCCGCGCGCCACTTGTTCTCCTGAACATGCCACGGCGGGATGGTCGGCAGCGTCTCGCCATTGTCGAGGCGCTGATCGAGATCGACGATCAGACAGTGGATGAGCGCGGCCATGGCCGACAGCTCCGCGCGGGTCGAGATCCCATCGCAGACCCGCACCTCGATGGTGCCCCATTTCGGCGCGGGCCGGATATCCCAGTGCATGCCGCCGAGCTGCTCGAAGACACCGGTCTTCATCTGGTCGTGTACGAAATACTCGAACTGAGACCAGTTTTCGAATTGGAACGGCAGACCGGCGGTGGGCAGCTGCTGGAACATCAACGTCCGGTTGCTGGCGTAACCGGTATCGGCACCCGCCCACATCGGCGAGGACGCGGACAGCGACAGCAGATGCGGATACGACAGCAGCAGCGAGTTGAGGATCGGAAAAACCTTCTCGGCGTGCGAAACTCCGACATGCACATGGACGCCCCAGATCATCATCTGGCGGCCCCACCACTGGGTGCGATCGATCAGTTCGTCGTAATGCGCTGAGCGCGTGAGCTGTTGGGCCGACCACTGGGCGAACGGATGGGTGCCCGCGCAGAACAGGTCGACGCCGAGCGGATCGGCGGCCCGCCGCACGGTATCCATGGTGCCGCGCAGATCGTCGACGGCCTCGCCGACATTGTTGTGCACACCGGTGACAAGTTCGACCGTATTGCGCAGCAATTCCTTGGTGACCTGCGGAGTGCCATCGTAGGCGTGCAGGTCACCGAGCGAATCGAATACGGCCGCAGCGGTATTCGACAGATCGCGGGTCACCTTGTCGACGAGCGCGATCTCCCATTCGATACCGATGGTAGGCCGGGGCGACCCGGGAAAGGGAACCCGCGCGATTGCTGTCCCGGCCATATCGGTGACCTTGCTACTGGATTACACCGCAAGCGACGCGGCCGCCAGCATCGCCCGTCGCCAGAGTGGTGTCGTCCGGGCCGGCAACGCCGTCGGCGCGGACATAACGGTTGGGGATATTGCCGAAGTTATCGGCGTCGGCGTGGATCATCAGGGCCTTGCCCTTGATGTCGTCCAACGTCACCGCATCGGTGGTGGTGACCAGCTTGGCCGAACCATCGGAACGGACCTCGAGTGAGGTCAGATCGCCGCTGGCCGGATGGGCATTGGCGCTGCCGACCTGCAGGTGGCCACCGGCCGACAGGAAGTCACCCGCGGGTCCGCCGGTGGGCGCGACCGAATTGGGCTCGCATTTGCCGAACTGATGGATGTGCAGACCGTGGAAGCCGGGGCGCAGGCCGTGCGCCTCGATGCTGACCTGCAGGTGATTGCCGTCCTTGGTGATGTTCGCGACGGCGACCGAGGCACCTGCCGGATCCTTGAGGTCGACCTTGACCCCGGCATTGGCATTCGGGGCGCCGGTCTCGGGGCCGGATTCGCCGGCCGGTGGGGCGGACGCACCGGTCCACACGGGCGGCGTAGTTCCCTGGACGTCGCTCGACTCCTGACTGTTCGAGCAGGCGGCCAGCCCGAAGACCGCGACAGCGAGCACCGGGGTCACAGTCCGCCAGGACGGGCGACGAGTTGTGTTCGGGGCCATCGGAGGAACTCCTTTACGAGTACCGAGTTTACGAGTAAAGCTGGGTGGACACGTTCGTTACCGGACAAGATGATGCCACGCCCGCCGTGTCGCACCCGTGACCGGGCCGTGTCGCGAGCCCCCGTACTGGTCAGTTGCCCGTGACAACTACCGTCACACCCGAACCGGACCCGCCGGAGCGCAGCTCGGCGGTCACGCCCAGTTCGTCGGCTATGGCCAGTGCGGCTTCTTTCTCACCAGGGTTATTGCCGTAGAACACAGTCGTATTCACGATATTCGGGCCGGGATAGTTGCCGACCTCGGCAACCGTCCAGCCATCGGCGGTGAGCTCGCTCGCGGTGCGCGCGGCCAGCCCGACAACGGTGCTGTTGTTCAGAACATGGACCGGCACAGCGCGATTCGCCGTGGTCGTACTCGGCGTCGTCGTGGTCGACGACTTCGTGGTGGCCGATGCCGAACTGGTCGGTGCCGCACTCGTGGTCTGCACCGGCGAGTTGGTCGTCGCGACCGCCGTTGTGGCGGCGGCCCGACTCGTTGTGCTCGAGGAATCACCCGCCCCCGAGGTATCGGAATCCGAACTCGATAACGACATCGCACCGAGCCCGGCAAAAACGATGGCCAGCGCGATCAACACCATCGCCAGCGCGCGCAACGGCGGCCCGCCGGAGGTGGGATTCGGGTTGCTCACGTTCAAAACCCTAGCCGCAAACCCGGCCGCATGGTCGTTGCACCGGCTCCGCTATCGCGGCGGCGCGTCATACCTGGAAGCCGAGCCTCCGAGCGGCTCGCGCCTTCTGCCTGCTCGCCCGCAGTCGGCGCAGCCGTTTCACCAGCATGGGATCGGCGGCCAATGCCTCCGACCGATCCACCATCGCATTGAGTACCTGGTAGTACCTGGTCGGCGACATGCCGAACAGTTCACGAATGGCCTCTTCTTTGGCCCCGGCGTATTTCCACCATTGCCGTTCGAAGGCCAGGATGTCGTGTTCGCGACGACTGAGACCATCACCGTCACCATCGACCTGCTCGACTGCCGTGACATCTTCGCTCGCAGAAGGGCCGTCTTGGGTCGCGGAAAGATTCCGAGCCGCTGCGCCGTCCATCTTGCTCCCTCGCCGAGTAGCCACCAGACGAAAATGATGCTTGTACGTCGCGGATCATTCAACCATGGGCCGCGGGATTGCCCCAGCACCGTCGCGGCGTGTTCGCTACCGGCCGGTAGCGAGTCGCGGCCACCGGCGATGGGTGGCCGATCGCGGCGGCTGCGCCCCGTGCGAGCCCATCGGCAATAATTGCCCCATGGCAATCCTCCCCATCGTGATCGTCGGTGACCCGGTTCTGCACAATCCGACCGAGCAGGTCACCCAGACGCCGGAGGAACTGGCCGAGCTGATCGCGGACATGTACGAGACGCTCGATGCCGCCAACGGCGTCGGACTGGCCGCGAACCAGGTCGGCGTGCCGCTGCGGCTGTTCGTCTACGACTGCCCGGATATCGATGCGAAGGGTTCGGCCGTGCGGCGCAAGGGCGCGGTGATCAATCCGGTGCTGGAGACCTCGGAGATTCCGGAGACCATGCCGGATCCCGATGACAATGACGAGGGCTGCCTATCGGTACCCGGTGAGCAGTTCCCCACCGGGCGCGCCGAATGGGCCCGCGTCACCGGAACCGATGAGCACGGCGAGCCGGTGGATATCGAGGGCAAGGGTTTCTTCGCCCGCATGCTCCAGCACGAGGTCGGACATCTCGACGGCTTCCTCTATGTGGATGTGCTGATCGGGCGCAATGCCCGCGCGGCCAAGAAGGCGATCAAGCGAAACGGTTGGGGCACACCGGGACTCAGCTGGATTCCGGGGACGGTGCCCGATCCGTTCGGACACGATGACTGATCCTGCGGCACCACCGGGCGATTCGACATTGCCCGATATCCCATTGGGTCGGCGGGTGGTGCTGCGGTACCGATTGCCAGCGGGCTATCCACAACCACTCACAGATGTGATCGGCGAACTGGTTTCGCTGGATCCGCCCACCGTGCGGGCCGCGGACGGACAGATCGTCGCGGTCGCGGTGGATCGTGTCGTCGCCATGAAAGCATTGGGGCCGAGGCCGATTCGCACCAGAGAGATCCGCGCGCTGGAGGCCGCGGCGGCATACGGCTGGCCCGGTACCGAACAGGGTTGGATCGATGGCTGGCTGTTGCGAGCCGGCAGCGGTTACACCAACCGAGCCAATTCCGCTGTGCCACTCGGCAGCTCGGAGGGCCCGGCGGCATTGGGCGCGGAAACACTGCAGCGGATCGGCGAGTGGTATACCGCGCACGGCCTGCCGGTGCAGCTGGCGCTGCCGGATCGGCTCGCGGCACTGCCGCCGGGTTGGCGGAGTCGGCGGGAAACCCAGATGTTGGCGATCGATATCGATAATTTCGTACTGCCGCAGGGGCCACGGATGGTGCGCATCGCGCCCGCCCCCGATGACGCCTGGTTGTCGATGCACCGCTACAGCGGTGAAGATCCCGCGACACAGCCGGTTTCGACGCCACCCGTGGTGGAGGTGCTGACGGCCGTACACGACGGCGAAGTCGGCTTCGCCTCGCTCGGATTGCCGCAGCCCATCGCGATCGGCCGCGGCGCACTCACCACCGCACCGGACGGCCGCCGCTGGATCGGCTTGACATGCGTCGCGGTGGCGGCCGAACACCGCCGGCACGGACTGGGTTCGCTGATCTGCGCGGAGCTGATCCGCTGGGGTGCGGACCGTGCGGCCACCCACGCATATCTCCAGGTCGAGGCCGAGAACACCGGGGCCATCGCGATGTATCACGAGCTGGGCTTCCTCGACCACCACACCTACCGGTATGCCACGCCGGATGGCTCTCGCTGAACCAACAGCCCTGTGGTACCACAGACTTATAGCCCATTGTGAAGGAAGGCATCCGTGCGTCTCGCGACCTGGAACGTCAATTCGATCCGCTCCCGCCTCGACCGGGTCGCGGACTTCCTCGACCGCCAGGACATCGATGTGCTCGCGATGCAGGAAACCAAATGTCGCGATGACCAGTTCCCGTTCGAGCGCTTCGACGAACTCGGCTATGAGGTCGCCCACGTCGGGTTGAACCAGTGGAACGGTGTCGCCATCGCCTCACGCATCGGCCTCGACGATGTGGCGGCCGCCTTCCCGAATCAGCCCGGCTTCGACAAGGACGCGGGCGAATCGCTGATCAGCACCCCGATCGTGGAATCGCGCGCACTCGGTGCGACCTGCGGCGGAGTCCGGGTCTGGAGCCTGTACGTCCCCAATGGCCGCACCCTGCAGGACCCGCACTACGCCTACAAACTGGAATGGCTCGCCGCCCTGCGCGCCAACGGCGCCCAGTGGCTCGCCGCCGAACCGGAGGCGCAGATCGCACTGGTCGGCGACTGGAATATCGCGCCCACCGACGACGATGTCTGGTCCGTCGAATTCTTCGCCGACAAAACCCATACCTCCCAACCGGAACGCGACGCCTTCGACGCCATAGTCGAAACCGGCTTCGCCGATGTCATGCGCCCGTACGCCCCCGGCCCCGGCGTCTACACCTACTGGGACTACACCCAGCTGCGCTTCCCCCGAAAAGAAGGTATGCGCATCGATTTCGTCCTCGCCTCCCCCGCGCTCGCCGCCCGCACCAAGGACGCGATGGTCGACCGCGAGGAGCGAAAAGGCAAGGGCCCCAGCGACCACGCGCCCGTGATCGCCGAATTCACCGACTAGCGGTCAGACCACTCAGCGCACCCAGGCCGGCAATGGCTCGGTATCCAACTTGACATCGACCGGCTTCATGCAGCCGTGGTCGCCGTCCGGCACCGCCTTGACCACCAGTTTTCCGTCGATGAACTCGAGCCGCACACCTTCAGCGATATGGTCCGCCGTCCGGGCGAGTTCTTCGAACTGCTCGGTCGTCATGAGTGACTCGGCCACGGCGGTCATGTCCTAACGATATGGGAGCGCTGGCAATCGACGGGGATCATGCGCGAGACAAACTCAGGATATCGCCGTCCAGACGGCGAGTCGCCTTCACTATCTGGTCTCGCGCTTGTCTCAGCCCGCAGCGCGAAGTGCGGACGTCACAGACGCGCACCTCATGCCGCGCCATGAACACCGTCTCAGGGGTTCATCTCGTAGCGACCGGCATGCGCGCGTGCCTGTGCGAGTACCCGATCGAAACGCGAACGCGAGGCGATCGGGCGTCGGATGAGGTCGAGCGCGCGGGTCTGTTGGGATTTGGTCGCGGTGGGCTTGGTGTGGAGGGTCAGTGCGTTCTTGGAGAATTCGCGGACGAAGACGTCGAAGATCTGGTCCAGCACATCTATTGTGGTGCCCTCGATTTCGGCTTGCTCCAGGATCAGCTGGGCATAGGGCACCGCGGTGAACAGTTCTCCCAAGGCGAAGAGGAAGTCCACGTCGCGCTGCTGTGCCGCGGTCGGCGCGGCGGCGGCGAGCAGGGTTTGGAATGCGCGGGCCTGTTCCAGGAAGAGGGCGACATTCGGTATGTGCGCGAACTTTCCGAAGACCGGACGCCAGTCGCGGAAGCGGATTCGGCCGAGGCCGCTGCTCGGCCCCTGTCGGAACAGGAATTCGTCATCGGCCGGGTCGCGGCGCGTGGGCACGGGATCGTAACTGGCACCGGCGAATTCGGCGCGCAGCTCGGGTACCGCCGCACCGGCGTGCCGGGTGAGCTTGCGGCTCGACCAGCTCAGCGCACCGGAAACCGCCCGCACCGCACCCTTCGGCGCGATACCCGCGCCGGGAAGGTAACGCAGCGCCGCCAATCCGGCATCCGCGGGATGGAACATGTAGTTGGCCATGAATTTCAGCGACAGTGCCATATTCACATGGACCGTGCCTTCGAGCCGCGGCAGTCCGAAGAGCCCCAGCATCGCCATCGGGAAGTACATATCGTTTTCGAAACCGCGGGCCGCGATGACATCCGCGAGATCCTCGATGATCCGCTGTCCCTGCCGAGTCACGGTCATTTTCTCGATCGCGTTGAACAGCAGATAGCGGCGGTCGTCCGGGGATGCGCAGCGCAGGTAGTCGATGGCGCGTTCGCTGTAGAGTTTCATGCCGAGCAGCCGGGCGTATGAATCGGTCAGCAGCGATTGCACCTGCGGGAATTCGGTTACCCGGTGCCCGAACAGGATTCGGTTCTCGGCATGGGTGATCGCCTCGTAAAAGGCGTGTTCACAGGCGCCGACCGCACCGAAGCCGAGATTGAATTTGCCGACGTTCACCGTATTCATCGCGGCGTGGAAGGCCTGTTCGCCGCGATGCAGGACATCCTCCTCGGCGACCGGATACTGCTCCAAATCGAAGGCCGCCACATACATCTGGCTGTCGACGACATTGCGGCGCAACTTGTAGTTCCGGTGTTTGCTATCGGCGACGAAGAACAGATACCCCTCGTAATCCTCCTGCGTCGGCTTGCTTTCCAGTGCCTTCGCACTGTCGATGATCGGTTTGTCGGCCCGGCGACCGAAGACCGACACCATGCCCGCCAGATTGCCGTTGCCGATGTAGTGCTTACTGCCGGAAGCTGTATAGCCGCCACCATGCGCGGGCGTGAGGACCATATCGGTGGAATACACGTCCGCGCCGTGCTCCTTCTCGGAGAGTCCGAAGGCGAAGATTTCACCGGAATCCAGCAGCGCGGCGGCCTTTTGCTTGGCGGCCTTGTTCTCGCTCTGCCAGATCGGGCCTAGTCCGAGAATGGTGACCTGCCAGACGTACCAGTAGGACATGCCGTAGAAGCCGAGGATCTGGCTCATCATCGCGATCCGGCCGGTGTCCCAGCGCTTGTTCGGATCGCCGTTGGCCTCGGCCGCCGGGGTGAGGAAGGTGGCGAATATCCGCTCCCGCTTCACGAAATCGAGGAAGTCGGCATACCAGATCCGCTCCCGATCGTCGTGTTTCAGCGCCGCCCTACCCCTGGTCTCGAACCACTCCACGGTGGCGCGCAGGAGTCTGCGGGTCTCCGCGTCGAACTCGGCGAACTCGCAGGTCTTCGGGTTGAACAGGGTATCGGTCATGGCTGTCTCCTCATTGATCCGAACGGGAACCGGCGACTTCATTCGCGAATGTAGCATTATTGTTCATAAACGTAGGAATTTGATCTTCAGGCCCGGTACCAGGGCTGATCCAGCGAACAACGCTGATATCTTGGTGCCCATGGGTAGCGAGACGGCCGTGCCGCCACGGCAGCGGGCACAGCATTTGGGCCCGGAGCGTCGCCGCCCCCAGGTGCTCGACACCGCGCTCGCGATCGCCGTCGAGCACGGTGTCGCGGCAGTCACCATGGCCGCGATCGCCGAGCGGATGAACGTGACCCGGCCCGTGGTGTACGCCTGCTTCCCGGATCGCGTCGAATTGATCGAGGCGCTCATCCAACGTGAGGAGAGCTTCCTGGTCGGCGGAGTGCTCGAGGTGCTGCCGCCCCGGGCTGTCGACGCGGGCGAGACCGTATTCGTCGATGGCTTCCGCGCACTGCTGGAGAAGGCGGCCGAGCGGCCGGATGCGTGGCGCCTGCTGTATGCCAACCCCGATCCGGCCGTTGCGAATTCGTTCGGGCACGGACGCAGGCTCGCCATCGAACGCTGCACGACACTGCTGCGACCGACGCTGCGCGCATGGGGCACCGAGGACGCCGAGCGCAAATTGCCGGCGCTGGTCGAACTGTGGGTGTCCGCGGGTGAGGGTGCGGTACGCACGCTGTTGTCGGGCGAGGGCGGTTGGGATCCGCAGAGCCTCGGGGCCTTCGTCGGGGCGGCCGTGTACCGCGCATTGCGTCACGCCTGACAATTGTTCAGCACTTCGCCCCATCGCTAGGCGAAATGCCGCAGAAGTCGGCAGCGAACCGACAAAATGTGCACCCTACCGGCGCCTGCGGCACTACGATGGAAGGCAAATCCAGCGGTCCAGCCGGAGGTGCGGTCATGGCGTTCTATCGGCAGGTGGGAGCGGTGCCGCCGAAGCGGCACACGCAGCATCGAGACGACCGGGGACGGCTCTATTACGAAGAGCTGATGGGCGAGGAGGGCTTCTCCGGCGATTCCTCGCTGCTGTATCACCGTGGCCTGCCGCCCGCCATCGTCGATTCGACGGTATGGGAGCTACCGGACCAGACCCTCACCCCGAACCATCCACTGCGCCATCGACATCTGCGGCTACATGGACTGTTTCCCGGTGACAGCCCGGCGGGTACCGATCCCGTCACCGGACGTCGGCTGCTGCTCGGCAATGCGGATGTGCGGATCTCCTATGTGGTCGCCAAGGGTGCCTCGCCGCTGTACCGCAATGCGATAGGCGACGAGCTGGTGTACGTGGAATCCGGTGCGGCCGTTGTCGAAACGGTCTTCGGCACCATCCCGGCCCGCCAAGGCGACCAGGTTTTGATCCCGCGCGCGACCACGCACCGCTGGCTGCCCAGCGGCCCGGAACCGCTGCGCGCATATGTGATCGAAGCATCCAGCCACATCACCCCGCCGAAGCGCTATCTGTCGAAATTCGGTCAGCTGCTGGAACATTCGCCGTACTGCGAGCGGGATCTGCATGGGCCGGGGGAAACGTTGATCGCCACCGGAACCGATATCGAAGTGCTGGTCAAGCATCGCCCGAGCGGCCAGGTGGTCGGCACGCGGATGATCTACGCGACGCATCCGTTCGATGTGATCGGCTGGGACGGCTGTCTGTATCCGCTCACCTTCAATATCGCCGATTTCGAACCGCTTACCGGCCGGGTGCACCAGCCGCCACCCGCCCATCAGGCATTCGAGGGGATCAATTTCGTGGTATGCAATTTCGTACCGCGCAAGGTCGACTATCACCCGCTGTCGATTCCGGTGCCGTACTACCACTCCAATGTCGACAGCGACGAGATCATGTTCTACTGCGGCGGAAATTACGAGGCGCGTAGGGGTTCCGGTATCGGACCGGGTTCGGTATCGGTCCATCCCGGCGGTTATGCGCACGGTCCGCAGCCGGGCGCCTATGAGCGCAGTATCGGCATCGATTTCTTCGACGAACTCGCGGTCATGGTCGACACCTTCCGACCGCTCGAACTCGGCGAAGGCGCGCTGGCCTGCGAGGATCCCGGATATGCGTGGACCTGGTCCGGTCGCGGACCGCAGTCCGACGGGCATCGGCAACCGGATCAGCGACCGCATGCGAACCTGCGCCGTGGACCCGCATGAAAACCCGCATCGAGGTTCCCGACAACACCCTCTTCGGTCCGGACAATCTGCCCTACGGTGTCTTCGCGCCGGAGGGCGCGAGCTTCCGAGTCGGCGCGAGAATCGGCGAGCAGGTCATCGATCTCGCCGCTGCACTGGAGGATCCGGTATTCGCCGAGCCGAGTCTCAATGCCTTCATGGCGGCGGGGCCACGTCGGTGGCATGCGGTGCGCAGCAGGCTCCGTGAGCTGATAGATGACGAAATCCCCACGGAGGCAGTGCATCTACTGCACGACGTACGGATGAAGCTGCCGGTGGATATCGGTGACTACGTCGATTTCTACGCCAGCATCGACCACGCGACGAACCTCGGCAGGCTGTTCCGTCCCGATGCCGAACCACTCCTACCCAATTGGCGGCATCTGCCGGTCGGATATCACGGACGGGCCGGCACCGTCGTCGTCTCCGGTACCGATATCGTGCGACCACGTGGCCAGCGCCGAACCCCCACCGGCACACCGGATTTCGGCCCGTCGCAACGCCTCGATATCGAGGCCGAGCTCGGATTCGTGGTCGGGGTCGGTTCCGAACTCGGTATGCCCATCGATATCGATCAGTTCGCCGATCACGTCTTCGGCGTTGCGCTGGTGAACGATTGGTCCGCGCGCGATATCCAGGCCTGGGAGTACCAGCCGCTCGGGCCGTTCCTCGGCAAGTCGTTCGCGACCTCGCTCTCGGCCTGGATAACGCCGCTGGCCGCCTTGGAGACCGCGCGCAGACAGCTGCCGAAACAAGAACCCAAGCCGCTGCCCTACCTGCGAGGCAGCCAGCCATGGGGCCTCGATATCGATGTGGCCGTGCATTGGAACGGCCAAACCGTCTCGCATCCGCCGTATTCCCGGATGTACTGGTCACCGGCGCAGATGCTGGCGCATCTCACCGTGAACGGCGCCGCCACGCGCACCGGCGATCTCTACGCCTCCGGCACCATCTCCGGATCGGAGTCGGACCAGCGCGGTTCGTTCATCGAATTGTCCTGGGGCGGGGCGGAACCTGTCCTGGTGAACGGTCTGCACCGGACCTTTCTCGAGGACGGTGACGAGGTGGTCATCACGGCATCGGCACCGGGTTCGAAGAAGCGGCGCATCGGCCTCGGTGAGGTCCGTGGACGCGTCTGGCATGCGTTACGTGATCGCGCCTGAGCGGCGCACTCACTGCGTGGCGGCTCGAACACCAGCATCGACCGCGGCGATGAAGCGCAGCGGATCCTCGGTGAGCGGATCGACCACATCGGGAACGCCAGCGTGGTCATGATGGTGCAGCCAGTCCTTCGCCGCCCTCGGTTTTCCGATCGCCCGCGCGAATGTCGGACAGGCAACCACTCGGCATCAATTTTGGCGAATCCGCTCCTGAGCGGCGGATTCTTCGTGTACCTTCCTGAATGAAGCCCCGGACCACCCCTTGGTCCGGGGCTATCGCCATTTCAGCGGACTGCTTATGATACGACCGGCAGGTACACCTGTGCGCCGTGGTCGGCGAATTCCGCGGACTTCTCGGCCATTCCGGCTTCGATCGCCTCGGTCTCCGAAAGCCCCTGGCGCGCGGCGTATTCCCGCACATCGGCGGAGATGCGCATGGAGCAGAACTTCGGTCCGCACATGGAGCAGAAGTGCGCGGTTTTGGCGGGCTCGGCGGGCAGGGTTTCGTCGTGGTACTCGCGGGCGGTGTCCGGATCGAGGGACAGGGCGAACTGATCGCGCCAGCGGAATTCGAACCGGGCCTTGGACAATTCGTTATCGCGGTCCTGGGCGTACGGATGCCCCTTGGCGAGGTCGGCGGCGTGCGCGGCGATCTTGTAGGTGATCACGCCGACCTTGACGTCGTCCCGGTTGGGCAGCCCCAGATGCTCCTTGGGGGTGACATAACACAGCATCGCGGTGCCCGCCTGGGCGATGATGGCCGCGCCGATGGCCGAGGTGATGTGGTCGTAGGCGGGTGCGATATCGGTGGCGAGCGGGCCGAGGGTGTAGAACGGCGCTTCCTCGCACAGTTCCTCTTCCAGCCGCACGTTCTCCACGATCTTGTGCATCGGCACGTGCCCCGGCCCCTCGATCATGACCTGTACGCCATGCGATTTCGCGATCTTGGTCAGCTCACCGAGGGTGCGCAGCTCGGCGAACTGGGCCTCGTCATTGGCATCGGCAATGGAGCCGGGACGCAGGCCGTCGCCGAGGGAGAAGGTCACATCGTATTTCGCCAGGATCTCACAGAGTTCGGCGAAGTTGGTGTACAGGAACGACTCCCGATGATGCGCCAGACACCATGCGGCCATGATGGATCCGCCACGCGAGACGATGCCGGTGACCCGCTTGGCGGTCAGCGGCACGTAACGCAGCAGCACACCGGCGTGCACGGTCATATAGTCCACGCCCTGCTCGCACTGCTCGATTACGGTGTCGCGGTAGATCTCCCAGGTGAGCGCGGTGGGATCACCGTTCACCTGCTCCAGCGCCTGATAGATCGGCACGGTGCCGACCGGGACTGGCGAATTGCGCAGGATCCATTCGCGCGTCTCGTGAATGTTCTTGCCGGTGGACAGATCCATAATGGTGTCCGCACCCCAGCGGGTGGCCCACACCATCTTCTCCACCTCCTCCGCGATCGAGGAGGACACGGCCGAATTGCCGATATTGGCATTGATCTTCACCAGGAACTTCTTGCCGATAACGGTCGGCTCCAGCTCCGGATGCCGGTGGTTGGCCGGGATGACCGCGCGACCCGCGGCGACCTCGTCGCGCACCAGCTCCGGCGAAACGCCCTCGCGTACGGCGATGAAGCGCATCTCGGGGGTGATGAGACCCTGCCGCGCCCAGGCCAGCTGGGTACGCGGACCGTCGACCTCGGGCTTTGCCCAGCCGTCGCGCAACTTCGGTAGACCGGCCTCCAGATCGACGGACGCCTTATCGTCGGTGTACGGGCCCGAGGTGTCGTAGACGTCGAAGTGCTCGCCATTGGTCAGATTGATCCGACGCACCGGAATGCGCAGGTCATCGACCGCCTGGTAGTGCTTGACGCTGCCTTCGATCGGACCGGTGGTCACGGAATCGACAGGTGTGCCCATGAATATCCTCCCTACGCCGGCATTACCCGGTCAGGTTCATACGGTCGACGGCCCTGAACGCCCGAATTGGGCTAGCCGTCCTCTCAGCCCGCTGGTGCGAGCCCCCGTTGGTGTGTGAAATTTTCCCGCCCGACGATACCTTTCCACGTCCGTGCCCCGCCCGGCGATCGGAGGAACATACAGCGAAGCGACCGTCGCCCAACCGGGCGCCGGTACATTCCTCAGGGTGAAATTCACCCTGGAGGTAGATCTGGATGTCCTGCCCGAGGGCGTGGCGGCGCCGGCCGATCTCGCCGATGAGCTCGGCCGCATCCTGCGCTATTGGGGCGGAAATATGAAGCACTACCAGATCACCGAGGGCGACGGCTCCGCCATCTACAACTCCGGATACCGCGAGGTCGGCTCCTGGCAGATCAGCTGACCTTGCCTTCGTAGGCGTCCCGCATGCCCTGCAGGTCGATCTTCTGCATTCCGAGCATCGCCTGCATAGCGCGGTTCGCGGCCGCGCGGTCGGTAGCGGCCAGCAGGGTGTCGGCTTCGACGGGCCAGATCTGCCACGGCACACCGTATTTGTCATTGAGCCAACCGCATTCGATCGGCTGGCCGCCGTCGGCGAGCAGCGCCGTCCAGAGCCGGTCGACCTCGTCTTGGCTGTCGCAATTGACCAGCAGCGACATGGCGTGGGTGTAGTGGTAGTCGCCGCCGCCGTTGATGGCGGTGAACTTCTGTCCGTTGAGTTCGAAATCGACGAGCATGGTGAGCCCGGCTTCGCGTGGCCCCGCCTCGGAGTAGGGCACGACATTGGTGATCTTCGAATCCTCGAACAGCGAACAGTAGAACTCGGCGGCCTCCTCGGCCTGGGTGTCGTACCAGAGGTTCGTGACGATTTTCTGCATGGTGGTCCTCCCGGTCGGTGTACGTGTATCAGTGCCGACGGTGCGCGCGGGCGGAATTCATCGCTGGTCAGTAGGACTGGAGTTCGATCAGGGTGCCCGCCGGGTCGCGCAGGTGCGCGGTGCGCAGATTCGGGCCCCAGTGCGGCCGGTCGGCCGCGGCGGCGGCCAGGGTCGCGCCGTTGCGCAGGCACAGCTCGAGGCCCGCGTCGACATCGGGCACTCGGCAGACGAACATCGCGGCGTCCTGCGCTGGTGCGGCGGTGGCGGGCATATCGGTGGTCCCGACGACTTCGGACATCGCGGTGCGGTCGAAGAGCACCAGTACCGCTTGATCGTCGACATCCCAGTTCGCATAGGGACCGGCCGCGGTGCCTTTGATCAGCTTCGCGCCGATGAGCTCGGGAAGGACGGCGTTGTAGAAGTCGAAGCATTGGGCGAAACCGGTGACGAGCAGTCTCGAGTACAGGGCGTCCACGCCAACTCCTTATTAGTAGGTCCAGACCTATCGTAGGCACCGACCTATAATTTGTCGCATGGATTCCGCGCGTGCCCTGCCACCGAGCCTGCTCGGGCTCGAGATCTACCTGTTGTCGCGGGTGGGCAAGGTCGCGCGCGGCCGGTTCGCCGATCGGCTCGCGGCGCGCGGACTTCGGCTGTGGCATATGGCGGTACTCGCCGCACTCGCCGATTTCGGGCCGCATATGCAGCGCGATCTGGGTATTCGGCTCGATATCCATCCGAGCGATGTGGCGAAGATCGTCGACGAATTGGCCGGTGCCGGTCAGGTCGAACGCACCCGCGATCCGGCCGATCGTCGTCGCATGTCGGTGCGGATCACCAGATCCGGTCGGGCCTTGCTGAGGGCCCTCGAGCAGGAGGCGGGACAAGTACGCGACGAGATCCTCGCTCCGCTGAGTCAGCAGGAGCGAATTATGCTGGCGGACATTATGCTTCGGCTGTTCGGGCACGCTCACCTGGACACCGGCACGGACTGACCCCTCGTCGGTCCGTGCCGGAGATCGTCAATTCGACGTCACTTCCGGGCGCAATAGCACATTCAGCTCTATCGCGATATGCCGTCCGATCATCAATTCCGGCGCCCGGATACCGATTTCCCGCCGGTCCAGCACGGCATGGGCGAGCAGGCGGACGGTGTCGTCGGGACCGAGGACGAATTTGGCTACGGTGCAGACGAGTTCGACCCGCCGCCCGCGCACCCGTGCGGTCCCGGCGACTCGCCATTCACCGGCCATATCGGTGATGTGGTCGGCGGTGAAGGTCATCAGCGGATGCCGGTCCAGATCGAGCAGGCGGCGGGCACGCAGATCCCGATCGCGCCGGGCGTGCGCGGTGTCGATCGCACCTAGATCGACTGTGCCGGTGACGGTTTCGGGCGTACCGCCGCGCCCCGTGGTCAAGCGACCCTCCCGGATCGGCGCCCGGCCGTAGACGGTGCGGCCGAAATTGGCGACGGTGAATTCGGCGCGACTGTGCGCCGGGTCGACCACCCAATGTCGTTGGCCACGTTGCAGCTGTGGTTCGACGAGCAGTGTCCACGACATGGCTAGCCCCGATCCGCATAGCTGTCGGCGGAGCCGCGATGCGCGATCACCGGGTAGGTCTCCACCCGGTCGGGGCCGGGCAGCAGTGCCATATCCTCGCCGGGCAGCAGTTCGGTGGCCAGGATCGCGCGCTGCGCGTCGAGCAGCACGCCCTCGGATTCGGCGATCGCGATGATTATCCCGGACCCGTCGTGGCGGCGCAGTTCATAGGTGGTGAGCAGTCCGGGGATACCGGCGAGCGCCGGCTCGATCCGGTGCCGGGACGCGAAGTCCGCCGCGACCAATTGGTCGCTGCTGCGTGGTCCGTCGAAATAGACGAGTTGTGCGTACATCGGAGGCGCTCCTGATCTGCGGGAATGATGTACTCAGCTTCGGCGCCGCAGCAGCGATGCGGATCAGTGTCACCACGTACGCGGGGTACTGAAACTCGCGCACGGTCCACGGAACGCATGGATACTGCTGCCTATGCAGGACCCGCTGATCGGTCGTCATCACGAGCTCGCCCGACTGCGGGCCGCTGTGCTCGCAGCCGCCGCGGGACAGGGGCGGTTGATCCTGATCGACGGGCCGGCCGGAATCGGCAAGACCCGGCTGGCCGAACACACCGCGGCAATCGCCGCCGAATGCGGGCTGCGCGTCGGCCGTGGTTTCGCTGTCGACGACACGGGGATGCCGCCGCTGTGGCCGTGGCACCGGCTCGGCCGCGACCTCCCGGAGTTGTCCGAGACGCTGGCGGGTGGCGACGCCGTGCAGTGGGCGGATTCGGCCTCGCAACGGTTTCGCATGTTCACCGTCTTCACCGACGCGCTCGAAGCACTCGCGGCTCCGGCCGGACTCGCGGTGGTGCTGGAGGACCTGCACTGGGCCGATCGAACCTCACTACTGCTGCTGCGGCACGTCGCCGCCGAACTCCCGCGTCAGCGGTTGCTTCTGCTGGCCACCGCACGCGACACCACCGACGGCCCCTATCTCGAACAATTGCCGGACCTGGTAGGGATGCGGCACACCCAGACGATGCCGCTGACCGGACTATCGGTCGAGGAGGTCCGGTATTGGTTGCGCCAGGCCGCGCCCGCCCTGGATACCGCGACCGCCGATCGGCTATACGAACGCACCCGCGGCAACCCGCTCTATGTTCGACTCGTCGTCGAATCGGCCGGTGACTCCGATTCGGATCCGTTGTCCCGTCCAGGTTTTCGACGGCTGGCATTGGCACACGTGAACCGGCTCGACACCGCGACCCGGACGGTACTGCGCGCCGCGAGCGTGCTCGGCGAGCGGATCGAACCGGATCTACTCGAACAGCTGACGGGCACCGCTGTCGATACCGCGCTGGATACGGCTGTGACCGCCGGTGTGGTCCGGCACCCCGACGACGGCGGAGTGGCATTCGTCCACGCGCTGATCCGCGATGCGATCTACGCCGAATTGCCGCCGTCGGAGCGAATGTCATTGCACCGCAGCGCCGCCGAGTTGCTCGCCGCCCGCGCCGATGGCGATCCCTCGGTGGCCGGACCGATCGCGACCCACTTGCGAAGGGCGAGCGGCCCGGACGGCAACGCCGACTGCGCACACTGGGCTCGCATCGCCGCCGAATCCGCACGCGCGGCGACCGCATTCGATGACGCGATCCGCTTCCACCAGTGGGCGATCGAGGCGACCGGACCGAGCGCACCCGGCCCGCTGCGAGCCGAGCTGTTGATCGAGCTCGCGCGCAGCGAATTCGAGGCCGGACGCATCGACGGCAGCATCGACCATTGCGCACAGGCCGCGACGATTGCGGAGCAGGCAGCCCGCCCCGACCTCCTGGCGGCGGCCGCGTTGGTGGTGCACGGTATCGGCACCCCGAAGATAATCGCCACGGCGGATCGGCTGTGCCGCAGTGCATTACGCTATCTATCCGCCGATACCGACGGCGCGTCGATCGCCCGGCTCACCGCGCATCGCGCCATGGCGGCCGCCGAGATCGGCGAATGCGACCGTGCCAGAGAGCTTTCCGCGACGGCCATGGCGACCGCCGAACGCAGCGGCGACCCCGACACCCTGCTCGATGCCATCCACGCTCGCCACCTCGCCCTTTCGGCGCCACATTTCCTCGCCGAGCGGATGGACCTCGTCGAACGCGCCATCGAGCTCGGCGCTCGTGCGCGTCAGCCGCTGGCCCGGCTGTGGGGCTATCTCTGGCAGGCCTCGGCCGCAATCCAACTCGGCGATCTCGGCCTGGTAGACCGAGCGATCATCGAACTCGAGCAGGTCGCCGAGCAGGGACGCCTGCCGATCGCGCGCTGGCATCGGCATCGACTCGTTGCCACCCGCGCCGCATTGACCGGCGATTTCGCCGCCGCGGACGAAAGTAATAACGCCGCGTTCGAACTCGCCGTCCGGATGGGCGACGAGTCGCTGCTCGGTTTGCACCACGCGTTCCGCGGATTGATGAACATGGTGCAGGGATATGTGTCCGAAACCGAAGCCGCCGAGCGATTCGCGGCGATCCGCCATGCGCCGCAGATACCGTTGATCCGGATCTTCCTACCGATGACACGCGCCCTGGCCGGCGATCTCGACGAGGCACGCGCGCTATTCCAGGAGTTCCGGGAATTGCCCGGCACCTTTCAGATCGGTCCGCATTGGCTCGGGCTGCTCTACAACATCGGTTTCACCGCGGTGTTGTTACGCGACAAGGAAACCGCCGAGCGCACCTACCAGGCGTTCGGCCCCGACGACTACTACCTCGGCGACGGCGGCGCTGTCCTGTGCGCCGGTTCTATCGCCCGCCCGATCGCCGACCTCGCGCTCACCGCCGGACGGGTCGACGCCGCGATCGGGCACTACCAACGTGCGATCGCGATGGACGGCCGCATCGGCGCGCGCCCCTTTCTGGCACTGAGCCGTCTCGGGCTGGCCGACGCGTTGCGCACCCGGCGCGCACCCGGGGATCTGCGCGCCGCCCGGTCGGCGATAACCGAAGCGGCACAAGAATTCCGGCGACTCGGTATGACGCATCGCTTGCGGGCCGCCGATGCGCTGCTCGCCGACATCGACCGGGCGGGTCGCGATGCGAACCCGCTGACCGCACGGGAAACCGAAGTCGCGGACCTGGTCGCGAATGGATTGGCCAACCGCGAAATCGCCGCTCGGCTCGTACTTTCCGAGCGCACAGTGGAAACGCATGTCCGCAGCATCCTGGCCAAATTGGGATTTCAGAATCGAACCGAGATCGCCGCATGGCGTTTGCGCTCCTGACTCGGCAGGGCGCGCGGCCATGCCACGCAAGGGAACTTCGTCGATGAACCATGCGATCAGGAAGCCGAGTGCGCGGACTGCGGTGGCAGCCAGGAAGACGTGTCCAGTGGCGAAGACCTCGAGGCACCCGTGTCCCTCGGTGGGTGCATGCGAAAACGGCTGGGGTCACTGACTTCCGGAGATTTCCTCCGCACCGCGAGCACGCCCCAGCGGACCGCTCGATACGGCTGCACGCGGAAATCCCGGTATCGCTTGACTCCTAGATCTAGCGTTGCTAGATTCTCTAACAACGCTACAGACAACGAACGGAAAAGCTCATGATCACCACCCTCATCCAGGTCGTCGCCATCGTCTCGGTCCTCGCGAACGCCGTTGTCTACGGCACCGATGCCTGCTTCGCACTGATCACGCGGTCGGTGTACGACAAGCTGGACGACCGGACCGTGACCATCTCGGCGGGCTGGGGTCACTACTACGGCGATCGCCGGATGCCGATCGTCGGCGTCGGCGGTGTGGTGACCGCTGTTGCGGCAACGGCCCTCGCAGCCATCGGCGGCCACACGGCCGCGGCGATCGCCGCGGGTATCGCCGTCGTGGCCCTGGTGACCTGGCTCGGCATCTACGTTCGGGTCGCGAAGCCGGTGAACACCCAGCAGACCGCCGCCGCGCACTCCGGCGTCATTCCGGCGAATGCCCGTGCACTGCAGGACAAGTGGAACAGCGTCATCAACGGCCGGGTGGCCTTGCAGTTCACCGCCGTCGCCGGACTGTGCGCCGCGATCGCACTCGCCTGACCCACCTGATTGAAATCCCTGTGTCGGCTCATGCCGCCGACACAGGGATTTTCGTGTCTAACGAATGGTTTGGTCGATCAACCGGCGCGCGGCCCGGTCGGTGCGCTCCACATCACCGGTTATCAACCGATCCTGAATAATGCCGCGCAATCCCGAAACCAACAGCGTCGCAACGGCCTCCGGATCGTCGATGGATTCGAGCCGACGCAACGCATCGGCGAGCGTCCCGATAAAGGTCGCGATCGCCGCATTCGCGTATTCGCCATAGGGACTGTTCGGCACACACGCGGCCCCGAGCACCTGCAGCAGCACCCGCACACTCGTCGTGGCCTCCCCCGCGATATTCACCGCACAGAATTCGCCGAGCCGCGCGCGCAGCGATGCCGCATCGGAGATCCCCGCGAAGACCGCGGCAATATTCGGACGCTGCGTGGTAAGCGCCTGCACCAGCAGTTCTTCCTTGGTGTTGAAGTAGTGGATCAGCATGCGCGAACTGGTGCCGAGTTCGGCGGCGAGCGGGCGCAGCGACAGATCGCCGAGACCGTGGGCGGCGATGTATTCGACGACACCGGCCAGCAGGTCGGCGCGTTTCGCGTAGTCGAGTGGGCGGGCCATGGGTTGACTGTAGCGATTGGTACAGGTATTCATGACACCGTGACTGTAACAATCGCTTCAGAAACTCGCCCGGCCGTCGTGGTCACCGCGGTCGCCGCGACCACATCGATCGCCGATGACATCGACGCGACCTGGTCCGGACTGCTTGCCGGGCGCAGCGGTATCGGCATGCTCGCCGACGATTTCGTGGCCGAATACGACCTGCCGGTCCGCATCGGCGGCAAGTTGCAGTCCCGGCCGGGCGACCAGCTCACCCGCGTCGAACAGCGCCGTCACTCCTACGTCGAGCAGATGGCCCTGGTGCTCGGCCGCCAGGTCTGGCGCAATGCGGGCGCACCCGAGGTCGAGGGCGAGCGGCTCGCGGTCGTCATCGGCACCGGACTCGGCGGCGGCGACGCCCTCATCACTGCGGTCGATTCGATGCGCGACGGCGGCTATCGGAAGGTTTCGCCGATGTCGGTGCCGATGGTCATGCCGAACGGTCCGGCCGCCACGGTCGGACTCGAAATCGGCGCCAAGGCAGGGGTTTTCGCGCCGGTCTCGGCCTGTTCCTCCGGTTCGGAGGCGATCGCGCACGCTTGGCGGCTGATCACCACCGGCGAGGCGGACGTCGTGGTGGCCGGTGGCGTCGAGGGGCATATCGATGCGGTACCGATCGCTAGTTTCGCCATGATGCGGGCGATGAGTACCCGCAATGACGAACCGGAGCGGGCATCGCGGCCGTTCGACCGGGACCGCGACGGGTTCGTCTTCGGCGAGGCGGGAGCACTGCTGGTGCTGGAGTCCGAGCGGCACGCGCGGGCGCGTGGCGCTCGGATTCACGGCCGCGTGCTCGGCGCGGGAATCACCTCCGACGCCTATCACATCGTCGCGTCGGAGCCGGAGGGCATCGGTGCGGCGCGCGCCATGCGCAAGGCGATATCTACTGCCGGGCTGCAGGTTTCGGATATTCAGCACGTCAATGCCCACGCCACTTCGACATCGATCGGCGATGCGTCGGAGGCCAATGCCATCACCGCGGTCACTCCGGCGGCATCGGTCTACGCACCCAAATCCGCACTGGGCCATTCGATCGGCGCGGTCGGCGCGCTCGAATCCATCCTCACCATGCTGACACTGCGCGACCAAATCGTCCCGCCCACTTTGAATCTCGATAACCGAGACCTGGAGATCGATCTCGATATCGTGGCCGGTGCGCCCCGCGAGCAGCGCATCGATTTCGCGCTCAACAATTCCTTCGGCTTCGGCGGCCACAATGTCGCCCTCGCGTTCGGGCGGGCATAGCACCGGCGGCCGGTCGCCGCGAAGTAGCGTCGTAGCAGAATCGTTAACCGTACGAACCACCCAGCGGAACGGGACAACGACGTGACCGGTGCCTTTTACACCCCAGATCCGGCGAATCCGAATCGATTCGTCTCGACCGAACTGACTCGCGGTCCGTGGTCACCGGACGCTCAGCACGCCGGACCACCATCGGCGCTGCTCGGGTACGCGATCGAGCGCTGTGAACCGCGGGCCGGATTCCAGGTCGGGCGGGTCGCGGTGGAGATTCTCGGACCGGTCCCGCTGGAGCCGTTGACGGTGGCAACACGGGCGGCCCGCCCCGGACGCAGTGTGGAGCTGATCGAGGCGACGCTGTCCACCGATCGCGGACCGGTCATGCGAGCGAACGCCTGGCGCTTCAAACTCGCCGAGCCGGAGCTCGAATTGCCCGAACAGATCCTGCCGAGCGGCACCCGACCCGGTCCGGATCAGGGTGTGTCGTCGCCGTTTCCGTCGACGCAGTCCATCGGTTTTCATACCGGCATCGACTACCGGTTCGTCACCGGATCATTCGCCGAACCCGGCCCGGCGATTTGCTGGATCCGGCTGAAATATCCGATCGTCGCCGGTACCACGCCGAGTCCGCTGGAACGCACACTGGCCGCGGCGGATTCGGGCAATGGCGTCAGCGCGGTGCTGGATTGGTCCCGCTACCTGTTCATCAATACCGATCTCACGGTCACTCTGCACCGCCAGCCGGTCGGCGAATGGGTCTGCCTGGACGCCGTCACCTACCCGCAACCGCACGGCATCGGCCTTGCCGAGTCCGCGCTCTTCGACGAGAAGGGGCCGCTCGGCCGCAGCACCCAGACCCTGTTCGTGGGACCGCGCTAGCTCACCGGCAAACCTGCGCGGTCGAGGATTACACCCTATCCAGACACCGGTGTGCGCCGTCCGGCAGACCGGATCAAAGACGAAAGCGCGGACAAGGTGGTCCGAACTTCGCAGGTCGAGCCCACGGATCGGCCTGTTGCTGAGCAATCGCCGCATGTGAAACCATAAAAGTGATTCGGTCGACCCAAGAACTCCGATGACTGGACATCCGGCAGCCAGCCGCGCACCGCGGACACCGGGCCCGGCGACCGAGACCACTCGTGCAATGGTTCGTGGTCCGGGTCTTGCTGAATTTTGTGCCCTGCTCGGCCTGCTTGCGGTCGCGCCACTGCTGGCCTGGATCGCCCCGGGCGACCGGGCATCGCGGCGACAGACGGATATGTGCGACCGCTCATACCTGGGCCGCTCCGGCGGCCGTCGCATCGTGTGCATCCACGCCGGTGCGGTATGGACGCCCACCGAGCCGCTTTCGCGCAACGGCCCGGCCGCGGGAAGGAGTCGATGATGCTGATGCGTTTCCGACTGGACCCGGACCAACTCGCCGCGGCCTTGTCCATCGCTGGGCTCGAGCCAGGACCGCGGTCCGCCCTGCCGCCGACGACCCCGCCGCCCGACCCGGCGGCCGCGCTGCGGGACAGCGGACTGCTCGAAGCCGACGACCGACTCGCCGAACCGGCGACGGGAGCACTGCGCATCGCCGCCGATCCCGCCCACACCACCGCCATTACCGCCAACCACGCCGGGCAGGACAACTGGACAGCGGCGCTGGTGCTGCGCGGGGACGAAGACGACACCTTCGTCATGCAGGCCGGGACCGGCGACGACGGCTTCGATTTCACCGTCGTGCCAACGCTCACCCAGGCCACCATGCTGGTCGACCAACTGCTCGATCTCACCTCCTACGGCCCCGGATTCGCATCACCCCCGATCGACCTCGATCTCATCGCATTCGCCGCACTGCTCGCCGCCGCCGACGCGGCACAAGAGGCCCGCTTGGCCGGGGTCCTGCATCGAAACGTCGCGCTCGGCCCGCTCGAGTTGCGGGCGCTCGAGTTGGAGGAGCAACTCGCCAAGGGGCTGGCCGCCGGCGACACCCGTTGGGCCTTGTCCGCCGCCCAGGGCGCCACACCGGTATCACTCGCGGCGGCGGCCGGTCGGATGACGGAGGGACTGGCGCGGCTGGCGTCGCTGGGCCTTGTTCGACTGGAAGCGCTCGGTAGCTACCGATTCACCGATGCCGGGACCGCGGTGGCGCGGTCGTTCGGTCAGCTGCTGACAACCGGGAGCATTACCGTAATGGCCGGTGCGGCAGGGAAACAGGATGCACTCGCCCATTTCACGGTGTTCCGTTCGACGTTCTCGAGCCGGTTCGCAAGCTGGCGCGAGCTGGCGGCGCGCAATCCGCGGGCCGAATTGTTCGAGACCACAACGGAAGTCGCGCTCCGTCTGGTGCGCGATGTGCTGGACCCCGCCGTGGTCAAGCCGTTCGCCGGTGGCATACCGGCATTCGACGCGTCCGAGGTGCCCACCGAAGTCGTGCCAGCGGTCGAGCGCGGCGGCTCTCCGGCATTTCATCCGACTCACCAGGTGCCCGCCAACGGCATGCCCGCATGGGCCACTCCCGACTCGACCCAGCAGCCCATCGCCCACATCGACCCGCGCGTCGAACTCCAGATCCTCGAGCGCTCCGGGGACTGGGCACATATCGCCTGCAACAACGGCTGGACCGGATGGGTCGACGGCCGTGCCATCGAACCCCTCGCCGCCCTCTGGTACCCGACCCACCTGGTACCCGAGGGTGGATTGGACGCATGGGCGGCGCCCGATCCGAGCCTCGGCCCCATCACCAGCATCGATCCCGGCGTCGAACTCCAGATCCTCGGCCGCGCCGGGGACTGGGCACATATCGCCTGCAACAACGGCTGGACCGCGTGGGTCGACGGCCGCGCGATCCACCCGCTCGCACGGCCCGGCGCACCCTGGACATCCACCGAAAACAGGCGCGTCTGATTCCCGGTCACGAGTGGTCGCGGCCGAACTCATCGACGCTAGTTGCGCGGTTTCCAGCGCCAGGCGAATTCGCCCGCCTCGGGTGGCGGGCCGGGCAGTTCACCTTTTCCCGAGAGCCCCGCGATCAGCATGGCGAGCACGCGCCTGCGCAGCTCGGCCGTTCGGGCTTCGTCCGGCATAGCGATAGCCGCACATGATTCCAGGACGAGACCGAGGTCGTTGGCATTGACATCCGCGCGCAGCCGACCGGTCACATGCGCCCGCCGCACCAGTTCCTCGGTGACCGCACCCGAATGCATGACGTCCGGCAGCATCGACTCGTCCGGGGTGAAGGTGCCCGCCAGATGCACGGTCAACGAGTGCACATCCGCATCGACCACCCGTTCCAGGAATCCGACCAGACCGTGCCAGCCGTCCGAATCCGTCAGCGCGGCATCGGCTTCGGCGTTATAGCGGCGCAGCCCCTCATGGCAGAGGGTGCGCAACAGCACCTCCTTGCTCGGATAGCGGCGGTAGAGAGCGCTGATGCCCACTCCCGCACGCTCGGCGACGGCGGCGATGGGGGCATTGGCGTCGGCGAGGAAGACCGCGCGGGCGGCCTCCAGGATGAGCCCGTCATTGCGGGCGGCCTGCGCCTTGCGGCCGGGCAGACCCTTCTGAGCTGGGGCATCGGATGTCTTCGGCATGGATTCAGATTAACACTTGAAACGGAATGATCCGTTCTGTTACTGTTCAAACAGAACGAAGCATTCCGTTTCACGAGGAGTAGAGATGACCGCCATCACCCCCTTCCGCATCGACGTCCCGCAGGCCCGGCTCGACGACCTGGCCGACCGGCTCTCCCGAGCCCTCTACCCGAACGAACTGCCCGGCGTCGGCGACGCCTACGGGGTGCCGAACGAGCGGGTGCGGGCCCTCGCCACGTACTGGCTGGAACGCTTCGACTGGCGCGCGCTGGAGGCGAAGCTGAACTCCTACCCGCAGTTCACCACCGAGATCGACGGCGAAGATATCCACTTCCTGCACATCAGGTCCTCCAGGGCGGACGCGCTGCCGGTGGTCCTCACCCACGGCTGGCCGGGTTCGGTGCTGGAATACCTCGATGTCATTGCGCCGCTGACCGAGCCGGAATCCGCCGATGAGCCCGCCTTCCACCTGGTCATCCCGTCGCTGCCCGGATTCGGATTCTCCGGGCCGACCCGCAGTACCGGATGGGGCACCGTCCGCACCGCCGCGGCCTGGGCGGAGCTGATGGGCCGACTCGGCTATGCGCGCTACGGCGCCATCGGTAACGACGGTGGCTCGATGGTCTCACCGGAAATCGGACGGCTGGATTCCGATCACGTCGTCGGCGTGCATGTGACGCAGCTGTTTTCGTTCCCGTCCGGTGACCCATCGGAATTCGAGGGGCTGTCCGAGGAGGATATGGCGGCGCTGCAGCACCTGCAGTGGTTCCACGAGAACAAGATGGCCTTCAACGCCTTGCACAGTCAGCAGCCGCAGACGCTGGCATTCGCGCTGGCCGATTCGCCGGTCGGATTGCTCGGCTGGAATGCGCAACTGTTCGGCGAGAGCCTCGACGAGGAGTTCGTGATCGCCAATGTGGCGATCTACTGGCTGACCGGTACGGCCGGGTCGTCGCTGCGGTTCTACTACGAGAACGCGCACACAACGCAGCAGCCGAGCGAACCGACCACGGTGCCGACCGGATTGGCGATGTTCAAGGGCGATTTCCAGTCGATCCGCCGGTTCGCCGAGCGCGATCACAGCAACATCGTCAGCTGGAATTCCTACGACGTCGGCTCCGTACAAGGCGGCCCCAACGATGCGGCCGGACATTACGCCGCACACGAGGCACCCCAGGTGATCGTCGCCGACATTCGGCAGTTCTTCGCCAAGCTCGGCTGAGCGCACGGTGTGCAACGGCCCGCATCCGACTTCCGGACGCGGGCCGTTGCATGGTTCCGCAGAGACCCTCTCGTATGTCTTCGAGACGCACGGCCATGGTTCGTCTCGTTCTCCGTTGATGTACTGGATTCACCAACAGCTCAACAGCTTTCAACACAAGGAGAACACAATGCGTATCGCGGTTTTCGGAGCCACCAGCACCGTCGGTCGGCTGGTCGTCGAGCAGGCGCTGGAACAGGGACACGAGGTCACCGCCTTCACTCGCGACGCGGCGAGCATCACGCAGCGGCATGACCGGCTGCACATCGTCGAGGGCAATGTGCTGGATACGAATTCGGTCGAACCGGCCGTCGCCGGTCAGGATGCGGTGCTGATCTCGCTCGGCGCGGGCCGCAAGGGGGTCATCCGGGCCGAGGGCACCAGGGCGGTCATCGAGGCGATGAACCGGACCGGGGTCAAGCGCCTGATCTGCCAGACCACCCTCGGGGTCGGCGACAGCGAGGGCAACCTGAACTTCCTGTGGAAGTACGTGATGTTCGGGATGCTGCTGCGCGCGGCCTACGCCGACCACGTCGAGCAGGAAGAATACGTCCGCGCCAGCAAGCTCGACTGGACCATCGTGCGCCCGAGCGCCTTCACCGACGGCCCCCGCACCGAGGCCTACCGCCGCGCCTTCGGCGCCGACGCCAAGGGCCTCACCCTGAAGATCGCGCGCGCCGACATCGCCGCGTTCATGCTCGAACAACTCACCGACGCCACCTACACCCACCTGGCCCCTGGCATCTCGAACTGAGCCGACCATGCCGCCCCAACTCGGCAGTGTCCGCGCGACCGGCCCACCCGGTCGGAAACCCACGCCCGTTCCGGTGCGTGGGTTTCCGCCGTTTCAGGTGATCAGCGCGTTGGTTGCCGGCGGGGCCGATCGGGCTGATCCACGACGCACGCTGCCGAGCGTGCGTCGCCCCATGCTCACCGACCGAGAACGCAGCGGCCTCGACGTTTGCCCGCATGCGGATCTGCTCCAGGGTCAGTGCTGGTGGAGGGCGCCCCAGGTGGGGAAGGGGTCGGGGTAGGTGGTCCAGGTGGTCGGTCCAGCGCTGAATTCGTCGTCGGTGAGCAGGGCGGCGTCGAGAAGGGCACGGATGTGGACGGTGTCGAGTTCGACGCCGATGAAGACGATTTCTTGGCCTGCGGGGACTTCCACGGCGGACCACCAGGCGGCGGGTTCGAAGACGAGATCGGGTCCGGCCTGGGACCAGACGACGGCAAGGTCGGGGCGGGTGGCCAGCCAGCAGAAACCCTTGCTGCGCAACATGCCTCGCAGTTGGGCGAGGACATCGGCGAGGCGTTCGGGGTGGAACGGACGGTCGGCGGTGTAGGTGAGGCTGCGGATGCCGTATTCCTCGGTTTCCGGAGTGTGGCCGCCCGCGAGTTCTTCGGCCCAGCCCTCGGATTCGGCGGCGACGACGGGGTTGTAGCGACCGGTCGCGAGGACCTCCGCGAGATCTACCACCCCCCGCTCGGTCCGCAGCACATGGGCGCGCGGATTCAGTCGTCGCACCGTGGCTTCCACTGTTCCGGCGGCATTGGCGCTGACCAGATCGGTCTTATTGATCAGCAGGACATCGGCGAATTCGACCTGGTCGACGAGCAAGTCGGCGATGGTACGCGTATCACCCTCGCCCACTTCGAGATTGCGCTCGGCGAGGGTCTGTCCGCGGGCGATCTCGGCGAGGAAGGTGGCGGCGTCCACCACGGTGACCATGGTGTCCAGGCGAGCGATATCACCGAGTTTGCAGCCGTCTTCGAATTCCCAGTCGAAGGTCGCGGCGACCGGCATCGGCTCGGAGATTCCGGTGGATTCGATGACCAGCTGATCGAAGCGGCCCTCGCGGGCGAGCCTGCCGACCGCCTCGATCAGATCCTCGCGCAGCGTGCAGCAGATGCAGCCATTGGTCAGTTCGACCAGCTTCTCTTCGGTGCGATCCAGGTGTCCCTGCCCGGCGACGAGCGCGGCATCAATATTGACCTCGCTCATATCGTTGACGATCACCGCGACGCGGCGCCCGTCCCGATTGGCCAGGATGTGGTTGAGCAGGGTGGTCTTGCCCGCGCCGAGGAAGCCGGATAGCACGGTGACGGGCAGCAGGTCAGGGGGCGATGAAGTGGTCACACCTTAATGATAATGGTTTTCATTTATGTCGAGTGCGTGGGGCGTCAGGGGTCGACGCTGAGTAGGGTCTGGGTTGTGAAATTCCTGCCGCTCGTGCCCGACGGGCAGACCCCGGTTCGTGTCCTCACTATCGCCGGGACCGACTCCGGCGGCGGGGCGGGAATTCAGGCCGATTCGCGGACCATGGCGCTGTGCGGCGTGCACGCGTGTGTGGCGGTGGCCGCGGTGACGGTGCAGAACTCGGTCGGGGTGAGCGGGTTCCACGAGATTCCGCCGCAGGTCGTGGCCGATCAGGTGCGGGCGGTGGTCGGGGATATCGGGGTCGGGGCAGCCAAGACCGGCATGCTTGCCTCGACCGCGATCATCGAGTCGGTCGCGGCGGTGTGTCAGGAGGTGGGGATCGGGCGGGATCGGACGCCGCTGGT
Organism: Nocardia sp. NPDC052112; assembly: GCF_040680135.1. Lineage (NCBI taxonomy): Bacteria > Bacillati > Actinomycetota > Actinomycetes > Mycobacteriales > Nocardiaceae > Nocardia > Nocardia sp. NPDC052112. The sequence goes on along the minus strand of NZ_JBFAWD010000011.1, from coordinate 18,378 downwards.
GGTCGATCCGGTGGCGGCATCCATGCACGGCGATCCGCTGCTGCACGAGGAGGCGCTGGATGCGGTGCGGCATACGCTGATTCCGCTGGCCACGGTGGTGACGCCGAATCTCGACGAGGTGCGGCTGATCACCGGAATCGAGGTCACCGATGACGCATCGGCACGGCGGGCGGCGCAGGCACTGCACAAGCTCGGGGCGCAATGGGCGATCGTCAAGGGCGGACATCTGCGATCCTCCGAGGTCAGCACCGACCTGCTTTTCGATGGCGACCGGTTCCTGGAATTCACCGCGCCGCGGATCAGCACCGGCAATGACCATGGCGGTGGTGACACTTTGGCCGCTGCGATCGCGTGCGCGCTCGCCAATGGCTATTCGGTGCCCGATGCGGTCGAGTTCGCCAAGGATTGGACGTATCGCTGCCTGGCCGCGTCGTATGACCTCGGCGCAGGTCACGGGCCCGTTTCACCGCTCTGGCGGCTCTCGCGTACCTGATCGCCGCAGCCGTTGGGAGCGCCCCGCAAGGGTGCGATGCCCGAGCGGACGGCGAGTCGCAGCTACCGGGTTCGGCGGGCGATTCGGCAAGGACCAGCGGGCGATTCGGCTCGACACCGCGACCAACTCGACCCGACCCAGCGGGCAATTCAGCCCGACACCGCGACCACTCGACCCGACCCAGCGACCAACTCGAACCGACCCAGCGACCAACTCGAACCGACCCAGCGGGCAATTCGGTCGGGCTCAGCGGGTGGGCTCGGGTGCCGAAACTTGTCGGTGGGCGGGTACATACTCGAGGCATCGCAGACACTGTTGGCCTCGACGATGCGGTTGACGAGAACAATGTGGTTCGAAGTGGCTTCGGCCCGCCGACCGCCACAGGCGCGCCCGCGGTCGGCACCACCGGTGGGACAAGTGAATGCGATCAGTCGCTGGCGAACGCGAGGTGCAGCGGTAGGTCCGCATCGAAGCGGATGCCGTTCAGCCGCGCATTGGCATCGGCCAATGCGGAGATGATCTCGGCGAGGTATGCGACGAACTTCTCGATCGGCATGGTGTGTGCCTGCAACCGGTTCGCGCCGAGCCACCAGTCCGTGGCCGAGGCCACCGCACCGAATACCGAATAGTTGACGAGTTCGACGCTGGATACCTCGACGGACTTGTCGGCGAGCAGACCGGTGAACAGATCCGCGGCCCGCTTGGCCGATTGTCGAGCCGATTGGAGCGCCCGCTCGGATTCATCGGCCCGTCGCGTGAAGTGGCTGTGCAGCATGAACCGGAAAACATTGGGATGCTCGGACACCACGAGCACATATTCGGCCGCGCCCCGCCGAATCAACTCCCGCACCGAATCATTCGTCAAATCGGCACTGGAAACGATCCGCTCCCACAGCATGTCGCGCACCCGGTCGACAATCGCGTTGTACAGATCCGTCTTATCCTCGAAGTGCCGATAGAGTTTGGGTTTGGCCGCCCCGGCCTCCTTCGCGATATCCCCCATGCTCACCTCGGGCCCGAACTTGTCCAGCGCCCGAAAAGCCGCATCCACGAATTCACCCCGAACCTGCACACGATGCTCCCGCCACCGCTCGGTCCGAGCATCGACCCGCCTTGGCGCCCCCGCATCCACTCCCCGCCCACTGCGCATCACGAATCCGACCGTACCAATCCCGGCAGCCGACCTCGCTCGGAGCCGAAACCGGGGCCTGCGGACTTTGCCGAACCGGCAAGATAGTTGGCGTTGTCGCGGACCCTGCGTACATCATGCGAACAGGGTCGATGGACCGGGATACGCGATTTCGATGGGAGAGCGACGCATGAGCGAGGAGACCGCAATCGGCAATACCCAGGAGTTCTGGGAGGAGTTCTATCGGGATCGGGATCAGATCTGGACCGGAAATCCCAATCCACTGCTGGTGCGCGAGGCCACGGCGCTCGAGCCGGGGACCGCACTGGACCTCGGATGTGGTGAGGGCGCGGATGCCGTCTGGCTTGCGCGGCGCGGATGGCGGGTCACCGCGGTCGATGTGTCCCTGACAGCGTTGCGGCGGGCGGCCGCGCATGCCGACGACGCGGGCGTCGGGGAGCACATCACGTTCGTGGAACATGATCTGGCGCAATCATTTCCGGAGGGAATGTTCGATCTGGTTTCGGCTCAGTTCTTTCACTCCCCGGTGGCGCAGGAACAGGAGCGGACGAAGGTGCTGCGGCGGGCCGCGGCGGCGGTGGAGATCGGCGGTGTGTTGTTGATCGCGGGGCATGCCGGGTGGCCGTCATTTGTCGAACACCGACATGACGTGCACTTTCCGACCATGGATGAGGTACTGGACGGGCTTGCGCTCGGGACGGACTGGCGGGTCGAGACCAAGGATGCGGTCGAGCGGGAAATCACGTGGCCGGAGGGAAAGGTGGGGCTGCGCACCGATACCGTATTGCGGATTCGGCGGGTGCGGTAGGCGAGGTCCCCAGGAACCTCACAGGTAGGCCCCAGCCAGGGGCCAGCGCGGTTCGCGAGGGTAGTCACCATGACCGAATCGACGACCGCCGCGCACCGGGCGGAAATGACCGAAACGGTGATCACGCCCGTGCTGGACGTCGTGATCCCCGTCTACAACGAAGAGGCCGACCTGGGCGTCTGCGTGCGGCGGCTGCACGCCTACCTGCGCGACGGATTCCCGTTCCCGGCGCGCATCACCGTCGCCGACAACGCGAGCACCGATGACACCATGCAGGTCGCACGGCTGCTCGCGGATGAACTCGAGGATGTGCGAGTGGTGCACCTCGACGCCAAGGGCCGCGGCCGCGCGCTGCGTGCGGTGTGGGAGCACTCCGACGCCCAGGTCGTCGCCTATATGGATGTGGACCTGTCGACCGACCTGAATGCGTTGCTGCCTTTGGTCGCGCCGCTGATCTCCGGCCACTCCGATCTGGCCATCGGCACCCGACTCGACGCGGCATCGCGGGTGGTGCGCGGCCCCAAGCGCGAATTCATCTCGCGCTGCTACAACCTGATCCTGAAAGCCTCACTGCAAGCGCGCTTTTCGGATGCGCAGTGCGGTTTCAAGGCGATGCGCACCGAGGTGGCGCGGCGACTGCTGCCCCTGGTGCAGGACGGTGAATGGTTCTTCGACACCGAACTCCTGGTGCTCGCCGAGCGGGCCGGGCTGCGCATCCACGAGGTGCCGGTCGACTGGATCGACGATCCGGACAGCCGGGTCGACATCATCGATACCGCGCGCAAGGACCTGCTCGGCGTGTGGCGGCTGCTGCGCGGACTGACCACCGGTGCGCTGCCGTTGGACGAGCTGCGCCGCTCGATCGGCCGTGAACCACTGGTGCCCGGCGTGCCGTTGGGGATGGTCGGGCAGGCGGTGCGGTTCGCGATAGTCGGCGTTTTCTCCACACTCGCCTATATGCTGTTGTACCTGGTGTTACAGCCCATGGCCGGTGCTCAGGTCGCGAATTTCGCCGCGCTGCTGATCACCGCGGTCGGCAATACCGCCGCCAACCGCGCCTTCACCTTCGGGGTGCGTGGGTCGAATGGCGTGGTATCGCATCAATTCCAAGGTCTGCTGATATTCGGCTTCGGCTTATTGGTCACGAGCGGCTCGTTGTTCGCCTTGCACCGGTGGGCCCCCGACGCCGCGGTTCATCTGGAATTGTTCGTACTCGTGGTCGCCAATCTCATTGCCACGCTGATCCGATTCGTCGGCCTGCGCTGGGTCTTCCGTAACCCGACTGCCGGTCACACGGCGCTGGTCAGCGGGGGCGGACAGCAGTGACGGCCACCCTCACGCCACCGTCGACAGCGGTACGGCCGCAACCGCGCCCCGCGCGCGAGACCGCCTGGGAATATCCGGCATTGGCCGTACTGCTGCTCGGCACCGGAATCGCCTACCTGTGCAACCTCAGTGCCAGCGGGTGGGCGAATTCCTTCTATTCCGCCGCGGTACAGGCGGGTTCGAAGTCCTGGGCGGCCTTCTTCTTCGGTTCCTCGGATGCCGGGAATTCGATCACCGTCGACAAACCGCCGGCCTCACTCTGGTTGATGGAACTGTCGGTGCGGGCGTTCGGACTGAATTCCTGGAGCATCCTGGTCCCGGAGGTGCTGCTCGGCGTGGCGTCGGTGGCACTGGTGTGGGCGACGGTGCGCAGGCCGTTCGGCCCGGCGGCCGGACTCATCGCCGGACTGGTGCTCGCGGTAACTCCGGTCGCCGCACTGATGTTCCGCTTCAACAACCCGGATGCGCTGCTGGTATTCCTCATGATCGCGGCAACCTGGGCAATGACCAGGGCGGTCGAGGAGGGACGCACCCGCTGGCTGGTGCTCACCGGCGTCATCATCGGATTCGGATTCCTCACCAAGCAATTGCAGGTGCTGCTGGTAGTGCCCGCACTGGCGCTGACCTACCTGTTCGCCGGTCCGCCCAAGCTCGGCAAGCGGATCCTGCAGCTGCTCGCGGCCGGATTGTCGATGATCGTCGCGGCTGGCTGGTGGCTGCTCACGGTAGAACTGTGGCCCGCATCGTCGCGGCCGTGGATCGGTGGGTCGCAACACAATTCGATCGTCGAACTCACCATGGGCTACAACGGGCTCGGTCGATTGAACGGCAACGAGCACGGCAGCGTCACCCCAGGCGGTGGCGGTGATATGCCGCGCGGTGGCGGCGGCATGTGGGGCGACACCGGAATCACCCGGATGTTCGAACCGGCGCAGGGCGGTCAGATCGCCTGGCTGATCCCGGCCGCATTGGTGGCCCTGGTGGCCGGAATTCTGCTGCGTGGCAAGGCTGCGCGCACCGATGGACGGCGCGCGGCGCTCATCCTGTGGGGTGGCTGGCTGCTGGTGACCGGGCTGACCTTCAGTTTCATGGCGGGCATCTTCCACCAGTACTACACGGTCGCGCTGGCTCCGGCGGTCGCCGCCTTGGTCGGTATCGGCGCGGTTGTGCTGTGGCAGGATCGGCATCGGCTGTGGGTCCGGTTGTTCGCGGGACTCGCGGTCGGTCTGACCACCGCGACCTCGTGGATGCTGTTGTCGCGCAGTGCGAGTTTCGTGCCGTGGTTGCGTTGGACGGTGCTGGTGGTCGGCGTGCTCGCGACCATCGCGGTACTGCTCCCCGCACCGCGCAAGCTGGCGCTGGTGTCGGCGTTCGCGGCCGCATGCACCGGATTGGCCGGACCCGTAGCGTATTCCGCCCAAACCATTTCGACCGGGCACGAGGGTGGGATCGTCTCGGCCGGACCGAATGTCGGGCGATTCGGGATGTTCGGACCACCCCCCGGCGGCGAGGGCGGCTTCGGCGGTCCCGGCGGTGGTATGCCCGGCACCCGAAATGCCGATGGACGCAATGGCGCTGGCCCCAATGGCGCGCGAGGTAGACAACCCGGTGAAGCCACCGTGCAAGGCGCCAACGAGGCCGGGGGCAATCCGATGATGGGCGGCCCAGCCGGCGGTCTGCTCGGCGCGAGCAGGCCGAGCCAGCAGGTCATCGCGATGCTGGAAAGCAATGGCTCCGACTACACCTGGGTCGCCGCGGCCACCGGATCCAATAGCGCCGCCGGATTCCAGCTGGCCACCGAACTGCCGGTCATGCCGATCGGCGGCTTCAACGGCAGCGACCCCTCGCCGACATTGGATCAGTTCAAACAGTATGTCGCCGATGGAAAGATCCACTACTTCATCGGCAGCGGCAACCGCGGCGGCGAGGATGGCGGTGGCGGCTTCGGCCGCTCCGGCACCAGCAGTGAGATCAGCAAGTGGGTGCAAGAGCACTTCACGGCAACCGAAGTAGACGGCATCACCCTCTACGACCTGACCGCCGCCCACTGATTCACCGCGGGACCGCGATTCGCCCGGTGCACACGCATCGGGCGAATCGCGTTGCGAGTCAGGCGTAGGTGGCTTCGAGCCACTCGGCGAACGTCGGCCCGGCCAGTTCGGCGTGCGCCCCCGGCAGCAGCCCACCGTTCTCGTACTGTGCACGATCCGGGTTCGCCGGATCGCTCGACTCGATCACCTGAGCGGGCACACCACGTTTGGCCGCGAGCAGACCGGCCGCGCCCGCCATCGTCTCCGGCTGCGGGCCGGCGATCTCCGGGAACGGGCCGTCGAGCGATTCCGGCATCGGGTGCACTGCCAATTCCACCAGCGCCTCGGCCACCGCACGCGCCGCGACCAACTGCGTGCGCATCTTCGGCAGGTAGGCGACCTCGCCCTGGGTCCCCCACTGCACCATCACCTCGACCAATTCGTGGAACTGCGCGGCCCGCAGAATCTGCACCGGCAGTGGCCCTGCCAGCAGCGCGGCCTCATGCGCAAGCTTCGCGGCGTTGTACCCGGCGAGCGATCCATCGATGCCGATGATGGACACCACAACCAGCCGCTCGACACCGGCCTTGCGCCCCGCTTCGTGCAGGTTACGCGCCGCGGCACGGAAGAATTCGGTCGCGATGTTCTGGTCCGCGGACGGCGTGCTGGCTGCGTCGATGACGACATCCACGCCGTCGAGTGCTTCCACGAGCCCGACACCGGTCTCGATATCCACCCCGTTGGCCCGGGAGAATGCGACAACCTCGTGCCCCTGCTCGTTCAGCACATCGACGACGTGGCGGCCCAGCCGTCCGGTCGCTCCGGCTACTCCGTAGCGACTGCTTGCAGGTCGCTCGAAAGGGTCAGTGATCTTCTTGGTGTTCGACATGATTCCCGCTCCAGTTTTTCGCTGCGTTGTTCCGCTTTCACAGTGAGGACGACGCAGGCCGGACGAGTGTGACATGCCGTTTCGGACCGCTCCTCGAGATCCCTTTACCTGTTTCCTCGAAATCCTCTTAATGCGGCATTCATGCGAAACCCTTTCGCACGCCGCGAACTCCGGGAATGATGGTCCAGCGCAGGACGACTCCGGTCGGGGTCGGCCATCAGGTCAAGCGCCAACTCCGAGCCATCAGGAAAACCGTGAGAAGTATTTCGAGATTCGTCCTAACCGTCATCGGTGCGCTCGTCGCCATCGCGCTCACCGTCGGCTTCGCCTCGACCGCATCGGCCGCACCAGGCGAATCGCCGGAGCCGACGGCACCGGTCGCGACCGCACCGATCGCTGCGGCCGAACCGACCCCGCAGGCCACCCTGATCGGCGGGTGCCCGCTCCCGCCCGGCGACACCATCGAGGTCAGGACGCTGGTCGGCGGCCTGCTCGGCGCCGCCATCGGCGGCATCGCGGGCCTGCCCATTTTCTTCGTCGGCGCGATTCCGGGATTGGTCATCGGCGGACTCCTCGGTGTCCTCATCGGTTCCACCTCCTACGCGGTGGACGAGGGTCACATGCAACAGGCAGGGCTGTGCTGACCGCGAATTCCCCTTAGTGGCAAGCTGTTAGCGTGCGGATATGAGCTCGACGACCGATCGTTTCATCGACGCCGTATTCGACTTCGAACGCGCGGTGCACGCGCAGGATCCGCAAGCGCAGCAACAAGCCCACAAGGAAATGCATCGCCTATACGAATCAGCGACTCCAGCGGAGCTGTCACAGGGCGGGAAACGGCTCGCCGATGTGCTGGCGGATGTGCAGCAGGGACCGCGTTCGAGTATCGCGGTCCTCATCGGCGCATGTGTCGAGGGCGGCGCGGATCCGGTGGTATGCGCGCCGAGCGTGCTCGCGAATCTCGCCGTATCTCTGGACGATGCAACGGAATTCGCGCAGCGGTGGGCGGCCGCCGATGTCGGCGACGCACCCGATCCGGAGCAGGTCGAGCTGGATCCGGAGCTGTTCGAATACTTCGGATTCGCCCCGACGCTGTCGTGGTGGACGCTGGACGACTGGAGCCGGGCGGGGCTGGCCATGTTGCAGCACAAGGCGGTTCGACAGAAGTTCGGGCACGCCGGTCGCGAGATCATCCGGGAACGTCACGACGCACTCGGCGAAGTCTCCGATCGGTGGGACAAATGCCTGGGCTACGCGCTGATCGTGCTGGACGACGAGCCGATCATCGTGCTGCACCGGGAGACCGGCACCGGCTACACCATGCGCATGACCGGCATCGGCGACAATTTCCAACTGCACACCCTGCTCGCCGATGCCCTCATCGGCGGCGGCCACATTCCGGGAGAGGCACCGGCGGCGGAGGCGGTCGCCATGTGCCGCGATATGCCCGGCATGGTGCACACCACCGGATCGTTCAATCTGGTCGCGCCGGATGGCAGTTGGATCTGGAACGAGGGCACGCCTTCCGATATTCCGGTCGTCGACGGCACCCGCCTGCTGGTGCTCGATCCGCCTCCGTATCCGCGCACCTGGCCCGCCGGGCGCTTCTTCCCCGATATGGTCGGCGATCTGACGCTGGAGCGGGTGCTCACCGAGGCGGAGACGGCTGCCTGGTTCCAGCATGTGTCACCGGCAAAGGGGCCGACCGACGACTAGCGGGCTCGACTCGGCGGCGTCAGATCCGTGAGCCGTGCAAAGCGGCATGCAGCGTAGCCGCCCATTGCGAAACGATCTGCTTGCGGCGCGCCGAGTCGTCGGTCAGGACATCGGCCAGCCCGAGCCCGCGCGCCAAATCGAGGGTCGCCTGCACGAGGTGATGGGCGACCGGATCACCGTCGTCCACACCCAGCGCCTCCACGGCCCGGCGATGCGATATGCGCCCGAATTTGGCCTCCAGCGGCACAATTCGCTCCCGTAGCGCCGGGTCGGCCGCGGCATGGGTCCACACCTGCAGCGCCGCCTTGAACAGCGGGCTGGTGTAGGAGTCGACCAGACCCGCCACCACCGCCTCGGTGCGCTCGACCCCTCCGGCCAGCGCGGCCACCGCCAGCGCCTCGTCCTTGGACTGCTGGGTGCGGCTGTCGAACATGTACTCGAGTGCGCCGGTGATCAGGTCTTCCCTGGTCGGGAAGTGATGCTGGGCCGCGCCCCGCGATACCCCGGCCCGTTCCGCCACGACCGAGACCGTGGCCGCTGCCCAGCCCATTTCGGCCAGGCAGTCGATGGTCGCCTCGAGCAGGCGCTGCCGGGTGACCCGGCTGCGGTCCTGCTTGGGTTCGTGGGGTGTCACCATCAGCTCGCTCCGAACAGGCTGGCAGTCGTGGCGGTTTCGGTCGTCGGCGATGTCACGGCGCTATTCTGCCCAGGTCGGTGGGCGGCGCTGCAAGAAGGCCAGCATGCCCTCCTGTACCTCCGGGGTGCCGAAGAAGCTCGCGGAACGCTTCGCGAGTTCCTCGGCGGAGCTGTCGAACTGCGCCACGATGCCCGCGTTGACGAGTCGCTTGGCCTCGGCCAGGCCCTGCGGGGAGCCCATGCGCAGCTCGGCGCACAGCCGGGCCACCTCGGCCACCGGATCGTCCGCGGTGCTCGTGACCAGGCCGATCTGCTCGGCGATGGCCGCACCGAATTTCTCGCCGGTGAGGTAGTAGCGGCTGGCCGCGCGCGGGCTGAGCCGCGGCAGCAGGGTCAGCGAAATCATGAACGGCGCCAATCCGATACGCACCTCGGTGAGTGCGAAACTGCTGCCGGGACCAGCCACGACAATGTCACAGGCCGCGACGATGCCCATACCGCCCGCGCGCACGTTGCCATCGATGCGGGCAATGATCGGCTTCGGTGTTTCGACGAGTCGGCGCAGTACGCCGATCATTACGCGGGTGCGCTCATCGGCGGCCACGGCCGGGTCGGCGTCGCTGGCTTCACTGAGGTCGGCGCCCGCGCAGAAGGTATTGCCGGTGTGCGCGAGCACGATGCCGCGGACGGCGGGGTCCGCGGCGGCGGCGTCGAGGCCTTGGAGCAGTTCGGCGACCAGCCGCGAGGACAGCGCATTGCGGTTGTGCGGCGAATCCAGGGTCAGGGCGGCGAAGCCATCGCGCACCTCGTACCGCACATACGGCGCGGTGGACGTTTCGGGCCCACCCGTCTCCTGACCACTGCTCATCGTGTCGTGCTGCGACGCTGTGTCCATTCCAGCCTCCTCCATCAGTACGACTTGGGCAGGCCGAGGGAGTACTGGGCGACGAAGTTGAGCACCATCTCCCGGCTGACCGGCGCGATGCGACCGATGCGGGCCGCGGCGAGCATGGCGGCCAGGCCGTACTCCTTGGTGAGTCCCGCACCGCCGTGGGTCTGGATGGCCTGATCGAGTGCCTTGATACTGGCTTCCGCCGCCGCGTATTTGGCCATATTCGCGGCCTCGGCGGCACCCATCTCATCGCCGGCGTCGTAGAGGGTCGCGGCCTTCTGCATCATCAGCCTGGCCAGCTCCACTTCGACCTTCACCGCGGCGAGCGGATGCGAAATGCCTTGGTGCGCACCGATCGGCGTCTTCCACACCGTGCGTTCCTTCGCGTATTCGACGGCACGGTCGATGGCGTAGCGCCCCATGCCGACGGCCATGGCCGCACCCATGATGCGCTCCGGGTTGAGACCCGCGAACAGCTGCATGAGTGCGGCATCTTCCTTGCCCACCAAGGCATCCGAGGGCAGGCGCACGTCATCGAGGAAGAGCGTGAACTGGTGGTCCGGCTCGATGATGTCCATTTCCTGCGGCGTTTTGACGAAGCCGGGGGCATCGGTCGGCACGATGAACAGCGCGGGCTTGAGCTTGCCGGTCTTGTGGTCCTCGGTGCGCGAGACGATGAGCACGGCCTCGGCCTGGTCGACGCCGGAGATGAAGATCTTGCGGCCGTTGAGGATCCAGTCGTCCCCGTCGCGGCGCGCGGTGGTGGTGATCTGGTGCGAGTTCGAACCGGCGTCGGGTTCGGTAATGCCGAAGACCATCTTGGCGCTGCCGTCGGAGAGTTTGGGCAGCCACTGCTGCTTCTGCTCGTCGGTGCCGTATTTGGTGATGATGGTGCCGCAGATGGCCGGTGAGACCACCATGAGCAGCAGGCCCGCGCCCTGCGCGGACAGCTCCTCCATGACCAACGCGAGCTCGTACATGCCCGCGCCACCGCCGCCGTACTCCTCCGGCAGATTCACCCCGAGGAAGCCGAGTTTGCCTGCCTCATCCCATAGTTCGGTGAGCGGTTCGTTCCTGCGCGCCTTCGGCAGCACATAATCGCGGAAGCTGTACTTCGCGGCGAGCCCGGCAACCGCGGCCCGCAGCGCCTTCTGCTCGTCGGTTTCGATAAAACTCATGAGTTCTCCTGGGATTCGGTGGGATCGACGACGGCGAGCACGGCGCCGACATCGACCTGCTGGCCGACGGTGACATTGAGGGCGCTGAGTACGCCCGCGGCGGGCGCGGAGATGGTGTGCTCCATCTTCATGGCCTCCAGCCACAGAATCGGCTGGCCCTGTTCGACGGCGCTGCCGACCTCGGCGCCGATGCGAATCACACTGCCCGGCATGGGCGCGAGCAGTGAACCGTACGCGACCTGATCGGCCGGATCGCTGAAGCGCGGCAGTCTGCGCACCGACACCGGTCCGAGCGGAGAATCCACGCAGACCAGTTCGCCGTAGCGGGCGATATCGAATTGCCTGCGCACCAGGCCGCGTTCGCCGGGAACGGCGAGGACCACACGCTCGGGACCCGCTGCCACCAATTCGAGGCCGGCGTGACCGTCCACCGCGACACCGCCGGTGCGGGTGAAGCGGTAGCCGATGTCATGTGTGCCGCTGGTGCGGCTCTCGTACGACTTGTGCTGCGACTGCGACGCCAGATTTCGCCAGCCCACGGGCAACCCACCGCCGACCCTGGCCGCCTTCCGGTTGGCCGTCGCATCCGCGAGCGCGGCGGCGGCGATGGACAGTGCCTCATCGCTCTCGGACACCAAGGGTGCGGAGAGCGAAGCCAATCCGTGCGTTTCGAAGAATGCGGTATCGGTGTCCCCGGCCAGGAACGCCGGATGGCGCAGTACCCGTACCAGCAGATCGCGGTTGGTCACCAAACCGTGAATCTTGGCCCGTTGCAGGGCCGTTGCCAACAGCCGTGCCGCCTCGCCGCGGGTCGGGGCGTAGGAGATGACCTTCGCGAGCATCGGGTCGTAGTGCACACCGACAACCGAACCGTCCACCACACCGGTATCCAGGCGTACGCCCGGACGGTCGAGGACATCGAATTCGGTTACCACCGAAGGTATTTCGAGCTTATGCACAGTTCCGCTCTGCGGCTGCCACTCGTTCGCCGGATCCTCGGCATACAACCGGACCTCGATCGAATGCCCGCGCAGTGGCGGCGGCGCGGCCGCCAACTCGCCGCCCGCCGCGACCTCCAACTGCGACCGCACCAGATCCAGTCCGGTGGTGCATTCGGTGACCGGATGTTCCACTTGCAGCCGGGTATTCATCTCCAGGAAGAAGAATTCACCCGCTTCGTCGGCGAGGAATTCCACGGTGCCGGCACCGGTGTACCCGATCGCACCGGCCGCCAGCCTGGCCGCCTCGAACAGCCGCTCGCGCATGCTCTGTCCATCGGCCATGCGCGCGGGCCCGGCGTGGTCACGCCCCGCTACCGCCTCCTGGCCTGACGCGCGCATGGCGTCGATCCGCTCGACCAACGGCGACGGCGCTTCCTCGATCACCTTCTGGTGGCGGCGCTGAATGGAGCATTCCCGCTCGCCGACCGCCCAGATGGTGCCGTGGGTATCGGCCATGACCTGGACCTCGATATGCCTGCCGGTCTCCAGGTACCGCTCGCAGAACACCGTCGGATCGCCGAATGCCGATTCGGCTTCCCGGCGGGCGGCGGCGATTTGCGGTTCCAGGTCGGCGAGTTCGCGCACCACGCGCATACCGCGTCCGCCCCCACCGGCGGAGGCCTTGATCAGCACCGGCAGTTGCGCGGCGGTGACCTCGGCGGGATCGAGTTCGGCGAGCACCGGGACGCCGGCCGCATCCATCATCTTCTTGGCGGCGACCTTCGAGCCCATCTGCTCGATGGCCTCGACCGGCGGACCGATCCACGCCAGTCCGGCCGCCAGCACAGCCCGTGCGAATTCCGCATTCTCGGAAAGGAATCCGTAACCGGGATGAATGGCATCGGCACCGGTGGCCAAGGCCGCCTCGACGATCAGCTCGCCGCGCAGATAGGTCTCGGCCGGAGTATTGCCCGCAAGACGCACCGCCGCATCGGCTTCGGCGACATGCGGTGCCGCGGCATCCGCGTCGGAGTAGACCGCGACCGTGCCGATACCCATGCGACGGCAGCTGGCGAATACGCGACGCGCGATCTCACCGCGATTGGCAACCAGAACAGTGGTGATAGGCCTACCCGCCACCCGAGCGCCACCCCTCACGGAATCGCTATGCGATGCTGGCCCACCCGTCACCCGGCCACCACCCCTCACTGAATCGCTACGCGATGCTGTCATTTTCGGCCCTCACATCCGGAAGACGCCGAAGCCGTCGGCGCCCTCGACTGGGGCATTGTGAATGGCCGACAACGCCATTCCCAACACCGTGCGGGTATCACGGGGATCGATCACGCCATCGTCGTACAGCCGCCCCGACATGAACATCGGCAGCGATTCGGCCTCGATCTGCGCCTCCACCATGGCGCGCATCCCGGCATCGGCCTCCTCGTCGAACGGCAGGCCCTTCGCCTCGGCGGCCGCCCGGCCCACTATCGAGATCACTCCGGCCAATTGCGCGCCGCCCATAACAGCGGATTTCGCACTCGGCCAAGCGAAGACGAACCGTGGATCGTAGGCGCGACCGCACATGCCGTAATGCCCCGCACCGTAGGACGCGCCGACCAGCAGCGAAATATGCGGCACCTTCGAGTTGGATACCGCGTTGATCATCATCGCGCCGTGCTTGATGATGCCCTTCTGTTCGAACTCCTTGCCGACCATGTAGCCGGTGGTGTTGTGCAGGAACAGTAGTGGCGTATTCGATTGATTGGCCAGCTGGATGAACTGGGTCGCCTTCTGCGATTCCTCCGAGAACAGCACGCCGCGCGCATTGGCGAGAATGCCGACCGGATATCCGTGCAGCTCCGCCCATCCGGTGACCAGGCTGCCGCCGTAGAGCGGTTTGAACTCGTCGAAATCGGAACCGTCGACGATGCGGGCGATCACCTCGCGCGGATCGAACGGAATCTTCAGATCGGACGGGACGATGCCGAGCAGATCTTCCTGGTCGTACCGCGGCTCGAGCACCTCGGCGCGCGGCGCCGGACCCTGCTTCTTCCAGTTCAGCCGCTTGATAATGGAGCGGCCGATGCGGATAGCGTCCTGCTCGTCGACCGCCAGGTAGTCGGCCAGGCCCGAGACGCGCGCGTGCATATCCGCGCCGCCGAGCGATTCGTCATCGGATTCCTCACCGGTGGCCATCTTGACCAGCGGTGGTCCGCCGAGAAATACCTTGGAGCGCTCCTTGATCATCACCGTGTAATCGGACATGCCCGGGATATAGGCGCCACCGGCGGTGGAATTGCCGAAAACCAATGCGATGGTGGGGATTCCGGCCGCCGAGGCCCTGGTGAGATCGCGGAACATCCGTCCGCCGGGTACGAAGACTTCCTTCTGGGTCGGCAGATCCGCACCGCCGGATTCGACGAGTCCGATGACCGGCAGCCGGTTCTGCATGACGATATCGTTCATGCGCAGGTTCTTGCGCAGCGTCCACGGATTCGAGGTGCCGCCGCGCACCGTGGGATCCGGTGCGACGATCATGCATTCGACACCCTCGACGATGCCGATACCGCACACCACACTCGCCCCGACGTGGAACTCGCTGCCCCACGCGGCAAGCGGGCACAGCTCGAGGAATGGCGAATCCTCGTCGATGAGCAGTTCGATGCGCTCGCGCGCGGTCAATTTGCCGCGCTTGCGATGCCGGGCCAGCTTATCCGGGCCGCCGCCCGCGATGGCCTTGGCGAATTCGGCCTCCACCTCGGCGAGTTTGGCGGTCATGGCCTCGGCCGCGGCCGTGTATTCCGGCGATGCGGTATCGAGGGTGGTGCGTAGTGTCGTCAAGACTGGTACCCCAATCGTTTCGCCGCCAGTCCGGTCAGGATTTCCGTTGTGCCACCGCCGATGCCGAGAATGCGGATATCGCGGTATTGCCGCTCGACCTCGGATTCGCGCATATAGCCGAGGCCACCGAACAGCTGAACGGCCTGATTGGCCACCCATTCACCCGCCGCCACGGCGGTGTTCTTGGCGAAACACACCTCGGCGATCAAATCGGTTTCGCCATCGGCACGGTATCCACCCACCCCGCCGACTGCGTCGGCTACCGTCCCCCAGTGCTGCACCACATTTCGGGTGTAGACGCGGGCCACATCGATGCGGCGGGCCATCTCGGTCACCGTATTCTGCACGGCCTGCCTGCTGATCAGCGGGCGGCCGAAGGTCTCTCGATTGCGCACCCAGTCCAAGGTCAGGTCCAGGCAGCGCTGGGCCTGCGAATACGCCTGCACCGCAAGGCCGACCCGCTCGCTGACGAACGCGCCGGCGATCTGATAGAAGCCGGAATTCTCCGGGCCGACCAAATTCTCCACCGGCACCCGGACATCCACATAGGAGAGTTCGGCGGTATCGGAGGCCAGCCAGCCCATTTTGTCGAGCTTGCGGCTCACCGTGAAGCCCGGTGTGCCCTTCTCCACCACCATCAGCGAAATTCCGCCGGAGCCCGGACCGCCCGTGCGCACAGCGGTCACCACGAAATCGGCGCGCACACCCGAGGTGATGTAGGTCTTGGCGCCATTGACGATGTAGTGGTCGCCATCGCGGCGCGCGGTGGTGGTGAGGTGGCCGACATCGGAGCCGCCGCCCGGTTCGGTAATGGCGAGCGAGCCGATCTTCTCCCCGGCAAGTGTCGGGCGTGCGAAGCGCTCGATCAGATCTTCGTTACCCGAGGCGATGATGTGCGGCACCGCGATACCGCAGGTGAACAGCGAGGCGAACAGGCCGCCGGAACACCCGGCCTGATGCATCTCCTCACAGACGATCATGGCGTCGATACCATCACCACCGGAACCGCCCGCTGATTCCGGGAATTGGATGCCGAGCAGGCCGAGCGCTCCGGCCTTCTTGTGCAGTTCGCGCGGGATCTCACCGTCGCGCTCCCACGCATCGAGGTACGGGAGCACTTCTCGCTCGGCGAAACCCCTGACGGTGGCACGCAATTCGCGCCGTTCCGGCGTATTCCACGGATTCACAGCAACTCCAATGGGATATCAACATGACGCGAGCGCAGCCATTCGCCGAGCCCCTTGGCCTGCGGATCGAAGCGGGCCTGATAGGCCACACCCTGTCCGAGCAGACCCTCGATAATGAAGTTCACGGCACGCAGATTCGGCAGCACGTGCCGGGTGACGGTCAGTGGTGCGGCCTCGGGCAGCAGTTCCTTGATCCGCGCCACCGTCAGCGTATGCGCCAGCCAGCGCCACTGTTCATCCGTGCGAACCCACACGCCGATATTGGCATTGCCGCCCTTGTCGCCACTGCGGGCCAGCGCGATCGTGCCCAGTGGAGCTCGGCGAGTTGCGTCGACGGGCAATGGCTGCGGCAGTTGCGGCTCGGCTACCTCGGCCAATTCCTTGGTATCCGCGGTGGGTGCGATATCGATACGAGTGCCCTGCGGCAGCACCGCCGCATGCGGCACCTCGGCGGCATCGACGAAGCCCGGTGTGTACACCCCGTACGGCGAACCGTTGCCGGGCAGGCTGGTGAAGCTGGTCCCCGGGTAACTGGCCAGGGCCAGCTCGACCGCGACATTGGAGAAGGAGCGGCCGACCTTGTTCGGATCCGGATCGCGGACCACGCAGCGCAGCAGCGCGCTCGCCTGCTCCTCGGTTTCGGCATCCGGTCGGTCGAGGCGCGCGAGCGTCCAGGTCAGCTCCGCGGGACGCACGGGCAGCCAGGACTCCAGCTGTCGTTGCGCCAGTGCGGCTTTGGCCTCGATATCCAGTCCGGTGAGCACGAACTCCATCTCATTGCGGAAACCGCCGAGGGTATTGAGCGACACCTTGAGTTGTGGCGGTGGCGCTTCGCCGGTCACACCGCTGATCAGCACCCGATCGGGGCCTTCCGGACCGAGCTCGATGCTGTCCAGCCGCGTGGTGACATCCGGCCCCGCATAGCGCGCGCCCTGGATCTCGTACATCAGCTGTGCCGCAACGGTATCCACCGTGACCGCGCCGCCGGTGCCCTGATGTTTGGTAATGACACTGCTGCCATCCCTGCGCACTTCGGCGATGGGGAAGCCGGGCCGTCCGAGATCGGCCAGTTCGGTGAAGAACGCGAAGTTGCCGCCGGTGGCCTGCGTACCGCACTCGATCACATGTCCGGCCACGACCGCACCGGCCAGCTGATCGTAATCGGTTCGCCCCCAACCGAAATGGGCGGCGGCCGGGCCGACGATCACCGAAGCGTCGGTGACCCGACCGGTGACCACGATATCGGCGCCCGCATTCAAGCATTCGACGATGCCCCAGGCACCGAGATAGGCATTGGCGGTCAGCGGCGACCCGAGGCCGAGCTCGCCCGCCCGACCCAGCAGGTCGTCCCCCTCGACGTGCGCGACCTTGGCATCGAGCCCGAGATCCGCCGCAACCTTGCGCAGCTGCTCCGCGAGCCCGGCCGGGTTGAGGCCGCCCGCATTGGTGACGATCTGAACATTGCGTTCCAGTGCCAGGCCGAGGCAGTCCTCGATCTGCCGGACGAAAGTTTTGGCATATCCGAGGCTGGGATCCTTCATCCGGTCGCGGCCGAGGATCAGCATGGTCAACTCGGCGAGGTAGTCCCCGGTGAGCACATCGAGCTGCCCGCCCTCGAGCATCTCCCGCATGGCACTGAGCCGATCACCGTAGAACCCGGAACAGTTGCCGATTCGGATCAGCTCCGGATCGGCGGCCAGCATACTCATCAGCTGGAAGGCCCTCCTGTACGGCGAACCGTCCCGGCACGCCGCGTCGCGCCGCCGGTGGAGTCCGCGTTCCGAAGTCCAGCATCACACCCGATCCAGAAAAAAGCAAGCATGCGTGATTGTTAATTGCCCAAACCCCACGAGGCAGAATGACTGGATGTCGTCCGTCATCCTGTTCGCGCTGGCCGGGTTCCTGCTGGGCGGAGCCTTCTCCACCTGGAAGACCGCCCGCCCCCTCGCCATCGCCCTCGCGGTGCTCGCCGTACTCGCGGCAGCGGGTGCGGTCGCCTGGTTGATGTAGGAGACCTCGCCACCCACTCAACCACCACGGAGCGAGCTTACGAGCAACGTTCGCGGCCCGTCTCGCATCCGAGCCGAAGGCGCGCCCATCGAACACAGCCGAGCCGTCAACGCCACATGCGCCGCAGACACGAGACTCACCCATCCGACGCGCCTACACCCGGTGCCGAACACCCCGCCATCAGCAACCACCACCGAGCGAGTCTTACGAGCGACCGTTCGCGGCCCGTCTCGCGTCCGAGTCGTCGAAGCGCATGCGACGAAGTCGCGAGTCTCGACGGC